>NZ_JAWXVZ010000005.1:0-38598 GCF_033843645.1 Nesiotobacter zosterae | reverse complement strand
AGGGCTGGCAGCATTGCCTCAGACCACCACTGTCATCCCGCACTTGATGCGGGATCCAGCCGGGCGAGCGCCCAACCCACCGTACCCTGTAGCTCTGGATACCGGATCGGCGGTTCGCTCCGCTCCCCTTGTCCGGTATGACGCTGGTGGGGAGGATGGGGTTGAGGATCGCACTGGCGCTGAAAGGGCCAAGCGCCAGCAATTCAGGCGCTCGCTGTCTCTATGGAACAAGATCTCTTGAAGGCTGGCAGCATTGCCTAACATCACCACGCCCACCCAGCAACACACCTCACAGTCATCCCGCACTTGATGCGGGATCTAGTCGGGTGACTGCCCACCCGCCGCGCTCTGTGGCTCTGGATACCGGATCAGCGGCTCGCTGCGCTCCTCTTGTCCGGTATGACGCCGGTGGGGTGGATGGATGTGGGAGGTCTTTCAGGACGTTTCAGGCATAGTGAGTGAGGGCGAAAACGCCTATCGACATACTACTGCGTCACCCAGCAACACACCAAACGCCCACCCAACAACACACCTCGCCGTCATCCCGCACTTGATGCGGGATCCAGTCGGGCGGTCACCCCACCCGCAGTGTCCTGTAGCTCTGGATACCGGATCAGCGGCTCGCTGCGCTCCCCTTGTCCGGTGTGACATCCGAGGGGGGTGATAGGGATCGACAACATTACACTGGATACCGGATCGGCGGCTCGCTGCGCTCCCCTTGTCCGGCATGACGCCAGTGGGGAGGATGGGGTTGAGGATCGCACTTTATACCGGATTGGTGCTGTGCTGCTGCGGGGCGGAGGGCGCGGGTGTTTCCGGTTAGTCTGAGAGGGCCTTGCGGTCCAACCTTCGCCGTCGTGAGAGGGGTTTCACCACCCAATGGAGGGCCAGAGCGCCTGTGGTTGTGGCGAGAACTGCCACGCACAGCACCCATTTGGAGACCTCTTCCATTGCCCCCTGGATCATCACGGCATGGATGACGGTGGAGATGACCACCACGAGTGCAAGGCTATTGTGAACAAGCTGCCAAGTGGAGTAGCGCAGCCGCAACCGGCGGCGGCAAACCACAAGCACTGCCGTGAAGACAACGCCCCACATGGCGATGACGCCATAGATGGAAAAAGCGGTGGGAGAGACCAGCAGCAGCGCATCCACTGTGTCCGCCGGGCTGGTGAGGTAGAGCCCGCCCACATGAAGCAGCACGGCCACCACAATGCTGGCACCGACCCAGCGGTGCCACAAACGGCTGTGCGCCTTGTTCACCCCCGGCAGCGCGCCAAGGGCAAGCAAGGGCTGCAGCAAGAACAGGGCAAGCGCCGCAATGCCAGCGAAGCCGCCGATGATGTAGGCCATGCTGCGGTAGCCAAGATAGGGGCTTGTGGTGGCAAGAGCGACCGGCACCGCCACCAGAAGCGCGATGCCTGTCCAGATGCCAAAACTGACGAGGTTCTTGTGCTGTTTGGCCATGTTCCTTTCGAAAATCCCGTCAGGCCGGAGCCAAAACGAAATCCGCGTTTACTGAGGTGTCGCGGGCACTTGGCATGACCGGGCGCAAGAACACGGTTTTGAAAGCGCCATCATCATAGGCAAGGTGGGCGTGCGGCTCACCGAAGTTTGGAACAATCTGCTCGGTCTCCAGCCGGAAGGTGCCATCGGCGGCGGTCAGCACGCTGCCGTGATTTCGCGGCTCGCGCTCTCCGCCGATTGTGGTTGCGGCCCAAATCTGAATACGCACGCCGGAAAGCGGTGCGCCATCCCCTGCCCGGCGAACGGTGCCGGTGACCCAGAACCCGGAGCCCAAACGGTCCACGAGGGGCGCATTGGGGCGGTAGTTGTTGGCCCCGCCGCGCATGGTGGGCGTTGGGGCAAGGCCCTTGGCCTGTGCCGGGAGCGTGAGCGCAAGGGGGCTTTGGGTCAGCACCAGCCCGGCGGCCCCTGCGGCTACGAGAAACCTGCGGCGGTTCATGTCATTTGATCTCATTGGGATCTCGCTTCTTCGTTAGATGCTGATGCGGCGCTTGGCATGGGCAAAAGCCGACAGACCTAACCTATCGGAAACTACTTAAACCACACAACAAGGGGCAGGCGCACATTTGCGTGAGGTGGCCCCATGGCAGGACCATGCCCCCGTAGCGATGGACTGCGGGCAAAGCAGGCCCCACATAGCTGTTCAGCAGGCGGGGGCCTGACAGATTAGGGCGTTGCCTCTTTCTGTGCTCTGTTGTAAGCAGTTTGCCATGATTATTTTGTCGCATCAGATTCTGCAGGGTTGGTGGCGCGCTTAACGGCGGCCCCTGACAACGCATGTCCTGAGTTGACAAGTTGAACAGAAACCGCCGCGCTCCTTCGCAGGCGGTTTTGTTGTATCTGGCGCCTGTTTTTCGCATGTTTTGCAGGGCGCGGCCAACCAGTTGGAGTTGAGAAATGCCAGACTTGGCGGCACAGACTTACCTGACCAAAGGCGGCATCACAATTCGCCGCAAGACACGCCCAGCGAACTACGAAGCAGGCACGTCTGAGTGGATGGATCGGCTGGATCGGCAGCGCGGTGCTGTTCTTTCGTCCTCCTATGAGTATCCGGGCCGCTACACCCGCTGGGATATGGCGCTCGCCAACCCCCCGCTGCTTCTGGAGAGCAACGACCGGGCGGTGATGATCCGTGCGCTCAACCAGCGCGGTGAAGTCTTGATGCCGGTTATTCAAAAGGCATTGCAAGATCACCCTGACATTGACAGCTTCACGGCCGAAGGCAGCCGCATCGATCTGACCATCAAGGTCCCTGATCGTGCCTTCACGGAGGAGGAACGCTCCCGTCAGCCCTCCACGTTCTCGGTTGTGCGCACGCTCATCGAGCTGTTTGGCTGCGACGATGACCAGCTCGGGCTTTATGGGGCGTTTGGCTATGACCTGACATTCCAGTTCGAGCCCATCAACCTGAAGCTGGACCGTCCGGGCGACCAGCGTGACATGGTGCTGTTCCTGCCTGACGAAATCCTGATCGTGGACCACTATGGCCGTAAAGCCCATGTGCTGGAATATGAGTTTGAGGTTGACGGCCAGTCCACGGAAGGCCTTGCACGGACCGGGGAAGAAACCCCTTATGTTCCAGCAGGTGAAACACCGGGACGCGGGGATCACGAACCGGGCGAATATGCACAGCTGGTGCATAAGGCCGTGGAGTATTTCCGCCGGGGTGACTTGTTTGAGACGGTGCCAGGCCAGACCTTTTATGAGGTCTGTGAAAACCCGCCTTCTGCGGTTTCCCGCCGCCTGCAGCAGATCAACCCATCCCCCTATTCCTTCTTCATCAATCTGGGGGAGAGCGAATATCTGGTGGGTGCCTCGCCCGAAATGTATGTGCGCGTCACGGGTGGCCGCCGGGTGGAAACCTGCCCGATTTCCGGCACCATTCGCCGGGGCCGAAACGCCATTGAGGACGAAGCGCAAATCCGCAAGCTGCTGAACTCCGCCAAGGACGAAGCCGAGCTGACCATGTGCTCCGACGTGGACCGCAACGACAAGAGCCGCATCTGCGTGCCGGAGTCCGTGCGGGTCATCGGCCGTCGGCAGATCGAGATGTACTCCCGGCTGATCCACACGGTGGACCATATCGAGGGCACCTTGTTGCCTGACAAAGACGCGCTGGATGCATTCCTCTCACACACCTGGGCAGTGACTGTGACCGGCGCGCCGAAGCGCTGGGCCATGCAGTTCATCGAGGACCATGAGAAAAGCCCGCGGGCGTGGTATGGCGGCGCCATTGGCGCTGTGCTGTTCAACGGCGACATGAACACCGGCCTGACCCTGCGCACCGTGCGCATCAAGGACGGCGTGGCGCAGATACGTGCCGGTGCAACGCTGCTTTATGACAGCATCCCGGAGGATGAAGAGGCCGAGACAGAGCTGAAGGCTTCTGCCATGCGCGCTGCCGTGCGCGAGGCCGGATTGGCGCTTGCGCCGGAAGCAAAGGCTGAAGCCGCAAAGCCGGGAGCAGGCTTGAAAATCCTTCTGGTGGACCACGAGGACAGTTTCGTCCATACGCTGGCCAATTACTTCCGGCAGACGGGCGCAACAGTGGTGACATACCGCACGCCGGTTGCGGAAGAAGTGTTTGATGAGGTGAAACCGGATCTGGTGGTGCTCTCCCCCGGCCCCGGATCTCCAAAGGACTTCGACTGCACAGCGACCATTGCCAAGGCGCGTGCACGTGAGCTGCCAATCTTCGGCGTTTGCCTCGGTCTTCAGGCGCTTACGGAAAGCTTCGGCGGTACGTTGGGGCAGCTTGATGTGCCTATGCACGGCAAACCGTCTCCGGTCACATTCACCGAAGGCTCCAAGGTGTTTGCCGGCCTTGCATCACCTGTAACGGTGGGCCGCTACCACTCCCTGTTTGCCAAACGGGACACGCTGCCGGCTGAGCTGAAAGTGACCGCTGAAACCGAAGACGGAGTGGTGATGGCCATTGAACACGAGAGCCTGCCGATCAGCGCGGTTCAGTTCCATCCAGAATCAATCATGTCTCTGGATCAGGATGCAGGCCATGCAATCATCCGTAACGTGATCGACCAGGCGGTTATCTACAGAAAAACACGGATGTAGCCTACATGCACTCATTGGCGGAAATCCGCCACTGATTTTCCCTAGTATTGTTCCGAGGCCCAGTTAACCATCTTTAGTGAGTTTTCATTAACTCCTGTGGGCTCAGGCTGGGATGTGCCAAGGGAAATGAGGGGGGCATCTCTCGTGAAAAACAAGGAAGCACTCGCACTTTGTGGCATGGCAGCGGGTGCGTTCATCACTGTTGGACTGCTATTTGCGATGCAATTCACCGGCCCGGCGGAGTACCTCATGGGTGCTGCCATTGGGGCGCTGGTTGCAGATCGCGCATTCAGCTTCGCCTGGTTTCAAAAAGAGAAGCTGTACTGACACAACAAAAAAGCCGGGGATGGGAGTTCCCGGCTTTTTGCTTTTTCAAGGTCTCAAGCGGACGCTCAGTCCACCTTGCGCACGGCACCCATAGCCGCGCTGGTTGTCATCTTGGCATAGGCCTTCAGCGCCGTGGAGACTTTGCGCTTGCGCTTTTCAAGCGGCTTCCAAGCGGCATCGCCCTTGGCTTCCATCGCCGCGCGGCGCTCGGCCAGCACCTCGTCGGAAACCTCCATGCGAATGATGCGGTTCGGGATATCGATGTAGATCATATCCCCCTCTTCCACGAGGCCGATGTTGCCGCCTTCAGCCGCCTCTGGGGAGACGTGTCCGATGGACAGACCGGAGGTGCCACCAGAGAAGCGACCATCGGTGATGAGCGCACAGGAAGCCCCCAGACCCTTGGACTTCAGATAGCTGGTTGGGTAGAGCATTTCCTGCATGCCCGGCCCACCGCGCGGCCCCTCGTAGCGGATGATGACAACATCGCCCGCTTTGACCTTGCCGGTGAGAATGTCGCTGACAGCCTTTTCCTGACTTTCAAAGATGCGCGCCGGACCGGTGAACTTGAGGATGCTTTCATCCACCCCTGCTGTCTTCACGATACAGCCGTCGATGGCCAGATTGCCATAAAGCACGGCCAGACCGCCGTCCTGCGAGAACGCATGTTCCTTGGAGCGGACAACGCCGTTTTCGCGGTCGTCATCAACGCCCTCGGCATAGCGAGAGCTCTGCGAGAACGCCTGAGTGGTGCGCACGCCACCCGGCGCTGCAGTGTAGAACTCACGCACACTGTCTGACGGGTTGCGCATGATGTCCCAACGATCCAGCGCATCCTTCATGGTGGCAGAGTGGACGGTAGGCACGTCCGTGTGCAGAAGGCCTGCGCGGTCCAGCTCGCCGAGAATACCCATGATGCCACCAGCGCGGTGGATGTCTTCCATATGGACGTTCTCGATGCTTGGCGCGACCTTGCAGAGCACGGGAACGGAACGTGACAGACGGTCGATATCATCCATGGTGAAATCGATCTCGCCTTCCTGCGCGGCCGCGAGCAGGTGCAAGATGGTGTTGGTGGACCCGCCCATGGCGATGTCCATGGTCATGGCATTTTCGAAGGCGCGGAAGCTGGCAATGTTGCGCGGCAATACACTTTCATCGCCCTGCTCGTAGTAGCGCTTGGTCAAATCCACGATGAGGTGACCGGCTTCAATGAAAAGGCGCTTGCGGTCGGCATGGGTTGCCAGCGTTGAGCCGTTGCCCGGCAAAGACAGGCCCAGCGCTTCGGTCAGGCAGTTCATGGAGTTTGCCGTGAACATGCCGGAACAAGAGCCACAGGTTGGGCAGGCTTCGCTTTCGATGGACTTCACGTCCTCATCGGACATGGAGTCGCTGGCCGCGGCCACCATGGCGTCAACCAGATCGAGCTTGCGGGCTTCGCCATTGGCCAGAGTGACCTTGCCGGCCTCCATGGGGCCGCCGGAAACAAAGACGGCAGGAATGTTGAGGCGCATGGCGGCCATGAACATGCCTGGCGTGATCTTGTCACAGTTGGAAATGCAAACCATGGCATCCGCGCAGTGCGCGTTGATCATGTATTCCGCCGCATCGGCAATCAGCTCGCGAGACGGCAATGAGTAGAGCATACCATCGTGCCCCATGGCGATGCCATCATCCACCGCAATGGTGTTGAACTCCTTGGCGACACCGCCCGCCTTCTCCACTTCACGGGCAACGAGCTGGCCAAGATCCTTCAAGTGTACGTGACCTGGCACGAACTGGGTGAAGGAGTTCACAATCGCGATGATTGGTTTGCCGAAGTCGTCATCCTTCATGCCGGTGGCGCGCCACAGGCCGCGAGCCCCGGCCATGTTCCGGCCGTGGGTGGAGGTACGCGAGCGATAGTTGGGCATTGGCTTCCTCTAGAGTTGATTTCCAACCAGCAGCTTGCGCAGCATTGTTAGAAATTCAAGATTATTTCCGCAATTTTCGAAACCCTACACCATTTCAAAGCAAAGGTGTACCCGCCAGTACGGCTTATTCCCCATCGATCGATTGAACTAATCTCTTTAAAGGAACGGTCCAATCTCAATTTTCGAACCATGCCGATAGGGCAAGCCGATACAAGGAAGGCCCGGCAGGATGACCGCCGAGCCTTTTGTTCATGCATTTTGGCGCCGTCGGCGCGGTTCTAGCTGCGCTTGAGTGCGACGATGTAATCCTCTTTGGGGAAGCTGGTGTCGTAGTCAAAACGATAGCCGGTCGCTCCCTCAGGATCCTTGCGGAACCTGAAAACGTTCACGTTGTACAGCACCGGTGCGTTGCTGTTTTCCCAAAGATCCACGCTCTCGCCAATGACATTGAGCTTGAAGGTGGTATCCCCAAGAGTGACCTCGACCCCGTTTTTCTCGCCCTTTGTTCCGGCAACACTGAAGGTCGCTTTCTTTGCATTCACGATGCCCGACAGCAGCACATAGCGATAACGCTGGGAGTTTGCACCGCGGATTTGCGCTTCTTCAATGCGCCAAGCCGCCATTTCCGGGCTGTTCATGACATATCGAGGGTCAACAAACCGGACCGTCTCCACATCATTAAGCTCAATGACCGTTTCCCTTGCGGCCCGCGTTTCCAGCTTTGCCTGCAGATCCGGCGAGAGTTGCACCCCGCTGATTTCTGCATCTACTCCATTGACTGCCTTGGAATAGCGCCTGCCCACTGTTCCGGAGTTGCTGGTATCAAAGTCACCAGCTTGAATATCCAGAACGTGGGTCAAAGACTCCGCTTCCGTGTCCCAAATGAAGACCTGCCCATGGGAATACACCTTGGTGTTGACATAGCCCATCGCAGTTTCTGCATTGTCGAAATTCAACTTCAGTTGCGGTGCACATCCGGCAAGTGCCGCTATGCCCGCAACAATAATAATCCTCGAAAAACCCAGCATTTAAAACCTCAACCCCCAGTAGAATCACCCAATCAATTTTCAATTGTAATGAATTACGTAGCGACACAAACGGTCAGCCACTGATTTTCTACTGGTAATTAAGGAATTTCTTTTAAAGACGCGCCTTTTCCTCCTCTAGAGGAAAGGGCCCAGTTCTATTTTTGAACCATCATGGAAACGGTTGAACCGGAAGCGGGTCATGTCATGACCCGCCGGATTGCCTTCCATGAGATCGCTCATGATGCGCCCTGCCGCCGGGCCAATGCCAAAGCCGTGACCTGAAAAGCCGGTGGCGATGAACAGCCCCTTGTGATTGGGCGCTTCATCCATGATCGGAATGAAGTCGGGCATGGCATCAATCATCCCGGCCCAGATTTCGACAAGCCGGGTGCCTGCCAGCTGCGGAAAGCGATCTGCCAACCGGGCCAGCATGGTGGTTTTTGCAGAAGGTGCTGGCTGCGGGTTCATGACCCGCACATTCTCAAAGGGGGTGACGTCGTTCCCGGTCCATGACCGTTTGTGCCCCCATGAATCCGGATGCCCCTTGGGCCCTTTGAGCCCCAGAGAAACACCTTTGAAGGACACCTTGTAGGACGGCAACCACTTGAACAGGTGCTTGAAGGAGCTAGGCCCGATGAAGTGGTTATGCAGATCGGACAGGGCCAACGAGTAGCCGCCATCCATACGCCGCCGGAAAGCGAAGTTGCTGTCTGCGGCGTTGCCGTTGAACACATTTTCTACCGGAGCAGTTGCGGCCACAGTGGCGCGCACGGCAAGCTGGGGCATCTTCACGCCCATGTTGTCTGCAAACAAGGCGGACCAAGCGCCCCCCGCCAGAAGGACACGCCCTGCCTTGATGCGGCCCTGCTCAGTGACCGCTCCTGTGAGCTGGCCGCCTTCAAAGTCCAGCGTGCGCACGGCGCAGTCTTCGACGATGGTCACCCCAAAGCGTTCGGCAATGCGGGCGATTGCAGGCACGGCCTGCCACGGCTCCGCACGGGCATCGCTGGGCGTGACCATGCCGCCGCGCCACCTGCCTGGACGCCCCTGAATCTGCTCCAGAACCTGTTTCTCGGTGAGGATCTGGGTATCAAGACCATGCTCCTTGGCGAGCTTCATGAATGCTTCGTAGGAGGCCAGGTCCTTTTCGCTTTCGGCCAGATAGTAAACGCCCTGCTGAGTGAAACCGAGGTCTTCGTTGGTCTCGGTGACGAGCTGCTGCCAGATGCGGTTTGATTCCATGGTGATGGGCAATTCGGCATGGTCGCGCCCCTGCTGGCGGATCCAGCCCCAGTTGCGGCTGGATTGCTCCCCGGCTACGCGGCCCTTTTCGCAGACCACCACCTTCACGCCCTTCTTGGCCAGATGATAGGCGGTACTGATGCCGATCACGCCCCCGCCGATGATGAGCACATCGGTTGCTTCAGGCAGAACGCCAGCAAACTGCTTTGGGGTTTGATCGGAATACGTGACCATTGCCATCTCCACCGGACCGAGCGAAAAATAAGAGGGCAGCGTGCCGCCCTCCTCAATCTCCCCTGCGCTGGCTTAGCGCGGTGCCAAGCGGATGGCCCCATCCAGACGGATGACCTCGCCATTCAACATGGTGTTTTCGCAGATGCTCTCAACGAGTTTGGCGTAGTCTTCACCCGTTCCCAGACGGGATGGGAACGGCACCTGAGCTGCCAGAGAGTCCTGCACTTCCTGCGGCATGCCCCCGAGCATCGGGGTCTCAAAGATACCCGGTGCAATGGTCATGATGCGCACACCAGACTTTGCCAGATCGCGTGCGATTGGAAGCGTCATGCCGACAACGCCACCCTTGGAGGCTGAGTAGGCAGCCTGACCGACCTGACCATCGTAAGCGGCAACGGACGCCGTGCAGATGATGAGGCCACGCTCGCCATCGTCAGTGATTGGCTCCTGCTGAACCATGGAAGTGGCAGCGTGGGTGAGGCAGCGGAAAGAGCCGACCAGATTGATGTCGATGACCTTCTGGAAGCTTTCCAGCGGGTGATGCTCACCGCGGGAGGTTGTCTTCATGCCGATGGCGATGCCAGCGCAGTTGACCAGAATACGCGTGGGGCCATGGGCCTGCTCCGCGGCTTTCAGACCTGCGGTCACGCTCTCTTCGCTGGTGACATCAACCTTGATGAACAGGCCGGAGATTTCCTCCGCAATTGCCTGACCGGCTTCTTCGTTCAAGTCAAATAGCGTTACCTTTACGCCTCTGCTGGCGAGCTTGCGTGCCGTAGCTGCGCCAAGACCAGATGCGCCTCCCGTTACGACGGCAGAAACAGTATTATCGAGTTTCATAGACCCTAAAATCCCATTGTTCTCTAATCGGCCCTCCCAAAAACGACGGCCATCTTCGTATTGACCCTAATTCGGACAATTACGCAAGAACAACAAGCTCTACTGTTCCATTGATTCCTGCAACCTCACCTGACCTAAAGTTCAATTCCGCTACGGAAAATCCTTGTTTTACAGCGGCATCATAGGTTGTTCGGTCAGTGAGCACCGTAGACCCCACGGCCTTGTTGGCGTCCTCCAATTTCGCTGCGCGGTTGACCGCATCTCCTATCACGGTGAATTCGAGCCGATCGTCGACCCCAACAACGCCAACCGTCACTTCGCCAGATGCCACGCCAACGCCGATGCGGAAATCCAATGGCCAGCCCGCCTCCCGAAACTGGGGAGCAGCTGCCGTGAGAACCCGGTTCAACTCCACAGCTGCGGCCAGGGCCTTGGCCTCATTGGCCTCGGTTTCTTCAACCGCGCCAAAGGTGGCCAGAATGCCATCACCCAGAAACTTGTCGATCTGCCCACCGGCCTCGGTGATGATCTTGCCTGCAAGCTGCTGGTAAAGCGCCAGAACACGCATGGTGGCCTGGGGTGTCAGGGTTGCCGCTGTTGAGGTGAAGCTGCGGATGTCGACCATGAGAATGGCGCTGTCGCGGATCATTCCCTGCCCGGCTTTCACCTTTTCATCCGCCGAGACAATGGAGTTGGCGACTTGAGGATCAAAGAAACGGCTGAGATCCTCCACCGCCAGATGCTCTCTGACCGCCGCAAACAGCATGCGCCGGCCGCGCAGCAACGCCAAGGACAGCAGGCCCGTGACAGAGATGATGATGATCAGCTTGTCGAGTTCTGCACCAATGAGAATGGCGTTGCTGGTGAGATAGTCCACGTAGTTGCGGGTGATCTTCATGGCGCCCATCTCCGACATGAGGGCGTAAGACACCAACCCCAGCCAGCCAACGGTTGCCACGGCGCCCGTCCAGAGCACGAACCGGGGATCAAACCGCAAGGCCCGTAGCGCAATGAAGAGGAAAACATACATGAGCGTGGGCGTCTTGAGATAGAACGCCGGGTGCTGCCCATACTGGATGTGGAAGGAAAAGATGATGGCCACCAAAAGCGCCACGTCCACACAAACGGAGATGATCAAGTACCAATCCGGCAGCACGGCGCGAAACGAAAGGTAAATGCGCACGATCGTGAACAGGAAGTAGCCGGTTATGGCATAGGGCACGAAATTGAACCCTTCAGAGCCCTCGGCGCGCGGTGCGATGGCATAAAGCACCGCAAAAAACACGATGACACCAAGCTGGATGATGCCGATCAACCGCTCGGCAGCCACTTCCTGACGTGCAATTTCCTGACGGACACGGGCGGGAAGAACGCCCTCTGTCACGCGAGGGCCAAGGATGCTCTCCCACACAATGCGCATGCGTCGTTTGGGAGCGACTGCGGGCTCTGGGATTGATTTTTCTTCTGGAAGGCGCTCGGAGATTTGCTCTCCGGTGGTCTGATGCATGCAGATGGCTCCCAACTCACACTGGCTCTAACCTTTACGGCCACGCCCTGCGCGCAGAGCACATCTGACGCCAACAGACTGAGAGTGTGACAAAACCGGAAGCCTAGGGGCGGAACACCATTCCTTCTGAGGCGATGAGAGCGCCCGGGTGCCGTTCCTTCGCTGCGATGCCAATTTCGTCCAGTTCGTCATCCGTTCGCGTCGGGTCGTGGTGGAAGATCACCGGCGTCTTGACGTTTGCCTTGACGCACTGCTCAACCACATGCTCCCAAGTGGAATGGCCATAGCCTTTGTATTTTTCGTAGTCTACGCTGGTGTACATGCCATCGTAGATCACAACTTCGGCATCACGAATAAACTCCACGACAGCATCATCAATTTCCGCATCGCCCATTTCATGGTCGGTGATGATGCACATGGACTTGCCATCATAGATAAACTTGTAGCCGCATGCGCCCCCCGGATGGTTGAGCGGCATGGTGCATATGCGCAGGCCGGAGTCCCGGTCCATGCAGCTACCTGCGATGAACTCGCCAAACTCGATGCCCTTCAGGTTCGACGCCGTGATCGGAAACACAGGCGGAGACATCACGCGGCAGATCACATCCTTCAGTTCGCGGTGAGGGTTGAAACACCCTGCCCAAACCTTGATGTGAAAGCGCGGGTCATAAGCTGGCTTGAAGAACGGGAGGCCGCATATGTGATCGAGATGAGTGTGCGAAAAGAACAGGTCCACCGGACGCCCTGGCCCTTTGACCAGTTCATAACCGAGGTTGCGCGCGCCAGAGCCGCAATCGACAACAATAAGGTCATCACCCGCTCTGATTTCAAAGCAGGTCGTTTCGCCGCCATAGCGCAGGGTCCCCGTCCCCGGCGTTGGGGTTGAGCCGCGCACCCCCCAAATTTTTAGCGAAAACTCGTGCACCAAACTACCTTCCCGATCCTTTCGTCCAGCCTTTTGCCTCAGGAGTGAGCCTTGGCGTCGGCCAGATCTCTTGTCGTTTTTTCGAGACGCTGCGCCAGTACCCTCATAACCTCCAGCGACATCTCCGGAAACTCCTTCAAGAGTTTAAGAAAATTGTCTTTGGATACGGTCAGCACGTCTGTTGTCCCAACTGCTCTCAATGTAGCGGTTCTTGGGACATCACACAGGATCGCAATTTCACCGACAATGGCATGATGACCCACAGTTGCCACGTGTTCTCCGTCCACCACCACCGCGGCTTCACCGGACAGGATGATGAAAGCGCTGTCGCCCACATCTCCTTGAACGCACATGTCCTCTCCGTCCTGAAACTCCATGCGCTCGCTGATGAACGCCAGCAAGCGGAGTTTGGTCTGGTCGATACCTGAGAACAGCGGCACCTTTCTCAATGCTGCAACTTCTGTATCGATACTCACTTCATTTTCCTCCACCCAAACGGAAAGATTTCAATCGGCCACACGGTTCGGACTCACTCACTGCTTCAACCCTACAACTTTTTAGGAGAAAGACGAAACCCTTCCGTTTTCCAAGAGGATATACGCATCGAATTCATCCTTTACCGGAACGTTGGTGGATCCGAAAATGAGCGTTCTTCCTTCCAGCAGTTTGCGAATGCCATTGCGCAATTCACGGTCCGTTTCCGTGACACCGGCAATGGTGTCGTCCAAGATCGTAATGGGTGCCGACTTCATGAGCGCCCGCGCCACACAGATCATGCGGCGCTGGTGCGCAGACAAGCGCGACCCGGCCACGCCTACGTGGTAGTCCAACCCGGCGCGGCGCACTGGCTGGCGCAAGCCCAACTCCATCACAAGCTCGCGCACTACTTCATCAATGCGCTGACGTGCATCACGACGGTCGAGACGCGGACGACCAAACAGCAGGTTGTCCTCAATGGTGAGCGTTGGCATGTACGTGTCGTTGTCGAAGAAGGTGATGACGTCGTTTTCCGCCCCTACGCGGTCGCGGAACTCCTTGCGGCGCTTGACGAATTCTTCCTGCAACGCATCATCCATGACACCGAGACGGTGTTTGGACGGCACCAGTTTGAAGGCCAGGTTGATCAGGCGGTTACGGTCCGCGATCCTGGTCTTCTTCGGCAGCTTGCCCGCTTTCATCTGGCGCAGGATGCGCTCAAACTCAGGCAAATCTTCCTGCTTAATAAAGGAATATGTGTCAAGAAGTTCACTGTCGCCACTCACGTCGGAGAACAGCTCGATCATGATTTCAGCGATCTGCTTACCGATCTCGACAAGGCGCTCATCAAGTCCGGTGTCTTCAAGGAACTTGACGGCCCGCTTGTTCTTCAACACGTCCTCAAGCTGCAGTGAGCTGTCTTTCGGAACCGCGAAAAACAGGTTCTCCGCAAGGCTGGCAGAGGCGTTGAAGGTGTCTATGTCCCACAGCTCAACGAGATTGCGCAGTTTCGGATCGGTCTGAACCTTTCCGGCAAGCACGTGCCGGGCATCCAGAATGCGCTGTACCAGCTCGGCGTCGTGTTCTGGATCGATGACGGATTGAAGGCCGAGGCGATAAAGATCCTTCGACAGACCCAGTACCTCGATGATCTCCAGAACCCGGTTATCAAGCTCTTCCGTGTCTTTTGCGCCAGCACGGTCATAGTCCAGCCAGTTCACATCCAGACTGTACTCCGGATTGGCAGTGGCGCGCGCCTCTTCCATCCAGCGGCGATATTCCGAGGATGAAGCATGCTCTTTGGATGGCTCATCCAGCGGACGGTTGCGCAGACCATAGTAAAGGTTGTCGCGAATTGTGCCGGTCCAAACGTGAACCGAACCGCCCACATAAGCGATCTGACGGCCCAACGTGGCCTCACAGAGCCCTTCCAGATTGTGGGTGCCAATCTCGACACGGCCAGCCGTGGGGCTTAAAAGACCAGCCGCCATCTGGAGCACTTCCGTCCGGCCGGAGCCGTCGACGCCAATCACCGCGAAAGTCTTGCCGCTTTTGGCCGTGAGGTTGATACCGAAGACCTCCTGCCCTGAAGAGCCTCCGGCGAATGTGGCATTGGTCATGACCAGATCGCCATCCAGATTGAAGCTCTCTTCGCCCTTGATGCGCTCCAGTGGGTAGATGTCCTGCGGATCGAAGTTTTCGACCACAGTCTGATACTTGACGTTCACATCAGCGGTCATCTGGTAGTAAGCCAGAAGCTCTTTCCACGGAGCTGCCAGATCCTTGTAGGCCGCGATGACTGCGATCAGAGCACCAATGCTGAGCTCGCCCTTGATGACCAGATAGCCGCCGATCAGATAAAAGAAGAACGGCGTCAGTTGGTTCATGAAGTTATTCACGAACTTGATGAAGTACTTCCGGTTGTAAATATCGAAGCGAATGCGGAAGTTTTTATAGAGGCGATCAGACAGATCCGCCGAGTGCCATGCGGAGGCGTCATTGGCGTGGATCTCCGTGACACCGCCAATGCTCTCCCCGATCTTGTCGGAGATGACACGCACATTGCGTACACGCTCGCGAGACAGCAGAACCACTTTTTTCTGCAGTTTCGGGATAATGTAGGCCTGAATTGGATAGGAGCTGATGGCTGCCAGCCCGAGAAGCGGGTCTTGCAAGAAGATGAAGCCCAGCTGCACCACCAGCATGCCGCCCTGATAAGCTGGCAGAGCGATGGCCTCGCCAATGAAGCCGCCCACATCCTCAACTTCCGCAGTGATCATCGGGATGATTTCACCGGAGCTGACTTTCCTGAAGTGGGGCAACCGGAAACGCAGAACACGCTGGTAGAGGTCGAACCGCAAGCGGCGCAACATGCGCTCGCCGAGGCGGCCCTTGTAGACATTCAGGAACAGCTTGATGCCATTGCTGACCACAACCAGAAACAGGAAAAGAAAACACAGAAAGGCCAGATACTCGATCTGGTCCAGTTCAACGCCCATCACTTCACGCGGAAAGGCAGTTCCCTGAATGGCGTCGTTGGTAATCTGCTTTGGAAGATCCAGCAGCATGAAGCTGACTGGATAGGACAGACAGGTAATCAGCAAAATCGTGATCTGATACCTGGCTGAGTTCTTCCAGATAAACCGAAAGAGGCTTTTCTCCATTAGGAACCTGGTCCACTCATTCTCATTGGCAGGGCGCTGGCATACGGGGTGCCGCGCTGATCTTCGGGCACAGCGCTGGCCGCACCCGACCTTCGGCCTGTGCTACAACCTGCGCTACAGTAGAGATTCAACTATTAACAATCCAGAAGAGACTCAATCCATTTTGACAATCTAAGTCATTGCGGATCAGCCACTATGCTTTTAGTGTCGCAGCAAAAGCGCCGAGTGTACTGGTTGGCGTAAGGGTATCCTCCTATAATTATGATGAGTGCATGACTTCCAACGCCCTCAAGGTTCTGATTTACAGCCACGATACATTCGGCTTGGGCCACTTGCGCCGCTGCCGTGCGATTGCACAGTCTCTGGTGGGCACATTCTCGGAAATGTCCGTGCTCATCCTCTCCGGATCACCGATCATAGGCAGCTATGAGTTCAAGTCTCGGGTGGACTTTGTCCGTATCCCCGGCGTCATCAAGCTGCGCAGCGGGGATTACACATCGCTGTCGTTGCACTTGAACATCGATCACACGCTTGCCATTCGTTCGTCCATAATCGAGCACACGGCTAAGGTTTTTAATCCGGACATATTTATTGTTGATAAGGAACCCTTGGGATTGCGCGGGGAAGTGCTGCCGACGCTGCAATACCTTGCCGACACGCCGACTCAGCTGGTGCTGGGTCTGCGCGATGTGATGGATGATCCGGAAGTTTTGCGCGAAGAATGGGACCGCAAGAACGTGGACCCGGCGCTGATCGACCTTTACGACGAAATCTGGGTCTACGGCCCGTCTTTCATGAACAATCCGCTGGACGGCATGGGCCTGCCGCAGTCCGTTCATGACAAGACGCTTTTCACTGGTTACCTGCAGCGCTCGTTGCCAAAGGTTTCTGCCAACTTTACGCCGCCGTTCGATGGCGCGCCGTACATTCTGGTTACCCCTGGCGGGGGTGGTGATGGCATTGAACTGGTGGACTGGGTGATGCGCGCCTATGAATCTCGTGAGCGCCCCCTCTTCCCAGCCCTGATTGTGCTGGGCCCCTTCATGCCCTCAGAGAAGGTGGAGAACTTTGCCGCACGCGCCGAGGAGCTGCGCGATGTGGAAGTGATCCGCTTTACACCGGAAATGGAGCCCTACATTGACCGGGCGACGGCCGTTGTGGGCATGGGTGGCTACAACACGTTCTGTGAGATCCTGTCGTTTGACAAGCCGACCTTGCTGGTGCCGCGGGTTGTGCCGCGCCGCGAGCAAGCGATCCGCGCCGAGCAAGCCAAACGCCTTGGCCTTGTGCGCGTGCTGCCGATCGACGCCTATCCTGACATCGACCTGATGCTGGATGCGCTTTCCGAGTTGCCGGGGGCACCGGCACCTTCGCAGGCGCAGTCCAGAACCGTTCTCGGCGGTCTTGAGGTTATCAATGCGCGGGTTGATGAAATCTACCGTGCACGCGATATAACCCCAGTCTACAAAGAGGACACCCCCGTGCTGCAATTGGCCGCTCATCGGCCTTCCTAGGTTCAATAATTACATGTCACGTATCGCTGTAGTGGTGAAAGGCTACCCACGCCTTTCTGAGACGTTCATTGCCCAAGAGATTCTGGGGCTGCAGAACAGGGGCATTGGCCAGCTCATCGTTGCGCTGCGCAAACCCTATGATCCTTACATTCACGAGCTGCACCGCCAGATCAAAAGCGACGTGCTGTACTTGCCCGAGTACATCAAGGATGACCCCAAACGGGTAGCCAAGGCCATTTCCTGGGCAAAGAAACAGCCGACCTATGACAAGGCACGGGCGCTGTTTGAGGCTGACCTTGCCAATGAAAACAACAACAACCGCAAGCGGCGCTGGGGGCAAGCCTGTGTGTTTGCCCATGAGCTGCCGGAGGATGTGACCTGGATTCACACCCACTACCTGCACACGCCGTGTTCGGTTTCGCGCTATGCTGCGCACCTGTCCGGCCGCAAGTGGTCGTTCTCTGCCCATGCAAAGGACATTTGGACCTCTCCTGAGTGGGACCTGAAGGTGAAGCTGGCAGACGCGGCATGGGGAGTGACCTGCACCCAGGTGAACGTGGACTATCTGCAAAGCCTGATGGATGCACCGGAGAAAATAGAACTGGTCTACCATGGCTTGGATTTCAGCTCATTTCCGGTAAAGGATGGCGCGCGGCAACCGCTGACGGGGGCTCAAGAGACCCCGGTTACACTGCTTTCCGTGGGCCGGGCCGTTGAGAAAAAGGGCTACGACACCCTGCTTCAGGCTTTGAAAAAGCTGCCGCAGGACCTGAATTGGCGCTTCGTTCACATCGGCGGCGGCGAGCTTGCGGACAAGCTGAAAACACTTGGTGAGAAGCTCGGCATTGCAGACCGGATTGAGTGGCGCGGAGCCCAGCCGCGCGAGGAAGTCATCAAAGCCTGTATGCAGGCAGACCTGTTCGCTCTGCCCTGCAAGATTGCCAAGACCGGCGACCGGGACGGCCTGCCAAATGTTTTGATGGAAGCGCAGGCCATGGGCCTTTGCTGCGTTTCTACGCAGGTTTCTGCCATTCCTGAGCTGATTGAAGATGGCAAGACCGGCCGTCTTGTGGCACCGGAAGCGCCAAAGGAATTGGCAGATGTGCTTCTAGAGCTTATCAAGGATCCGCAGCAGCGTGACAGGCTGGGCCAGGCAGGCTCGGCGCATGTGCGCAGCAGCTTTGAAACCGCACCGGGACTGGACAGGCTGAAAGCCAAGTTCGACACCGTTTTATGAGATAGAGCATGAAGCTGGCCTTCACGGCACCCATGAAGCCTTTGGATGATCCGACGCCCTCGGGAGACCGGACGCTGGCACGGCTCATTGTCAGGGCGTTGGAGCAAGGCGGGCATGAGGTGGAGGTGCCGACCCGGTTCCGAAGCTGGCGCAAGAACGGGGGCGTTGCCATGCAACAGGCCCTCAAAGACGAAGCGCTTTGTGAAGCCGAAGCCATTGCCGCCAGATGGCGCAGCACCGGGTACAAGCCGGATGCGTTCTTGACCTATCATCTCTACCACAAGGCACCGGACTGGATTGGCCCGGCGCTTTCTGAGGAGTTCGGCTGTCCCTACCTCGTGATTGAGGCCAGCCGCGCGCCCAAACAAGCCACTGGCGAGTGGTCTTTCGGTTTTGCCGAGGCAGACAAGGCCCTTTCCGCGGCGGATCAGGTGGTGGCCCTGCACCGCGCAGATGCACAGTGCTTGCGCGACGTTGTTTGCGACAAACTCACCATCATTCCGCCCTTCATTGATGCAGACCCGTTTTTGGGAGCGCCTCCCGTTGCCCTTCGAGAAAACGGCAAGCTCAAGCTTCTGGCAGTGGGCATGATGCGGCCGGGCGCGAAGGTGCAGTCTTATGCCGTGCTGGCGCAAGCCTTGAGGCTCCTGCGCGCTGAAAACTGGAGCCTGACCATCGTTGGCGATGGACCGGAATTCCATGAGGTACGCGAGATGTTCAGCGGCCTGCCGGTTACTTTTCTGGGACCAAAGGTGGGCGATGACATTCCACAGGTCTACGCCGACCACGACGTGCTGGTGTGGCCGGCCATTCGTGAGGCCTTTGGCTTCGTGTTCCTTGAAGCGCAGGCCTCGGGCCGACCGGTGATTGGCGGGGACACGTTTGGTGTGCCCGACATCGTGGAGGATGGGAAAACCGGTTTTCTATCTCCTGAAGGGGATGTGAGCGCAATGGCGGCCAACATTGAGCGCATCCTTGAACGCCCAGAGCTGGCACCCCAAATGGGCAGTGCCGCGCGGGCGCACATTCTGAACCGGCACAGCCTTGCCGCTGGCACACAGAACCTGAACATGCTGCTGGCGCGGGCCCGCGAAATTTTCAAAGAAAAGAACACCCGGAAAACATAGATGAAAGCCTTTATCCACGTTCAGCACCTTTTGGGAACCGGACATGTGGTGCGTGCAGCGGCAATTGGCCGTGCTCTTGCCGCCCGCGGTGTGGAAGTGACCCTTGCCTCGGGCAACACGGTGCCTCCCACGCTGAACACCCATGGTTTGAACGTGGTCGAATTGCCGCCCGTTCGCAGCCCGGATGCGGTCTTCGACAAGCTGGTGACCCCAGACGGCACACCAATTGACGACAGCTGGTTCGAGCGGCGCACGCAAACAACCCTTGAGGCTTTTCAGGCCGACGACTTCGACATTCTGCTGACCGAAACCTACCCATTCGGACGCCGTCAATTCGAGCAGGAATTGTCTCCGTTGCTGCGCTTTGCCAAGGCACAGGAACGGCCGCCACTGATTGCCTCCTCCATTCGCGACATTCTGGTGCGCAAGCAGCAGCTTTGGAAGGAGGAATGGATGGCCAAGCAGGCGGCGCGATACTACGACTGTGTTCTGGTGCATTCCGACCCGGAGTTCGTGCGGCTTTCCGACAGTTTTCCTTTTGCACAGCAGGTGGAGCACCTCCTGCGCTATACGGGGTATGTGGACGCCCAGCGCGACACAATCGCCCCCTCCTCTGATGGTCATGACGAGGTGATCGTGTCATGCGGTGGCGGCGCTGTAGGGGCGCAGTTGCTTGAAAGTGCGCTGATTGCACGGTCCTTGAGCCGCAGGGCCGGTGACACCACGTGGCGCGTGCTCGTGGGCCATGACATCAATGAGGAGACGTTTGCCGCGCTGCAACTGAAAGCCCATGAGGGCTGCATCGTTGAGCGCGCCCGGCCGGACTTCCCCGAGCTTTTGACCCGGGCTCGGCTTTCCGTTTCTCAGGCTGGATACAACACCGTTCTCGACGTCCTTGTTGCGGGCGTTGCCGCTGTGTTCGTGCCGTTTGCTCAGGTGCGTGAGACCGAGCAGGCCCAGCGGGCGGAAGCTTTGGTGCAACGACAGCGTGCGGTCAGCATTCCGGAGGACACGTTGACACCAGAGGGCCTTGCCGCTGCCGTGGATGATGCGCTTTCCCTGCCCCGCTCCGACATGACCGTGCTGCTTGGCGGTGCCGAGCGCAGCGCCGATATTCTGATTGCCGAGCGTGAAAGGCAGGTGATTTCATGACCGCCGCTGATGCACTGGCCCTTGACGCCTTTCGCAGCTCTCTGCGCGACCATCTGGACTGGTTTGCTGCGCGCGGCCAGAAGGTGAGGTTCTGGTGGCGAGATGACGATGCCATCGAGCCAACGGACGATCTGGAACGCCTGCTTGACATCGCCAAGCGCTATTCAGTGCCCGTAGCTCTGGCGGTGATCCCCAAACACGCCAAGGAAACTTTGGCCGCACGTCTTGAAACCAGTGATGAGGCGTGGGTTCTCCAGCATGGCTGGCAACACAAGAACTTTCAGCGCAAGGATTTGGGTGAGAAGGCAGCCGAGCTCGGCAGTCGCCGGGACCTTGATGAGATCACGGCGCAACTTGAAGAAGGCTTCGCTCGCCTTTCAGAGCTGTTTCCCGACCGCTTCATTCCTGCTGTGGTGCCGCCGTGGAACCGGATTGATCCGGGTGTGGTGCGCCGTCTGGAAGGCATTGGGCTTAAAAGTCTTTCCACCTTCACATGGATGCACCCCTACTCCCTCGCGCAGGTGCAGTCGCACGTGGACATCATCAAGTGGAAGAAGAACAACCGCTTTATCGGCTGGAAGAGTGCCATGGACCGGTTTGATCTGCAGTTCATGCGCCGTCGCACCAACCCGCAGGAGCCGCTTGGCATTCTGACCCACCATCTGGCTCATGAGGAAGGCTGCTACACCTTCCTTGAGGAGTTCCTCAGCATTGCCGCCGATCACCCCGGCGCTTCGTGGCCTGCGCTTCCCGAGCTGTTTGCCGAGGAAGTGGCCCGCGCCAAGGCAATTCGAACCTGAGGCCCAAGAGCGCTGACGTTTCTGCCGCACACTCCTTCTGGATCCCGGCTCGGGGGCCGGGATGACGCCAAGGGGTTTAAGGGGCCGGATGGCGGCAGAGGGATGGGGCGTGCCTAGCGCATGACCGTGGTTGTGTGCGGAAGAGGGTTAGGTGCTGGATGATGGCGGTGGTCGTGTGGGGTGCGAACGTAATGTGTGAGCGCAGCGGGTCACAGGCGCTTGAATTCTCACCCGATGTCATGCCGGACAAGCGCAGCGCTGATCCGGTATCCAGAGCCAAGAGCGCCGAGGTGCGAAGGAAGTGCCCTAACTGGATCCCGGCTCGGAGGCCGGGATGACGCCAAGGGGTTTAAGGGGCCGGATGGCGGCAGAGGGTAAGCTTGATGATGGTGGTGGTCGTGCCGGGTGGTGGACGCGAGCCCGTAGACATGAGTTCAGCTCGCCTACCGGGAAAAGCTGTGTGGCATCGTAACCGTCAAGACAAAGTGGCCGTGAGACCTCCTGCACCATCGCCAAACAATCACTGTCATGCCGGACAAGCGTAGCGCTGATCCGGTATCCAGAGCCAAAAGCACCGAGGTGCAAAGGAGACGCCCTAACTGGATCCCGGCTCTGAGGCCGGGATGACGACGGTGGGTTGAGGGGCCGGATGGCGGCAGAGGGTAAGCTGGATGATGGTGGCGGTCATGCGAGGTGGTGGACGCGACCCAAGCGCCAAGAGATCAGCTCGCGCACCGAAAAAAGCTGTGTGGCATCGTAACCGTCAAGACAATGTGGCCCTGAGACCTCCTGCACCATCCCCAAACAATCACTGTCATGCCGGACAAGCGCAGCGCTGATCCGGTATCCAGTGCCAAGAGCGCCGAGGTGCGAAGGAGACGCCCTAACTGGATCCCGGCTCGGGGGCCGGGATGACGCCAGAGGGTTGTGGGGCCGGATGGCGACAGAGGGTAAGGTGCTGGATGATGGCGGTGGTCGTGTGGGGGACGGACGCGACCCCATAGCCATGAGATCAGCTCGCGGACCGTGAAAATCTGTGAGACCTCGTGACCGTCAAGACAACGTGGCCGTGAGACCTCCTGCACCATCGCCAAACCTTCACTGTCATGCCGGACAAGGAGAGCGCAGCGAGCCGCTGATCCGGTATCCAGAGCCCAAAGCACCGAGGTGCGAAGGAAACGCCCTAACTGGATCCCGGCTCGGGGGCCGGGATGACGCCGGAGGGAATGGGGGGCCGGGATGACGACGGTGGGTTGAGGGGCCGGATGGCGGGGAGAGATATAGGTGCGTGGTGAGCCTATTGAGCGGCAGAGAAGGCATGAAAAAGGCGCCACGCGGGCGCCTTGTGTCATTCTGAATGCAAATGCGGCTTAGCGGACTGGCTTTACCAACCGCATGCGCCATGTGACGTTCTTCTTGTCAGAGCGCAGTGCGTAATCGTCCAGCACTTCCCACTTGCTTTCATCATCCGTTGCTTCCCAAAGCTTTGCGATGAGCTTGTTGGCACCGGACTCAGGCCGCTTTGGCGAATACATGGAAAGGGCGATGACACCGTCTTCCTTGAGGTATGGCACGTAGCGGGCCACAACCGCGCCCGGGTCCTCGGCAAAGTGCAGCACTTCATTGAAGATGATTGCGCTGAAAGTCTCCCCTTCGTTTGGCTCGAAGGTATGCATGTCCCCTGCCCGCAAAGACGCGATGGATGGGTCGACATCAGCAATCTCAAGAGCTGCAGGGGCAAGGTCCATGCCCACATAACGCTTCACGCCCATTGGTGCGAGGCGCTCATAGAGCAGACCTTCGCCGCAGCCGATGTCCAAAATCTCTTCATTGGAATTGGTCAGTGCCAACCACATGCCAATAATACCGTAGCGCCCGCTTTCCGGTAGTGAGCGCAGGAATGCCCAACGGCCCTGACGATATTCCTCATCCCAGCCATCAGCGGTACTGGCGTTTTTCATGGATTAGTCCCCATTGTTGGTGGCGCGGGCCAGAGCCGAAAAAGACTCAATGGCCCGAAAGTGCCTTATTTATAAGGGTCGGCGGCGTCACGTAAACCGTCGCCAAGGAAATTGAATGCAAGAACCACGATAATGATTGGGATCACCGGCGCCATGAGCCACGGGTACAACGTCACAACCGTAATGTTCTGAGCCTCATTTAGGAGCACCCCCCACGATACGGAAGGCCTGCGCAGCCCCAAATTCAGGAAGGACAGCGCGGTCTCCCCCAGGATCATGGCCGGGATCGACAGACTGGCCGAAGCGATGAGGTGTGAGGTGAAGCCCGGCAGCAAGTGCTTGAAGATGATGCGGCGCGGGCGGGCGCCCATCATGACGGCGGCCTTCGCATACTCCTCCTCTCGCAGAGAAAGCAGTTTTGAGCGCACAGCACGTGCAAGCCCCGGCCAATCAAGCAGCCCCAAAATGATGGTGAGGCCAAAATAAATCCAGACCGGTGACCATGTCACGGGCAGCGCAGCGGAAAGCGCCATCCAGAGCGGCAACTCCGGCAAGGAGCGCATGATCTCGATGACACGCTGGATCAGGCTGTCGATGATGCCGCCGAAATAGCCAGCCAGCCCCCCAAGCAGGATGCCGAGGAACATGGAGATGGTGATGCCGACGATGCCCACGGTGAGCGACAGGCGTGCGCCGTAGATGAGCCCCGAGAGCTGGTCACGGCCCAAACGGTCTGTGCCAGCAAGGAACATGGTGCCATCCTGCGCAGGACAGACGAACCGGAAATCCATATCCCACAGGCCCCAGAACCGGTAGGTACTACCAGAGCAAAAGAACCGCAGGGGCTGCACCTGGCTGGTATCTTCCTCATAGACCCAGCGCAGGGTCTCCAGATCCACTTCCGCCTTGTAGCCATAGACAAACGGCCCGACAAAAGAGCCTTCATGGAAGAGGTGCAAGGCTTGCGGCGGGGCGTAGAGGAAGTCGTTGTTGCGCTCGTTGGGTGTGTATGGCGCAATCAGCTCGGCAAATGGCACGCACAGGTAAAACAGAACGAGGATGATGCCAGACCAGACCGCCAGCTTGTGGCGGCGGAACTTCCACCACATGATCTTCCACTGGGACGCCTGATAGTAGCGCTCCTGTTCGGGCGTCAGCACGTCGGTTGAGGTGGGGTCAAACGGTTCCGGGTTGACGTAATGCGGTTCTTCGCGCGGTGTCTGACGGATACGGTTGGTCATGAGCCGCTCCCTCCCCCAAGACGGATGCGCGGATCAAGCACCGCGAGCAACAAATCCGATACCAGCATGCCAACCAAGGTCAGCACGGAAACGAACAGCAAAATGAATGCTGCAAGGAACTGATCCTGCGACTGCAGAGCATTGAGAAGCACTGGGCCTACCGTTGGCAGGTTGAGAACCACGGAAACAATCACGGAGCCGGAGACCAACGAAGGGATCAGGTTGCCGATGTCTGCAATAAACGGGTTAAGGGCCATGCGCAGCGGATACTTTACCAAAAGCGCGCCCTCTTTCATGCCCTTGGCCCGCGCGGTGGTGACGTATTGCTTGTGCAGCTCGTCCAAAAGGTTTGCGCGCAGACGCCGGATCATGGCAGCGGTTCCGGAAGTGCCGATCACGATGGTCGGGACAATCAAGTGCGAGAGCACAGAGAGCGCCTTGTCCACCGACCACGGCTCCCCGATGTATTTGGGATCCATCAAACCACCGATTGCAAGGTCGAACCATGCGTTGGCAAGATACATGAGAACAAGGCCAAGCAGGAAGTTGGGCGTGGCAAGGCCGATGTAGCCCAGAAAGGTGAAACCATAATCACCCCACGAATATTGCCGAGTGGCGGAATAGATGCCGATGGGAAACGACACCAGATAAACGAACAGGATGGTGGCCGCATTCAAGACAATGGTCAGTGGCAAGGTTGGCCCCACCACCTCGTAGACCGGCTTGTCATACTCAAACGACCAGCCCCAGTTTCCCTGAATAAGACCGTCAAACCCATGCGGTCCCGGCCAGAGGCCAACCCAGATGGCGAACCGCTCAAAAAACGAGCGGTCCAGCGCAAACTCCTGACGCAAGAACTCCAACTTGGCTATGGAGGCGGATTCACCTGAGGCTTTCAGAACCGCAATCTGGTTCGAAATGTAATCCCCCTCCGGGAGCTCAATGATGAAGAACGTGAGCAGACTGATCACCAGAAGCGTCGGGATCATGGTCAGCAGTCTGCGGAGGATGTAGTAAAGCATTGGGTTTAACGCTCAGGCTTGAAGAAGTGGGAGGGCACGAATGCCCTCACTTCAGATCCGTAAAGTAGAAGGCGTCCATGCGATGAATGCCGAAGTGTGACCCCGGATCCCATCCGTAAATTGCCTTTTCCGGCACATTGGACAGCCCCTTGACCACAACAGGCTGACGCACTTCGTTGACAAGACCAATGTGAATGGTCTCATCTGCATGGATCTGCAGCATCTCATGCCAGATATTGCTGCGCTCCTCGTTAGAAGAACTGGAGAGCCACGCCTCGTAAAGTTCGTTGAGGCGTATTGCAGGTGCCCAGTCAGGCTTTTCGCCAGACTTGCCTTCCGTCTCGTAGTAGTCACCCCAAGTGGCCCAGGAGAGGAAGTCACCACGGGTTGGCGCATAGTCCAGAGGGGGCATTTCGGCGGTTGGAACGCCATTTTCAAAGCCGGACCAGACTGACATGACAAGATCGCCGGAGATGGCGCGGTTACGGATGGTATCGCGCTGGCTCGGCTTCAAGAACGCGCGAATGCCAAGCTCGCGCCACGTCTCGGAAACCAGCTCGATCGCATCATCCTGTGCGCGGCTTTCACCGGTGCTTTCAATGATGATTTCGAGCGGCCGACCGTCTGGCAGCAGGCGGACACCGTCTTCACGGCGCTCTACCAAGCCAATCTCATCCAAAAGGGCATTGGCCTTGTCCGGATCAAACTCGGCCCATTTGGTGGCGTATTCTTCCCTGAACAGCGGTGACATGCTAAGCACCGTGTCGTTGCCCGGATGTGCCAGACCGAAGTACAGCACCTTGTTGATCATGCTTCGGTCAATGCCAAGGGACAGCGCACGGCGGAAACGTACATCCTGATTGAGCTTGCGCCAGACCGGGTCTTTGACCGCCAGATTTGGCAGCAGAGACACTTCCGAGCCCTTGGTCGAGAGCCAAAGCTGCGTCTTGTACCCCTCGCCTTTTTCCCCGCGCTTCAAAACAGAAATGTCAGAGAAATTCAGGTTGCGGGCTTGCAAGTGGCTTTCGCCAGCCTGTGTCTTGGCCGGGATCAGCTTGCCGTCGGCGACGGTCATCACAACGCGGTCAATGTAGGGCAGTTGCTGGCCCGTGCTGTCGAACCGGTGGAAGTACGGGTTGCGCGAGAAAACGATGCGGCGGTCGTCCCCTTCATCGACCCTGACCCATGGCTGCAAGGAAGGCAGGTCGACGTTGCGGCCGTTGTACATGTCATCCAGCTTGTTGAACAAGGGTGCCCAGCTGCGCACCTTAAACTGGGCCGCCATCTTAGCAATTTCCGCAGGATCGCCATAGGCTTCGTGGAACTGCTTGAGGTAATGGGCCGGCCGGTAGATGAACGGCGGGCGCGACTTGGCCAACTCGGGAAGGAACAGCGGGTTGGGGCTGTTCCAGGTAAAACGAACAGTGGTTTCGTCGATCACCTCGAAGGTAGGTGCTTCGCCGCCAGCCATCATGAACGGTGGCATGCCCCATGGGTTGAGGTCTTCGTTGTTGAGAATGTCCTCGAACCAGAACCGGAAATCTTCAGAGGTGAAGGGGTGACCATCAGACCATTTGTGGCCTTCGCGCAATTTCAATGTGAAAATGCGGTCGTCTTCGTTCTCGACTGATTTGAGGATGTCGGCTTGCAGGCTCAGCTCTTCATCATAGCCCATCAGTCGGGCATAGCCCCAAACGTTGATGAGACGCGCATCTTTGGTGCGCCCTACGAGAGTGTGCATTTCTCCGCCCTGCTTGCCTGTGGTGCGGCCAATGCTCTCCATTTCTGTGATCATCGGCTCGACAGGCGCGCGCTCAGCGACCGGCGGCAGCCCCTCCTGCAGACCAGATGTTTCCTGCATGGTGAAGGCCCCAACGGACCCTGCCCACGTCATAAAAAGAGCCGCTGCAACGCCTCTTAATGCAATGCTCTTGTTCAAGACACCCTCTCAACCAACATCTCTATTGTCTCTTTTGTCTTCATCCCCGGTGCGCAGACCATGTGGTCTGGCGCGACCTCGACCAATTCCGGAGCTACCCCTTGCCCCAGACGGAATGGTTCCGGCCAAAGTTCTGGTTCGGACGCGCGCATGGCGTCCAAATGTTCAAAGTCGAGCAGAGCATCAAGGCTCGGCTCGGGCACTGCGCTCAGCAGCGCCTTTGTGTATGGATGTATCGGCGCCTCGACGATGGACTGCGTCGGGCCAATTTCTACCAGCCGCCCCCGGCACATGACCGCGATGCGGTCTGCGATGTAGTCAACAACAGCGAGGTTGTGACTGACAAACAGGTAGGTGAGGCCCAACTCCTTCTTCAGATCCTGCAAGAGATTGAGGATCTGCGCCTGAACGGACACATCGAGCGCCGAAGTCGGCTCATCGCACAATATCATTTCCGGGTTGAGCGCAAGGGCACGGGCAATCCCGATACGCTGGCGCTGACCGCCGGAGAACGAATGCGGATACCGGCGCAGGTACTTGGCATTGAGGCCAACAAGGTCCATCAGTTCGCGGGCCCGTTGCTGACGCTCCTGATGGGTGCCAATGCCGTGGATGATCAAGGGCTCCATGAGGATGTCGTTGACCGTCATGCGCGGATTGAGTGAGGAGAACGGGTCCTGAAAGATCAACTGCACACGGCGGCGATAGTCCAGCATCTGCGCACGGTTGAAGGTCGATATGTCGACCGGCCCGGTTCCCTTGTCGAAGGTGATGGTGCCCTCTTCGACCGGAAACGAGCGCAACATGGCAAGCGCGGCGGTTGTCTTGCCCGAGCCGGATTCTCCTACAACGCCGAGGCATTCGCCCCGTTTGACACTGAGGCTCACCTGATCCAGTGCCGTGAAGACCCGAGGTTTGGCCCGAAGCAAACCACCTTTTCGGGAGGTGAACTGCTTGGTGACGCCGGACATTTGCAGGATGTTTCCAGTCTTGCTGCCGCACTCCTCGGCACGGTTTTTCAAAAAACTGCCCAGATTTGCCTTGATGGGACGGATGGGAACCAGGCGCTGTCCCTCTTTCATGCCAAAGCTTGGAACGGCGTTCAGAAGGGCTTTCAGATAGTCGTGCTTGGGCTCGCGAAACAGATCTTCCGCACTGCCCTTTTCCATGACCTTGCCGTGATAGATGACCACAACATCATCGGCCATATTGGCAACCACGCCGAAATCGTGGGTGATCATGAGCAAGGACATGTTCAGCTCATGTTGAATTTCCCGGATCAGCTTCAGCGTTTCAGCCTGAATGGTCACATCCAGCGCAGTGGTCGGCTCATCGGCAACCAGAAGGGCTGGTTTGCAAATCAGGGCCATGGCGATCATGGCGCGCTGGCGCAAACCGCCAGACAACTCGAAAGGATAGGCATCAATGCCCCGGTTCGGGTCCGGAAACTGAACGAGCGAGAGCATTGTGCGGGTAAGCTCACGGGCTTCGGGCGCGGATACACCCTGATGCAGCTGTGCAGCCTCACCGATCTGATCACCAATGGTATGGAGCGGCGACAGGGATGTCATTGGCTCCTGAAAGATCATGGCGATGCGGTTGCCGCGAATGGCGCGCATCTGTGGCCCATCCGGGGCGAGCTTTGCAATGTCCAGATCCACGTCCGGGTTGAGCGGATCGTGCAGGAGGATTTGCCCCGAAGAGATGGAGGCACGGGAGGGCAACAGGCCCATGATCGCCTGTGAAATGACGGTCTTGCCGGAGCCAGACTCTCCCACAAGCGCCACTGAGCGGTTCATCGGAATGCGGAATGACACATCGTCGACGGCCCTGATCCTGCCCTCGGCTGTATTAAAGTCAACCGTCAGTCGCTCGAGTGACAATAAATTCAAGGGGTTGCCTCCTGCCCACGTTTTCCGTGGGTCGTTCCCTCCAAATGGTACCTCTGATGCCTAAGTTCCTGTTGTTTTTTACGCAACGTTCACGTGGACGTTGAGGTTTTTATCAGGAACATCTTACATTACTGTGTTTTCTTTAAAACAAAAATCACAGATTGCAGGCAGGGGCAGGCCTGAAACATTGCAGAACTACGCGATGTAAAACGGAAAACCTAGAATTTTGGCCAAATCCGCAAGGTTACTCTTCTTCGTAGGCCCAAATTTCTACTGGTGCATCGCGGCCACGGATCTGGCGTTGACCATGATTTTGAAGGCCTTCCTTGTGCGAAAGTTGTTCTACGGTCTCACCACTCGCCAGAATCACAGCATGAGCCCCCGGCGCAACGCCCTTTCCCAGCCCCTGCAAGCGGTTGGACACGTTTACTGCATCGCCGATCACGGTGTAGTTCCAGCGGTCCTGCCCGCCAACATTGCCCACGATAACAGCACCGCTGTGAACACCGATGCGGATCTTGAGCGCAGCCTCCGGATTGGCCCGATTGTGTTCTGCAATGTCTTTGGCAATGCGCCGTGCGGCCCGCATGGCCGCCTCCGCGTGGTCGGGACGCTCATCCGGCGCGCCCCAAAAGGCCAGCAAGCCATCGCCGAGGAACTTGTCAACAGTGCCGCCCTCATCCTCAATGGCTTTCACGAGAATGGCGAAGTGATCGTTGAGAAGCTGCGCCACTTCGGTGGCACTGTGGGTCTCCGAAATTGTGGTGAACTCGGCAATGTCGGTGAAGAGAATGGTGAGCTGCGCCTCGCGCGGCTTGGTTGCGTTGTCGAGCCCCTTGTTCAGCAGCTTGGAGAACAAGGTGCGCGGCACATACATACTCATGGCCTTCAGAGCCTGAGTGCTGTGGTTCATGACCGTTGCAACCTTATCAAGCTCAAGGATCATGCTGCGATCCATGGGCTTGATGTTCTCAAACTCCAAACGGCCGATATGTTCGGCCCGGTCTGCGATCTGCCCCAATGGACCGGCAACGCGGCGACCAACGATGATTGCCAAAATGGCGGAGATGATCAAAATGAAACCACCTGCCAATGCAGAACGGGCCAGACGCTGGATCTCGCCTTCAACCGTGCTTTCCTCGAAGTACTGGCCGACGATCCAATCGCTGTAGCCAAAGCCCTCCATTTCGCGAAGGAGGATGAGGTAGTCCACATCGTCCACGGTGACTTGGAGGACCCTCAAACCGAGCTCATTCACTGCTTTTTGGCGGGTAAAATCGTCTGCATTTGGAAGCTGCGCCAAAACGGGGTCGCCATAGTCCCTTATGGGCGAGAGCAGTGGTCCTTTTTCCACCTCGGAAAACAGGCCATTGCCCGAGTAGGCAATCACGTCTCCTCTGTTGCTCAGAACAAAGGTCGTCAGCCTGTGATCCACACCGAACTGGGAGAGCGAGCTGCTGAGCTGCTCCATCGAAACACCGGCTGTGACGTGGCCAATCAGGATCTCACGGTAATGCACGGGCACAGAGACGTTGGCGAAGATCCGGCCATCCGCCTTGAGCAACCGCCCCCACTGCGGCTCGCCAGAAAGACCATTTACCGAGAAGAAGTTTTGCAGTTGCAGTTCCGCGGGGGCCTGCCCCTCAAATCGGATCAGTTCACCTTCCTTGGTGCGGCCAATGCCCCACGCCCGGCCAGCAAGGTCAGTAAAGGCGGCCATGTCGATATTGCGGTTGCCAAGAAGCACACCGCTCAAGACCTGAGCCAGCTGGTCTTCATCGGAAATGTAGATGTCACCGCCTTCAACAAAGTCTCTCAGTTCCTGAATGGAGATGGAGATGGGGTCAAAAGACGACTTGATCACGCTTTCGATGGAATACAGGGAGAGGTCTGCCGTTTGCTCCAGAAGGTCGCGGGTATTCTTCAGATTGGCGGAAACGGAAAGGATGAGCACCAGTCCGCCACAGACGGCAACCAAGGTGCCAAACCCGACCCCTACAATGGCCGTAAGCGAAACACGGCGCAGTTTTCGTCTCAGTTGCCACGGCCGCAAAGCCAGTGTCCTGAATAATCGCACAAGACCCCCCGCCCCGCTGCACAGCAGGGTTCGTTACAATCCCCATACTCTCTAATCGAGAGGTACAGTAGGGTCAAACATTGTATCATCACAACACTGCGGACCGGCGTTTTGCGGCTTATTCAACCTTTGCTCTACTTTTATTTGGGATTATTCGGGCACTTGTGATGCCGATTGGCGGAACTGCTCGTTGTGCTCGCCGCACTTGGGTGCAGGTCTGGTCAAATCCAGATTCGCATTCCTGAAGGAAATGGGGGTGCGCACATATTTTTGAGAGGTCTGCCCAAGGGACGCGCCTTCCAGTTCCACCACAAGGCCACGATGCTTTACCTGCGGGTCTTCCAGAGCCTCGGCAACGGAGTTGATCGGCCCTGCAGGAACAGAGCGGGCCTCCAGTCTTGCCAGCAGTTCATCGCGCCGCCACTCCTGCAACAGCGCCTCAAGTGCGGGGATCAGCTCGTCGCGGTTTTCAACGCGGGACGGGTTGGTGGCAAAACGCGGCTCCTCGGCAAGGCCGGGTACACCAAGAACCTCACAGAATGCTTTGAACTGGCCGTCATTGCCAACGGCGATGATGAGGTGTCCATCGGCCACGGCGAACACTTGGTAAGGTACGATGTTCGGATGGGCATTTCCCATGCGGCGCGGTGCTTTACCGCTTGCAAGGTAGTTCATGGCCTGGTTGGCAAGCACCCCGACCTGCGTGTCCATGAGGGCCATATCAATCCACTCGCCCTCGCCTGTGCGCTGCCGGCGCAAGAGCGCCGCCTGAATGCCGATCACACCATAAAGGCCTGTGAAGATATCAGCATAGGCCACACCGACCTTTTGCGGCTCGCCATTGGGATCACCGGTAAGGTCCATAATTCCGCCCATGCCCTGGATCATGAAATCATACCCAGCGCGGTGCGCATAGGGACCGTCCTGACCAAACCCGGTAACGGAACAGTAAATGAGGCGAGGATTAATTTTGCTCAGGGTTTCATAGTCGAGGCCATACTTCTTCAAGCCGCCGACCTTGAAGTTCTCGATCAGGACATCGGCGTCTGCGACCAGATCCAAAACGAACTGACGCCCCTCCTTTGTACTGAAGTCGGCGGTGACCGATCTCTTGCCGCGATTGCACGCATGGAAATAGGCCGCGCTTTTGCCGCCTTCATCATCCTCGATGAACGGGGGGCCCCATGTGCGCGTGTCATCGCCGTTGGGGCTTTCCACCTTGATGACGTCAGCGCCAAGATCTGCCAGTGTTTGCCCAATCCAGGGGCCGGCCAAAATCCGAGCCAGTTCGATGACTTTAACGTTTTCAAGGGGTGCGCTCACGGTGTCCTCTCGCCTTTTGCTGCCCGAAAGGTGCTAGCGTGTTTCGCCGCAGATGTCGCCGGAGGAACTGTCATGATGTTCCTACCAGCGCTCAAGATGCAGGTCAGCCATGGTTTCGCTATGTTTTGCATTTCAAATGCAAATTCGTGTTTTCAAATCCTCAGCCACCGCTTAGAACGGGTGCCTAGAGACACGCGCCGACGCCCCAACGTCGGCTTTCTTAATTGGAATTCAGGAGTACCTCATGCGGTCGGACAACGCTGCTCCCATCTTGCTGAAAGACTACCGCCAGACGCCCTACATCATCGATAACGTTGAGCTGGATTTCAGGCTTCACCCCACGAGCACCACTGTCCGTACCAAGCTGCACATGCGCCGCCGCGACGGCATTGCGGCTGGAACGCCGCTGGAGCTGGATGGCGATGACCTGAAACTGGCAAGCGTTGCCATGGACGACATTCCTCTCGACGATGAGGCCTATGAGGCAACGCCAGAAAAGCTGGTGATCCATAGCCCAGAGGCTGAGCCCTTCACGCTGACCATCGACACGGAAATCAACCCTTCGACCAACACACAGTTAATGGGGCTTTATGTGTCCAGCGGCACGTTCTGCACCCAATGTGAGGCAGAGGGTTTCAGACGCATTACTTATTTTTATGATCGCCCAGACGTGCTGGCCACCTACACCACGCGCATTACTGCCAGCAAGAAGGCCTATCCGGTGCTTCTTGGTAATGGCAATCTGGTTGAAAGCGGCGATGTGCCGAGCACCGACCAGCATTATGCCGTGTGGCACGACCCACACCCGAAGCCATCCTACCTGTTTGCGCTGGTTGCGGGCAATCTGGCCCATATCGATGCAGACTACACCACCGCTTCTGGCAAGGCGGTGAAGCTGAGTATTTTCGTTGAACATGGCAATGAAACCCAAGCCGACTGGGCCATGGACAGCCTGATCCGCTCCATGCGTTGGGATGAGAAGGTTTTTGGCCGCGAATACGATCTGGATGTGTTCAACATCGTTGCCATTTCCGACTTCAACATGGGGGCCATGGAAAACAAGGGCCTCAACATCTTCAACGACAAGTACATCCTTGCGGATCCGGACACGGCTTCTGACGGCGACTATGCGGGCATTGAAACTGTGGTGGCGCACGAGTACTTCCATAACTGGACGGGCAACCGCATCACCTGTCGCGACTGGTTCCAGCTGTGCCTGAAGGAAGGCCTGACCGTTTTCCGCGATCAGGAGTTTTCTTCCGATGAGCGCTCCCGCGCGGTGAAGCGCATTGCCGATGTGCAACGCCTCAAGGCTGCTCAGTTCCCAGAGGACAGCGGCCCGCTGGCCCACCCTGTTCGTCCGGAACAGTATAAGGAAATCAACAACTTCTATACTGCGACCATTTACGAGAAGGGCGCAGAGCTTGTTCGCATGATCAAGATCCTGCTTGGAGAAAGCGGCTTCCGAAAGGGAATGGATCTTTACTTCAAGCGACATGATGGCGATGCCGCCACCATTGAAGACTTCCTGAAGTCATTTGAAGACGCAACTGGTAAGGATCTCAGCGGCTTCTCCCTCTGGTACGCTCAGGCTGGCACCCCAACCCTGACGGCCCAAACCAGCCATGATCCAAGTGCGCAGACCTTCACTCTCAAGCTGACGCAGGTAACGCCGCCAACTCCGGGCCAGCAGGACAAAAAACCGGTTGTCATGCCGGTGCGCTTTGGTCTTGTGGGCCCCAAGGGCAAGGACATGGCGTTCAGCAACGTGGAAGGCGCGACCGTCGAGGGAGATGTGATCATCCTTGATCAGGCAGAGCAAACTGTTGTTTTCCATGGAATTTCCGAAAAGCCGGTTGCCTCTTTGTTGCGCGGCTTTTCCGCCCCTGTGAACCTGCGCAGCGACTTGACGCTTGAGGAACAGCTGTTCCTGATGCGTCACGACATCGACTCCTTCAATCGCTGGCAGTCCGCCCAGACCGTTGCAACACGGTTACTGGTCGCCCGTAGCCAAGGCGAAAGCTTGCCGCAAGAAGACGCGTTTATAGATGCAATGGGCGTGATTGCTTCGGATCAAACGCTGGACAATGCCTTCCGGGCGTTGGCGCTTCAGCTGCCATCTGAAGCCGATCTTGCACGCGAGATTGCGGAGAATGTGGACCCTGAAGCACTGGCTCTGGCTCATGAAGGGCTGCGTACAGCGATTGGTCAGCGGCTTTATGGCTGCTTCCGGGAGCTCTACACAGCGCTGACACCTGAAGATGCTAGCTTCAGTCCAAGCGCTCAGGCGGCAGGCACGCGCGCGCTGCGCAACCGCCTCTTGGGGTACCTTGCCGCTTCTGGTGAAGCCGAGGGCATCCACCTGGTGAAGGCGCACTTCGATGCCGCCAACAACATGACCGATCGACTGGCCGCACTTACGCTATTTGTCCACCTAGATCTTCCTGGCAAAAATGAGGCACTGGACGCATTTGAGGCGCGCCACAAGAGCAATCACCTTGCCATGGACAAGTGGTTCACAGTGCAAGCAACCTCCCCCGCAGCCAGCACGCTGGAGCGTGTGAAGGAGCTAACCGAGCACGCAGGCTTCTCCTGGACCAATCCGAATCGTGTGCGCTCTCTGGTGGGTGCGTTCTGCGCAGGCAACCAACGGCGTTTCAACGAATCTGATGGCTCCGGATATGACTACCTTGCTGAAGTTACTTTGAAGATCGATCCGAAGAACCCGCAGCTAGCAGCCAGAATTCTCAATGCTTTCCGCTCTTGGCGCGCGCTTGAACCGGAACGCCAGATGAAAGCTAAAGCTGCACTGAACAGCATTCTCGCGTCTGAGCAGTCGCTCTCTACAGACACGAAAGATATTGCGGAAAGGTGTCTGCAGTAGAGACTTTACCCACTATCTAGATTTGTCCCTTGAACGGCGGTGCGAAGCATCGCCGTTTTTCGTTGTTTTTCCAATTGAGCCCTAGACAAGACGAATCGTTTAGATTCAAATGGAGGTGATTCGGGCGACGGCAACACCCCGATCACTTGCGGCGGAACTTTACATTTTGGGGGCATTCTATGGCACGGGCCTTTACACAGGGCGCGGCCGCTCGGCGATTCATGCGCTTCCCGAAGCGCATCTCCGGGGCGGAAGCTTTGACGGGACACATCAAGCTACTCGCGGAACCCGCGTATCAAAGGCTTATTACCACCGAACCATTTCTTCGGAAACTGATTCCTGCCCTCTGCATTGTATTTATTGTGTGCATGGCAACCTTTCGTGGTATCGAGCTCACCTACGATTACGACCAGATTGCCCAAAAAGCCGAGGACGACCTGACGCTGATTGCCACGGCCCTGACCGTGAAAATGGACAGCTATGAAGGCACTCTGCCCGAGGTGGGCTATCACACAGCTCTTCAAAACGCCCTTGCTGACTCGCTGCCGCCGCGCGCCACCAGTCAGGGTCGTCAAATCTTGCTTGCTGACCAGAGCGGGAAGATTGTTGCAACTGCCCCTACCCGCCCTGAGATCGAAGGCCTGAGCCTGACCGACATTGTGGGCGCCACCCAGCCAATGACCTTCTTTGGCAAGCGGGCTGGCGTGCTGACCATCAACGAAGGTCAGGACAATGCGTCGCTCGCCACCATCCACCACCTCGCTGGTCGCCTCGGCATGGTGTCTGTGGTGCAACCGGAGGCCGCCGTGTTTGCGGGCTGGCGCTCTGAGGTTTCCGCGAACGTTACAATTTTCGTTGGAACGGCCAGCGTGCTTCTGGTGCTGATCTACGCCTTCTTCGCCCAGGCCACCCGTGCGCAGCAAGCCGACAGCATTTACGCTGCAACCCGGTTCCGCATCGACACCGCGCTCACCCGTGGCCGATGTGGCCTGTTCGACTGGGATCTGGCCCGCGGCCGCATCTTCTGGTCCGCCTCGCTCTATGAGATGCTGGGACTGGAGCCGCGCAACGACATCATGGGCTTTTCCGAGATCAGCAAGCTGACCCATCCTGAAGACATCGATCTTTATCAGCTCGCGCAGGGGCTGCTTGAAACCGGTCAGACCACGGTAGACCAGCAGTTTCGCATGCGCCACGCCGATGGCTCGTGGATCTGGCTGCGTGCCCGCGCTGAAGTTCAAACCGACGAAGGCACCGCTGAACCGCATCTGATCGGCATCTGCATTGATGTGACCGAGCAAAAGGAACTGGCGGAACAGAGCCGTACTGCTGATCTGCGCCTGCGCGATGCCATTGAGACCATCTCCGAGGCGTTCGTTCTGTGGGATACCGAGAACCGTCTGGTGATGTGCAACTCCAACTATCGTGCGCTTCACAACCTGCCGGACCATGTGGTTCAGGCTGGAACGCCCTATGCGACGGTCATGGCTGCTGCCCGTCAGCGCATCCTGAACACCTCAGAGCCAACCCAAAGCGACGAAATCGATCTGGCGGACACCTATGAGGCTGAGCTGGAAGATGGCCGTTGGTTGCAGGTTTCTGAGCGCCGTACCAAGGACGGTGGTTTCGTCTCCGTCGGCACCGACATTACCCCGCTGAAGCGCCACGAAGAACAGCTTCTGAACTCCGAGCGCCAGCTGATGGCAACGGTTGCTGACCTGCGTCAGTCCCGCCAGAAACTGGAAACACAAGCCCAGCAGCTTGTGGAGCTGGCCGAAAAGTATGCGGAAGAAAAGACCCGCGCGGAAGATGCAAACCAGGCGAAGTCCGAATTCCTGGCCAACATTTCTCACGAGCTGCGCACGCCACTGAATGCCATTATCGGGTTCTCCGAGATCATGAACCAGAAAATGTTCGGCACTCTGGGCAGCGAGAAGTATGAGGAATACTGCAAGGACATTCACTCTTCCGGCACCTACCTGCTGAACGTGATCAACGACATCCTCGACATGTCCAAGATCGAAGCCGGTCGTTTGGAACTGGCGGTCGAGAACGTGCAGATCGACCACATCGTTGAAGATTCCACCCGCATCATCTCCGCAACCGCTGCCGAGAAGAACATCAAGGTATCCAGCGTGAAGGTTCCTGCGATTGGCATCGACGCCGACCGCCGCGCCGTCAAGCAGATCCTCCTCAACCTGTTGGCCAACGCCGTCAAGTTCACGCCGGACAACGGCAAGGTGACCGTGAGCGGCAACCAGACCAAGGACTTTGTTGCTCTTACCATCGCCGACAACGGCATTGGCATTGCCAAGAAGGACATTGACCGGCTCGCCAAGCCGTTCGTTCAAGTTGAGAACCAGTTCACCAAGACCCATAAAGGCTCCGGCCTTGGGCTTGCGATTGCCCGGTCTCTTTGTGAGCTGCATGGCGGGCGCATGGAGCTGAAGTCCGAGGTTGGCAAGGGAACGGAAGTGACCATCTATCTGCCAATCAAGACGATGGCAAAAAGGGCCGAAGCCGCCTGATTGGCTTCCCAATAAAGATCAACAAAAGCCCCGCACCAAGCGGGGCTCAGACTGCTGACAAAGTGATTGAAAGTCCTCGCTTTATGCGGGGACTTTTGATTCAATGGGGTATGTTGAAGAAACCCTCCCCCCAGCAGACCGCTTTT
>NZ_JAWXVZ010000004.1:0-399952 GCF_033843645.1 Nesiotobacter zosterae | reverse complement strand
TCTCGAGACTGACCATCTCAAAAGCGGTCTGCTGGGGGGAGGGTTTCTTCAACATACCCCATTGAATCAAAAGTCCCCGCATAAAGCGAGGACTTTCAATCACTTTGTCAGCAGTCTGAGCCCGGATTTTGCATCCGGGCTTATGTCGTTCATGGCTTCCCCTCTTAGAACAGTGGGGCTTCGTCCGGGAGATTTTGCTGGCGGCGCGCTGCTGTGAGCGTGTTGGCCATTAGCATGGCGATGGTCATTGGGCCTACGCCACCCGGTACCGGCGTGATGCTGCCCGCAACCTTGCTGGCGCTTGCAAAGTCCACATCTCCAACGAGGCGTGTTTTGCCCTCTCCCTTCTCAGGGGCAGGGATGCGGTTGATGCCGACGTCGATGACAATGGCGCCTTTCTTGATCCAGTCACCCTTGATCATTTCTGGGCGGCCAACGGCTGCGACCAATAGATCTGCACCACCAATAACGCCCTCCAGATCCTTGGTTCGGGAATGGGCGATGGTTACAGTGCAGTTTTCTTGAAGCAGCAGCTGTGCCACCGGCTTGCCGACGATGTTCGAGCGACCCACCACAACTGCGTTCATGCCGGAGAGATTACCACCCGCTGCGCGCTTGGCCAGCAGTACGGAACCTGCCGGAGTGCATGGTACAAGCGCTTTTTCAGTCTGGCCTGCGCCCAGAAGGCCGACGTTTACTGGGTGGAAGCCGTCGACATCCTTTTCAGGTTTGATGAGCTGCAAGACCTTGCCTTCATCCACGTGTTTTGGCAGTGGCAACTGTACCAGAATGCCATGGATTTCCGGGTCGTTGTTAAGCTCGGTAACCAGAGACAGAATGTCGATCTCAGACGCGTCGGCTGGCAGGGTGTGCTGTACGGAATGGAAGCCGCACTTTTGCGCCATCTTGCCTTTGCTTTTTACATAGACCTGACTGGCAGGGTCTTCGCCGACCAGCACGACCGCTAGGCCTGGCTTGACGCCGGTCGCCTCAACAAGACGGGCTGCACGGGCGCTGATTTCGTCGGTTACGGAGGCGGCTGTGGCTTTGCCGTCGATGATTGTCGCGTCGCTCATGGAGCCTCCTATTTAAAGATCACTGTGCGGTCACCGTTCAGAAGGATGCGGTGATCCAGATGGTATTTAACTGCGCGGGCAAGAACCTGACTCTCGGTGTCGCGGCCTTGCGCAATGAGTTCTTCCACGGTGTGCGCGTGCTCAACGCGGGATACGTCCTGCTCGATGATCGGGCCTTCGTCGAGATCCGCGGTAACGTAGTGGGCGGTTGCGCCGACCATCTTTACACCGCGCGCATGAGCACGGTGGTACGGGCGGGCCCCAATGAAGCTTGGCAGGAAGGAGTGGTGAATGTTGATCACCTTGCCGGCGAGTGCCTGCGAAAGATCATCAGACAAGATCTGCATGTAGCGTGCAAGGATCACCAGATCGATTTTCTCGCGCTCCACCAACTCCAGGATCTGCGCTTCCTGTTCCTTTTTGGTGTCTTTGGTGACAGGCAAATAGTGAAACGGCAGTTTTTCGTGCTCTACGCGGGAACGCCATGTTTCGTGGTTGGAGGCAACGCCCACCAGATCCATACGCAGCTGGCCGGTGCCGTTGCGATAGAGCAGATCGTTCAGGCAGTGACCCATCTTGGAAACCATGATGAGAACGCGCGGCTTGCGAGAAAGATCATGGACTTCCCAGTCGAAATCATAGGCGGTTGCGACCGGGCGGAACCCTTCGACAAACTGTTCGCGGGTCATGCCCTCCGGTGCGGCAAAGGAAACGCGCATGAAGAAGCGCAATGTTTCCGGATCGCCATATTGGGCGCTTTCGCAGATGTTGCAGCCTTGAGAGGCGATGCAATTGGCAACGGCAGCAACGATCCCCTTCCTATCTCCGCAGGATAGGGTCAACACAAAGTTGGCTTGGCTGTTCATGATCAGCACGTGGTCCTTGATGTTTCTCGAAATTTTGGCGGGAGCATAGGCATTGTGTTGCGCGAAAGAAAGATGAAATCTTGGGTTAAGTTAGGAAAAATGCGCTGTTTTCATTCGGCAGAGCTTGTTTGCGCTGACCCTGAACCGGGCTGACCATTGGTAACTTTACAATGGTTAGATCTTATCCGCCATAGACCGGGAATTGCTGGGTTTTAAAGGGATTCCTATGCTCCCACGGTCGCAACTTTAGGTAAGTGGAGCCCCTTCATGAAGATTTGCATGGTAGTGGAAGCGTTCGAAGGGGACGAGATTGAAGCAACAGCAGCTGATTTGAGTTCAGCTCTGGTGGACCGGGGCCATGAGGTGACGCTGGTAAGCCTTACTGGTGCACTGCACCCTTCTGCCGCGTTGGATGCACGGGTGAATGTCACCGCCTTCTCCAGAGGGAAGGCCTCGGTAGCGGTGGGCGATTTGGTGCGGTTGTTTGAGCAAGATCGGCCAGATGTGGTGGTCTCCCATGGCGCAAGAGCCAATACGACAGCGATAGCTGCTGGCAAGTTGCGCAGTAGCCCCGCTGTGCCTGTGGTTGCGGTGGAACACCGTGGCTTTTCCATGGATGCGACCCTTTCCGAGGATGAGCGACGGGAAACAGCACTTCTGGCTGTGCCCTATAGCTACAAGGATGCGGACTGCATTGTGTGCGTGTTCAACTCGATCAGCGAGTTGATGGCGCTCTGCGATTGGCTGACTGAAGGCGCAGTACGAGTTATCCATAATCCAATGGTGCCATTTGATATTTTTGAGAGGTCAGAGCACCCCATAGACGAACCGTGGTTCCAGCCTGGACATAGTGCCGTGGTTTTGGCCACGGGGCCACTGCACCACAAGCAAGGCTATGACATCTTCTTGCAAGCACTGGCGGTGGCACGCTATGCGGTGGAAGTGCGTGGCTATCTTTTGGGCGATGGCGGCGAGCTGGAGGCCTTGAAACAGGCAGCCTTAAATCTGGCACTGGAAGACATTGTGGGCGTACATGACGAAGTGTCAGATAAAGAGCGGTTTCTGAGAGCGGCCAATGTGTTCGTCTTGCCCAGAGCGGGGGATGGGTTTGACCGAAATCTGGCCTGGGCCATGGCGCTGGGTACGCCAGTTGTGGCACCGGAAAACCATCCCGTTCACGAGGAGTTGCTCAGGGACGCGGATGCTGCCCGCTTGTTTCCTGAAGGGGATGCTTCCGCGCTTTCAAAGGCAATCGTTGACCTCAGCAAGTACCGCAAGCCTGCCGAAGACCTGACGGACAGAGCTCGGGCGTTTTCGGCAGAGCGGGTGTTTGATGCTTACGAGGGACTGCTCAAGCAAGTGACGCGGGGCGGTTCAGGCGGTTAAGTCATGCAACTATACGGTGCCGGTTGCCTTTTGTTGGCATAAGTGGTCGGAGTGAGAGGATTCGAACCTCCGACCCCCTCGTCCCGAACGAGGTGCGCTACCAGACTGCGCCACACTCCGACATCTTTCTTTCGATTTCTATCTACATTGTATGAAAACGTTTTTTTGCGTCAAGAACGCGAAAGTGACAGATAAGCTGCCTAAGACCGCTGACCGATTGCGGCAGCTCGGTAGATTCTGATGGTGGAGGCAGGCAAGGGCAGGCATGAGCCATGCGTATTTCTGCTGTGGACCAATTGCGAGTTTCTCACAAAGAATGAAATGGCAGAGCTTGCCTAATCAAAACGAGATGGCTATACAAAGCGCCACACAGCGATGGGGTGTAGCCAAGTGGTAAGGCAACGGTTTTTGGTACCGTGTATCGTAGGTTCGAATCCTACCACCCCAGCCAGCTTTTTCCTCCTAAAAAACTGAAGAATTTTAAAGCCTTAGCAATGGCGCAAGGTGCCGCGTTTTGTCGTGGCTACCCCACACCGCGCAAACGGTATGGGTCAGGCGTTCGGCGTAAGGCGTGCTAGTCGAGATCGGCGAAGGACCTGCTGGTGGTTGCCAGACGTTCAAGCAGAGGGCTTGGTTCAACGCCGTCCATGGTCTGAAGCGCCTTTAGGATGGTTTTGGTGCCGATGGTATCCGCATAATGCATCAAGCCGCCGCGCCAGCGGGGGAAGCCGTAGCCGTGGATCTCCACCAAGTCGATGTCAAGCGGACGGGCGGCAATGCCTTCTTCGAGAATAAAGCAAGCCTCATTGATCATGGGCAGCAGTATTGCTTGCTGAATTTGCTGTTCTGAGCGGCTTTGCTGCGGGGTGCCCAACTCGTTTGCGATCTCTCGGATAAGGGCGTTGACCTCCTCATCTTCAATGGGCGCGCGTGCCCCCTCTTGATAGACATACCAGCCCTTGCTGCGCTTCTGGCCGAAGCGCTCAAGGGCACACAGCCGGTCTGAGATAGGGGCGAACACATCCTGTCCCTGCTCCCGGGCAGCGGTGCGCTGTGCGGCAGCAATATCGAGGCCTGCAAGATCTTGCATTTCGAATGGACCCATTGCGAGGCCAAAGGCGCGCATGGCGCTGTCAACCTGGTGGGGTGTGGCGCCCTCCAAAAGCAGTCGTTCGGAATGTTTGCGGTAGACCTTCAGAATGCGGTTGCCTATGAACCCGTCGCACACACCCGAGCGAATGCCAATTTTGCCCAGACGTTTGGCCAGCGCAAAACCTGTGGCGAGCACATCTGGGGCGGTAGGCGCAGCCTCGACGATTTCCAGCAGCTTCATGATATGCGCGGGGCTGAAAAAGTGCAGGCCGATCACATCACTTGGGCGATCCGTGGTACGGGCGATTTCGTTGACATCCAGATAGGAGGTGTTGGTCGCCAAAATGGCATTTGGCTTCAATGCTTGGTCCAGTGCCTGGAACACCTGTTTCTTGATGGCCATGTTTTCAAATACAGCCTCGATTGCGAGGTCTATCTCTGCCAGATCGGTGTAGTCGGTGGTTTGGTGCAGACTGCTGATTTTTTCTTCGGCAGCTTCTTCAGTAATGAGGCCGCGTTTTGCACTTGCCTGAAGGAGGCCTCTTATGCGGTCAGCACCGGCTTCGAGGCTGGGCTGGTCTCTTTCTACCAGCGTGACTTCGAAACCCGCATTTATGAAGCAAAGGGCAATGCCTGCTCCCATGGTGCCGCCGCCAATGATAGCAACCTTCTCAACCGGGCGGGGGCGGATGTCGGCGAGCCCCTCAAGCTTGGAAGAGGCGCGTTCTGCAAAAAAGACGTGACGCAGGGCTTTGGCCTGATCTGAGGTGCGCAGTTGCAGAAACAATTCCCGTTCTCTGGCGTAGCTCTCTTCAAAAGTTAGCTCCACAGCGTTTTTCACTGCTTCCAAGGCAACCAGAGGTGACTTTTGTCCTTTGGCCTTCTTCGTCAGCACCGCCGATGCGCTTTCCCAGAACTGAGGGGGCGGCGCGGCCTGCGGCAGTGTCCGGTCTCGAGTGGCAAGAGGGCGAGGGTGTTCGATAATCCCCCGGGTGAAAGCCTGTGCCGTTTCAAGAAGATCGCCCGTGATGAGGGCGTCTAGAATGCCCAAGGCCTTGGCCTGTTCGGCTGCGACTGGTTTTCCAGTGGTAATCATTTCCAAGGCGGTAGAGATGGGGGTGAGGCGTGGAAGGCGGACAGTGCCTCCAGCGCCTGGAATGAGGCCAAGAGTAACTTCCGGAAGGCCAACTTTGGCGCTGCGGTCCGCGATGCGGTAATGGCAGCCAAGAGCCACTTCAAATCCACCTCCCAGAGCGCTGCCGTGAATGGCAGCGACCCAGGGTTTGGGGCAGGCTTCAATGGCATCAATCACCTGTGGCAAACTTGGCTCTTGGGCAGGCTTGTTGAATTCGCGCACATCTGCGCCAGCAATGAACGTTCGGCCTTCGCAGATGAGCAGGGCCGCCTTTACGTTTTCTGCTGTCTCAACCTTGTGCACCGCGGCGAGAAGGCCTTGTCTGACAGCATGGGACAGGGCGTTGACAGGTGGGTTGTTGACGCGCACCACAGCGATTGCGTCTTTGATCTCAACGGTTACAGACATTGCTTCCTTCATTGAATTAGACACCCAGATACGCCTCGCGAACACGGTCATCTGCAAGGAGGTCCTGTGCTGGAGCCGCCATGATGATCTGGCCGGTTTCCATCACGTAGCCCCGGTCCGCGATGGACAAGGCGGCAAAGGCGTTTTGCTCCACCACGAAGACGGTGACACCCATTTCCTTGAGGCTTTTTACAGTATCGAGGATCTGATCGACGAGGATGGGCGCGAGGCCGAGGCTTGGCTCATCCAGAAGCAGACAAATGGGGCGGCCCATCAAAGCGCGCGCAATGGCAAGCATCTGCTGTTGCCCACCGGAAAGGCCACCTGCAGGCAAGTTGCGTTTTTCCTTCAGGATCGGAAACAACGCGTAGGCTTCCTGCATGTCTTTCTCAACCCGCTCATCGCGGTAACGATAGGCCCCAAGGCGCAGGTTTTCTTCAACCGACAGATTGGTGAATATCTGACGTCCCTCAGGCGATTGCAGCAGGCCCTGACAAACGCGGGTATGAGGCGCTGTGCCCGTCAGGTTCTCCCCCCGAAAATGAATTGTACCTTGGGAAACCGGTTGCACGCCGGACAAACACCGGAGCAGCGTGGTCTTGCCCGCGCCATTGGCTCCGACAAGGGTAACGATCTCGCCAGAGTGAACCTCGAGTGTGATGCCGTGCAACACCTCGATGCGGCCATACTTGGAACGAAGGCCTTCAACCGAGAGCATGAGCGGCCTCCTTTCCTCCGTGGCTACCAAGATAAGCCTCCACCACCTTTGGGTCACGGCTGATTTCCGAAGGCTTACCTTCTGCGAGTTTTTCTCCGTAGTTGAGCGCGATGACGTGGTCGGAGATTTTCATCACCAGTTTCATGTCGTGCTCAACCAGTAAAATCGCGACACCTTCCTTGGCTATCTCAGCGATCAGCTCGTCGATCTCTTCCGTTTCCACGGCGTTACATCCGGCTGCGGGCTCGTCCAGCAACAAGATTCTCGGGTCGCAAGCCAACGCACGTGCAATGTCGATGCGCTTGAGGGCACCGTATGACAAGGAAGATGCTTCCATGTGTGCTGCCTTTACCAAGTGAACGCGTTCCAGCAGCGCCATGGCTTTTTCTTGTGTTTGCCGGTTGCGCCGACTGCTGGAGGGTAGGCGCAGAAGATCCGCCCAGATGGGGCTGCGCTCCGACATGTGACATCCGACCATAACGTTCTCCAGGGCGGTCATCTGATCAAAGCTCTGGAGGTTCTGGAAGGTGCGCGACATGCCTCGTTCGGCCAGCTTGTGCGGCTCCATGTCCGTGACGTCCCGACCTTCCAGCACGACGTGCCCTCGGCTGGGCTGGTAGATGCCGGAGATCATGTTGAACAGGGTGGTCTTGCCTGCGCCATTTGGACCGATGATGGAGACGATTTCGCCGGGCTGCACGTCGAAGTCGAGCGCGTTTACAGCGGTTATGCCGCCAAAATCGATGCCAAGGCCTCTAACGCTCAAAAGGGTCATGGAATTGCCCTCCGGAGCATGAGTTTGCGCAGGGTGGGCAACAGGCCGTCGCGCATGAAGATCATGACCAGCATCATGATCAACCCAAGCATGACATGCTCGTACTCATGGAACATGGTGAGCACTTGCGGCAGGGCGGTGAGCAAGGTTGCCCCGGCGATGCCACCCAGCACCGAACCCGCGCCGCCTAAGACCGTCATGGTGACCAGCTCTACGGAATGCAGGAAGCTTGCAATATCTGGGGTGATGAACCGATTGAACAGCGCCAAAAGGGAACCTGCTACAGAGGCGTATGCTGCCGAGATCACGAAAGCGACAAGTTTGTATCTGGCCACATCCGCGCCAACGGTTTTGGCGGCAATCTCGGAGTCGTGTAGAGAACGTAGCACACGACCGGTAGGGCTGTTGTAAAGGTTCAAGGCGAGCCATGCCCCAATGAGCAGCATCCCCCCTCCGAACCAGTACCATACAACTGAGGTCTTTACCTTGAAACCGAGCGTTTCTCTGACAGCCTTGGCCAGACCGAGGCCTTCAACGGCCATGCCATCAGGTCCGCCGGTGAGTTGAGTTTCGTTGGTCAGGACCATGGATATGAGCATTCCAAGCCCGAGTGTCGCGACTGCCAGATAATGCCCTTTGAGGCGCAAGATGGGGCGGCCGACAAACCACGCAAGCAATGCTGAAACAACAGCACCTAGAAAAAGGCTTGCGAAGGGGTGGAGGCCTAAATGGACTGGCCCCAAGGCGCAGGCATATGCCCCTATTCCTGAAAACCCGGCGTGACCCAAGCTGATCTGGCCCGCATAACCGATGAGGATGACGAGGCCTATGACAGCGATGGAGTTGATGAAGATGAGTGTGCCCACCCGATAGTAGAACGATGAGGGGAACAACATGGGTGCCAGTGCGATCAGGATCGTCAGAATGATGAGTGCACGCACCCGCGGTGGCAGATAGGCTGTCATGTTTCCACCCGCTCCATGGATTTTGCACCGAACAGGCCTTGCGGCATGACGAATAAGGTTAGCAGGATCACAATAAAGGCAGCTGCGTCCTTGTACTCTGAGGTCAGGTACCCGGCTGTCGTTGCCTCAATGAGGCCAATGAGCAAGCCTCCGACCAGCGCTCCGAAGGGATTGCCCATGCCGCCGAGCATGGCAGCCGCGAAACCTTTCAAAGCCAGCATAACGCCGATGTCGTAGCTGGTGAGCGTGATCGGGGTGACAAGAACCCCCGCTGTAGCCCCAACTGCAGCGGACAGGCCGAAGCTTAGTGCCATGATGAAATTGGTATTGATGCCCACCAGACGCGCGGCGAGGCGGTTGTTGGCCGTTGCAAGGATGGCTTTGCCGGTGAGGGTTCTTGTGAAGAAGGCATAGAGGCCCGCAAAAACAAAGGCGGCACCAAACATGACCCAGATGCTCTGGGGAAGCAGCGTTGCGCCCGCAATGTGGAGCGGGTCATCCCCTGAGAAGGATGGATAGCGGTGCAGCTGCTTATCGAAAATGATCTGAGCGAGGCCGCGCAGGAAGATGGATGCGCCGATTGTGATGATAATCAAGTTAACGACGGATGCACCGCGAGCTGGCTCGATGGCCAGCTTGTTCAAGAAAACTCCAACGAGTGCAGTGATGAAGATGGCGAGAAAGGCAGCGCCCCACAGGGGCAGGCCTGCCTCAAAAATGAAGACGGTCAACATTCCACCAAGCATCACGAACTCCCCTTGTGAGAAGTTCACAACCTCAGAGGCGTTGTAGATGATCGTGAAGCCGAGAGCGACGAGCGCATAAACTGCGCCGACCGTCAGCCCTGAGAACACGAACTGCAGCAATTCGGACATGTCGCCCAAGCCTTTTCAAAGTTTTGAATTTACCGAAGCATTCATGCGTCGCAGCGAGCGGCGGAAGGCCGAAACCCTCCGCTGCTTGCGCATTTACTCAACGATGGTCCAGTTGCCATCGCGGATCTCCAGCATCTTGAATGCGGAAAGATCAAGGCCAAGGTGGTCTTCTGCGGACATGTTGACCACGCCGCCAGTGCCAACGAAGCCACGGGTGTTCTCCAAGGCGTCCCGGACCGCTTCAGGATCAGAAGAGCCTGCAGTCTCCATTGCGGCAACAAGCATTTTGAAGGCGTCGTATGCATGCCCGCCGAAGGTGGATACTGGTTCACCGGTCGCGGCTTCATAAGCTTCGATGTATCCGGTGACGACCGGCTTTTGTGGATCATCATCTGCGAGATCCGATGCGACGAGCAGAGCGGCCGCTGGCAGACGAACGCCCTCTGCAGCGTCGCCCGCCAGTTCAATGAAGCTCTTGGATGCGACACCGTGTGACTGGTAGAGCGGCAGGTCAATGCCGAGCTGGCGATAGTTGCGCGTTACAATGGCCGGGCCTTGACCAAATCCGGGATTGACCACGGCCTGAATGCCTTCTGCGTTCTTGATGTTCGTCAGCTGCGGTGTCATGTCGGAATCTGACGGGCCATAGGTTTCATCGGCTACCACTTCGATTTGGTAATTACCTGCAACATCAAGGCATTGGCCGCGCATGGACTTGCCAAAGCCGCCGGTACCGGAAATCATGCCAATCTTACTGATGCCGTTGGCCTGCATGTCGGTAAAGATTTTTTCGCAGGCCATGCGATCTGTGTGCGGGGTCTTGAAAACCCATTTCTTTACAGGGTCAATAATTGCGACAGCACCTGCAAGAGAAATAAATGGGATCTCGTTTTCCTCGAAAATCGGGATCATGGCCATGGTGGCGCCAGAGGTGGTGCCGCCAATGACGGCGACAACTTCGTCATCTTCTACCAACCGAGTTGCAAAGGTCCGGGCCTTGTTGGGGTCACCGCCATCATCATACTGGATCAGCTTGATTGGTTCGCCGTTGACACCGCCTGCTGCGTTTACCTCGTCCACCAGCATGGCAAGTGTCTTGGCCTCCGGATCGCCCAAGAACGAAGCGCGTCCGGTGATGGCAAGGGTTGAGCCGATCAGGATCTCGGCGAAGGCTGGGGTTGCGAGTGTGGTCATAGCAGCGGTTGCTGCGGCCAGCGTGGTCGTCTTGAAGACCTCTTTCAGTTTCATGTCATTCCTCCCAAAACTAACATGAATTCCAATGGACCCTCGCCTAGACGGCGAGGGGTGATGTCGTTCCTGCTGCGTTAGGCAGCCTTGTGGCGGCGTACCGCAGTGATGCGGAAGCGATTGGCCACGAATGCGGAATCTGTGAGACAGGCATTCCCCGCAGGATTGGCCCCGCTCACGTGATAGTCGCTGAAAGCCGCATTCTGGTTGACGAAAACGCTACCTGTCAGGTTGCAGGACAAGCCGACGCCCGCATCGGCAAACGCGTCTGCGGCTTCATCAAGAACGCTTTCGTCGGTGGCGTAGATGCCGGCGGTGATGGCGCCTTTTGTCTTTGCAGCATTGGCTGCACGCTCAATTCCATCTTGGGTGTCGTCGACCGCAACAACGAAGCTGATTGGGCCAAACCGTTCTTCCAGATGGGCCTCAGAGTGAGCTGCATCGACCTTGAGGATCATCGGCGTTGCTGTGCGCGCCTCTTCAAGACCCTCTATGCTGGTGGATGGACGTACCACCTCACCCAAACCTTCGCTTTGCTTGACGCGCTCCAGCGTTGCGGGATTAACAATGGCACCGCAAATTCCGGCAGCACGGGCGGGATCGCCCAGCAGCTTGTCGACGGAGATCTTGATGCCTTCAGCTACCTGCTCAAAGGACTTGTGTCCCTGATCCGTTTCAATTCCGTCTCGTGGCACCCAAATCGCCTGCGGCGCTGTGCACATCTGACCACTGTACAGAGAGAGGGAGAAGCCGATGTTGGAGCACATACCCTTGAAGTTATCTGTCGAGGACACAACGATGGAGTTGACGCCGGCTTCCTCGGTGTAGACCTGCGTGTTTTCCGGGGCGTTGTCGCGAACCCACTTGCCAAACGCGTTGGAGCCTGTGAAGTCGATGATGTTGATGTCCGCGTTGGTAACCAAGTCCTTGGTTTTTTCTGCGCCGGGCTCATCTGCAGCCAGCAGCAGCACGTTCGGGTCGAAGCCTGCCTCTGCCAAAACCTCGCGGCCGATCTTGATTGTAAGCGCTAGCGGCAGGATTGCCATCGGATGTGGCTTGACAATGACCGTGTTGCCAGTTGCAAGGCTGGCAAAGATGCCTGGGTAGCCATTCCAGGTTGGGAAAGTCGCACAGCCAATGGTGAGCGCAATGCCTCTTGGTATTACCCGGAAGGATTTTTCCATGACAATCGGGTCGTGTTTGCCCTGCGGTTTGGTCCAAGTTGCCGAGCCCGGTGTCTTCGTCATTTCATCGAAGGCGTAGGCAACCGCTTCCAGACCACGGTCCTGCGCGTGCGGGCCTCCCGCTTGAAACGCCATCATGAAAGCTTGGCCGGTTGTATGCATCACTGCATTGGCCATCTCGAAAGAGCGACGATTGATGCGGTGCAGGATTTCAAGGCAGACGCCAACTCGCGCTTCGATTGTGGCTTTACGCCAAGCTTTTCCTGCGGCCTTCGAGGCCAGGATCAACTCGTCAACGGTGGCCGACGGGTACTTGATATCTAACGCCAGACCATAGGGGGACACCTCTTTGCCAACTGTGTCTGTGCCCGGATGTCCCTCAATTGAAAAGGTTTTTCCCAAGAGGTCCTTGAAGGCAACTTCTCCGTCGTCCTTTGCAGTCTCCCCATAAACGCGAGGGCTCGGTGATTCCGGATAGGCCGACCAGAAGTCACGTTTGCGCAGCGCGTCACAGGCGGCGGTCAGGGTTTCCTGATGGGTCTTGAAATACTCACTCATCTATCTCTCCCATACGATCCGACCGCTCGTAAAAATTGCAATGAGTAGCAGCGATGGATCAAAATTATTTGTCTCACGTTCTTCGGTTATGATTGACCGACCGGACGGATTATGCAAGATAATTTTATATTGATTGCAAAAAACGAACGATTTGAATAGCGAAAGCTAAGTGTTTCCGCGGTGTTGCGATTAAGACTCGGGAGGGACAGGCAATGGCAGAGGAACCGGTACTGGTCGAAAAGAAGCAGGGTTTCACGGTGATAACCCTGAACCGGCCAGACAAGTTGAACGCCTTCAACGATGAACAGCATCGGGCACTTTTCGTCGCCATGAAAGAGGCGGGAGAGGACGGTGCCGTCAGAGCGGTTTTGTTGACAGGCGCTGGTCGCGGTTTCTGCGCAGGACAAGACCTCGGCGATCGAGACCCGACAAAGATGGAGGATGGCGTTGATTTGGGAGAGACGCTGGAGACCTTCTACAATCCTCTCATTCGGCTGATCCGTTCGCTTCAAAAACCTGTCGTGTGCGCCGTAAATGGCGTCGCAGCCGGTGCCGGCGCAAACATTGCTCTTGCGTGCGATGTGGTTCTGGCAGCGAAATCCGCCCGCTTTATCCAAGCGTTCTCAAAAATCGGTCTTGTGCCTGATTCCGGCGGGACCTGGACAATGACACAGCTCATTGGAGAGGCTCGGTCAAAGGCTCTGATGCTGACTGGGGCGCCGTTGATGGCGGAGACCGCAGAGCAGTGGGGGCTCATCTGGCGTGCTGTTGAGGATGAGAACCTGATGGATGAGGCCCTCGCCATGGTGGAAAGTTTTGCGGTTGGGCCAACGCTTGGATTGGCCATGACCAAAATGGCGGTGCAGGCGGCGGCGACCAACTCGCTGGATGAACAGCTTGATTTGGAGCGCGACTACCAGCGCCGACTGGGGCGATCCGCGGATTACGCTGAGGGTGTGAGCGCCTTCTTGCAAAAGCGCGCCCCGAACTTTTCCGGGAGGGAATGACATGTCCGCTGAGTTAGGTAAACGGCCGAGCGACATGACGCCTGACGAACTGGCTGGCGCTTGTGCCCAGTCCATGTGGGCGGATGATGAAGCGTCGCAGCAGTTGGGTATGTCACTGGAGCATGTGGCCGCCGGGCATGCGCGGATCTCCATGCAAGTGACCAAAGCGATGTGCAATGGGCATGCTACTGCCCATGGTGGGTTCATTTTCGCGCTTGCGGACAGTGCCTTCGCCTTCGCCTGCAACAGCTACAACCCCCGCGTTGTTGCGCAACATTGCTCGATTACTTTTGTCGCCCCTGCATTTGAAGGCGACATGCTGGTCGCCACGGCCGAGGAAGTGACCCGTTTTGGCCGCAATGGCATCTACGACATCCGGGTTACCAAAGAGGACGGCAGTTTGATTGCGGAGTTTCGCGGTCATTCGAGGCAAGTGCGCGGCACACATTTACCAGAGGGACCAGAGGCATGACCATTCACGCATACATATGCGAAGGCACTCGCACCGCGATTGGCAGATATGGGGGCGCATTGGCGCCTATTCGCCCTGATGACATGCTGGCCCGTGTGATACGCGCTGTGATGGAGAAGGCTTCCGGCCTCCCGGGTGAAGCCGTCGAAGACGTCATTATGGGGTGTGCCAATCAGGCGGGCGAGGACAACAGAAATGTCGCCCGCATGGGGGCATTACTTGCCGGGTTGCCGATCTCTGTTCCCGGTACAACGATTAATCGCCTTTGCGGATCTGGTATGGACGCAATTGGGTTGGCAGCGCGCTCTATCAAGGCGGGTGAAGCTGACGTCATGCTGGCCGGTGGGGTGGAGAGCATGTCTCGTGCGCCCTTTGTTATGCCGAAAGCTGAAACCGCCTATTCTCGCGCAAACGAAGTGTATGACACCACCATTGGGTGGCGGTTCGTGAACAAGCTCATGCAGACCCAATATGGCATCGACTCCATGCCGGAGACTGCTGAGAACGTCGCCGAGGATTTTAACATCAGCCGTGCAGATCAGGACGCGTTCGCTTTTAGAAGCCAGCAGCGCGCTTCGGCAGCTCAGGCGTCCGGACGCTTGAGGCAGGAAATCACAGCGATAGAAATTCCTCAACGCAAAGGAGCGCCCATCGTTGTTGATAGGGATGAGCACCCAAGAGAAACAACGATTGAGAAACTTGCTTCGCTACCAACGCCGTTTCGTATGGGTGGCTCTGTTACAGCGGGCAATGCTTCTGGGGTAAACGATGGCGCGGCGGCGGTGATCGTGGCATCTGAGGCGGCGGTGGAGCGTTATGGCTTGAAGCCCTTGGCGCGGATTTCCGGGTTGGCAACTGCCGGTGTTGAACCTCGTATCATGGGTATAGGCCCAGCCCCGGCTACTGAAAAGCTGCTCACGCGCCTCGGGCGTTCCATTTCAGATGTAGACCTGATTGAGTTGAATGAAGCTTTTGCCGCTCAGGCTTTGGCGACGCTGAGGCGCCTTGGCTTGCCAGACGATGCGGAACACGTGAACCCAAATGGTGGTGCCATTGCGTTGGGCCATCCGCTTGGCATGTCTGGTGCGCGACTGGCTCTGACTGCAGCTACAGAGATGCACCTGCGCGGTGCGCGCCGAGCGCTGTGCACCATGTGCATTGGCGTAGGGCAGGGCATTGCCTTGATGCTTGAGCGCGTCTGAACGGTTTCAAGAACAAAGAAAACAGTGCCTGGCATGGGAGGGCAAGGATGCCGCCGGGCCGTGATGAGGAGGAAACACGATGTTAGACCTGTCCCCAAGGCCAGGTGATCTGGAGCCGATAGAAACCGCATCCCGTGATGAAATTGCGTCCGTTCAACTGGAGCGTCTGAAATGGTCTCTGGCGCATGCCTATAACAACTCGCCATTTTATCGGAAGTCTTTTAACGATGCGGGTGTGCATCCGGAGGATTTGCTGCAGCTCTCTGATCTTGCAAAGTTCCCGTTCACGGTGAAGTCGGACCTTCGTGAGAACTACCCATTCGGGATGTTCTCCGTGCCAAAAGAAAAATTGGCACGCGTGCATGCCTCTTCTGGCACGACGGGCAGGCCAACCGTGGTCGGATATACTCGAAAGGACATTGATACCTGGGCATCCGTTGTGGCGCGTTCAATTCGCGCTTCCGGTGGGCGTGCTGGGGACATGGTGCATGTGGCCTACGGGTATGGACTGTTCACGGGCGGGCTTGGAGCACATTATGGAGCTGAGGCGCTGGGCTGCACCGTTGTGCCGGTTTCCGGGGGGATGACAGAGCGTCAGGTAACCTTGATGCAGGACTTCCGTCCTGACATCATCATGGTAACACCGTCCTACATGCTTTCCATTCTGGATGAGTTTCGGCATGCCGGTATAGACCCCCGTGAAAGCTCAATGAAGGTAGGCATCTTTGGGGCCGAGCCATGGACAAATGCCATGCGGAAGGAGATCGAGGATGCGTTCGACATGCACGCTGTCGACATCTACGGTCTCTCTGAGGTTATGGGGCCGGGGGTCGCAAACGAATGTGTCGAGACTAAAGACGGTCTTCATATTTGGGAGGACCATTTCTATCCCGAGGTGATTGACCCTGAGACGGGTCAAGTGCTGCCAGACGGAGAAAAAGGTGAGCTTGTGTTTACCTCCCTCACCAAAGAAGCATTTCCGATCATTCGCTATCGTACGCGTGACCTGACGCGCTTGCTGCCTGGTACAGCTCGCTCCATGCGCCGTATGGAGAAAGTGACCGGGCGTTCTGACGACATGATGATTGTGCGGGGGGTGAACGTGTTCCCAACGCAGATTGAAGAGCAGGTTCTAAAGTGCTCCGGGCTTTCTCCGCACTACCGCATTGAACTGGTACGTGATGGGCGAATGGACACGATGATCGTCTTCTGCGAAGCGCTTCCTGACTCTGCGGGAGCTGAGGCGCGCGAACAAAGCGTGCGGGAGCTTGGGCACCATGTGAAGAGCGTGATCGGCATCTCTGTGAAGGTGAGGGTGCTTGATCCAGGTGCAATGGAACGGTCGGTAGGAAAGGCCAAACGTGTTGACGATAAACGCCTGACCGGCTAGCAAGTCGCCAATCTCCAGAAAAAGGATGGAAGCCAGTGGCCCGTACCAAAGCGGTTGACTACGACCAGAAGCGTGAATTGATCCTGACTACCGCTGCGAGCATGTTTGCTGCAGAAGGTTATGACCGATCATCAATGTCTTCACTCGCTGCGGCTTGCGGGATGTCCAAGGCCTTGCTCTACCACTACTACAAGAACAAGGATGCCCTCCTTTACGATGTGATCAGAGGGCACCTTGAAGACTTGTGCGAGCGCGTTGAGGAGGCAGATGCGCCGACGGCTGGCGCAGAGGAGCGCCTCAAGGGACTCTGCATTGCTTTGCTGCTCGGCTATCAGGATGCCGACAACGAGCACAAGGTGCAGCTCAATGCACTGAAGTTTCTTGGTCCGGAGGAACAGGAGAGCATCAAGGCGCTTGAGCGACGTCTTGTAGTGGTGTTTGCCGATGCCATTCGCGGGATCAATCCGCGGTTTGCCGATGCAGATGACGTGCTGTTGAAGCCTGTGACCATGTCGCTGTTCGGAATGTTGAACTGGCACTACATGTGGTTCCGGCCGAATGGTCCTGTAAGTCGTGAAGACTACGCTGTAATTGTTACGCAGATTATTGTTGCAGGTGCACGTTCCCTCTAGGCTGCTCCAAACGAATCCATGATTTGAGCCGTGGCCGTCCATTGTCTGCCCGGTCGGAGATGCCTCTGAGTATGCCTGAGCTGCCCGTTGAGCCTGTCCTTGAGGACCTGATTTCCCATCTGCATCGCCGCGAACGCCTTCGGGTTTGGTCTATTATCATCACCATTTTTGGTGATGCTGTGCTGCCGCGTGGCGGCGAGGTTTGGCTGGGTTCGCTGCTTGAGATCTGCGAGAGGCTTCAAATCGAAGCGGGTTCTGTACGTGCTGCCATGTCGCGCCTTGCGCAGGATGGTTGGGTGTCCCGAGAGCGCTCCGGGCGCAAAAGCTTTTATCGATTGGCTGAGGCGGGGCGTGCTGAGTTCGAACGGGCCAGCATACGCATCTACGCGCCGCTTGACCGAAAGTGGGAAGGTTCGTGGACGATCCTGATCGTTTCGGAGGCTGCCGGTGAGGGGCGGGATGCAAGGCGGAGACAGCTGAAGGCTTGTGGCTTCGGAGCTGTGGCACCAACAGTGTTCATCCGCCCGGAAGTGTCTGAGGGCTTGCCAGTTCCCACTCTCGAACAGGGGGATTTCATCTTCACAAGCCGCCTTGAAGCGCCCTCCAACGCAGAAGCTTTGGGTGTTGTTGCCTGGAGTCTTGATGAGCTGGAGGAGGACTACAGCCGCTTTATGGATGTGTATGGTCCGCTCCATGAAACACTGAAAGCCGGTGAACAGCTCACACCACTTTCCGCTATGGCAGCACGAACCTTGCTGATCCATGACTTCAGGCGTTTGGTGCTGCGAGATCCCATGCTCCCCGCAGATGTTATCGGAGACAAGTGGATAGGCGACGAGGCGCGTCGTCTGGTTGCCAATTGCTATTCGGCGCTCGCTGTTTCAAGTGATGAGTGGCTCTCTACTGTTGCTGAAGGCCCCAACGGCACTTTGGCAAATGCGAGTGACCGCGCAGGAAATCGATTTCGCGTCCTTGAAAGTTAATATGTTGCGAAAAATTAATTGACCGTCTGGTTTTTGTAATACATGATTATCCCTATGAGCTTGGTACAAGCGGGAGGGACGCCATGTATTCGCAAGGTCTGATTGGAGCCGATGGCTCGACTGTTGAGGACGAAGCGTTTCTGGAAGCTTTTCAGAAACGCATAGATGCCGAGCAGAAGATCGAACCTAATGATCCGATGCCAGAGGGTTATCGACGAACACTGATCCGTCAGATTTCTCAGCACGCTCATTCCGAGATCGTCGGCATGTTGCCTGAGGGGAACTGGATTACGCGAGCCCCAACTTTGCGGCGGAAAGCCGCGTTGTTGGCGAAAGTGCAGGATGAGGGTGGGCACGGCCTTTACCTTTACTCGGCAGCCGAAACTCTGGGTGTAAGCCGTGAAGAGCTGACTGATCAGCTGCTCACAGGAGCTGCCAAATACTCGTCGATTTTCAACTATCCAGCCCTAACGTGGGCGGATATCGGTGCAATCGGCTGGCTTGTCGATGGTGCGGCAATCATGAACCAGATCGCGTTGTGTCGGTGCTCCTATGGGCCGTATTCGCGTGCCATGATCCGGATTTGTAAAGAAGAGAGCTTTCATCAGCGGCAGGGCTACGAGATCCTGCTTACGCTGTGCCGTGGCACAGATGAGCAAAAGCAGCTGGCGCAAGAGGCGATCAATCGAATTTGGTGGCCGGCCCTTATGATGTTCGGGCCGCATGATAGTGAATCCACCCATTCAGATCAGTCCATGCACTGGAAGATCAAGCGGTTCTCCAACGACAGTTTGCGCGACAAGTTCGTGAACGCGACGGTGCCGCAGGCCGGCTATCTTGGGCTGAAGGTGCCAGATCCTAACCTCAAGTGGAATGAGGAAAAGCAAGGCTACGACTACAGCGATATCGATTGGGATGAGTTCTGGCGTGTCGTGAAAGGCGATGGGATTTGTAACCGGGACCGAATGAAGGCCCGCCGCAAAGCGCACCGGGAGGGCGCTTGGGTGCGCGAGGCAGCTCTCGCTTTTGCCGAGAAACGGGCTGCTGCAGCTGAGGCTGCCAAGACCGCAGCTGAATAATAACTGGGAGATGATTTCATGTCAGAAAAGCCAACGCCACTTTGGGAGGTTTTCATCCGTGCACGGAATGGCCTCAGCCATAAACATGCAGGGTCAATTCATGCAGCGGATGCGGAAATGGCTCTGCAGGCGGCCCGCGATGTCTATACGCGCAGGGGAGAAGGGCAAAGCCTTTGGGTGGTTCGCTCAGACCAGATCGTCGCATCTGATCCGGTAGACAAGGACATGATGTTCGAGCCAACAGCATCGAAGATCTATCGACACCCAACCTTCTACGAGATCCCCGAGGAAGTCGGGAATATGTGAGGTGCAGCATGGTAGATAAAAAGTCCTTGTTGAATTACCTGCTGCGTCTGGGAGATGATCAGCAAATCTTGTCGCAGCGTCTTGGCGAATGGTGTGGTCATGCGCCTACGCTGGAAGAGGATCTGGCGCTGGCAAACATTGCGCTAGACCTATTGGGCCAGGCGCGCTCACTCTACACCTACGCCGGTGAGGTCGAAGGGCTGGGCCGCGATGAAGATCAGCTAGCATTCTTGCGTTATGAGAACGATTACGTGAATGCGTTGATCGTCGAGCGTCCCAATGGTGACTTCGCGCATACTATCACGCGCCAATTCTTTTATTCCGTGTTCATGGATCTGCTTTGGAACGGCCTGCTCAAGTCCAGCGATGAAACTATTCGAGCCATCGCAGCCAAAGCGGTCAAGGAAGTGGATTATCACGTTCGCCACTCGGCCGAATGGGTGATCCGTCTTGGGCAAGGTACGGCCGAAAGCCGGGAACGAATGGTGGATGCGCTGGATGAGTTCGCCATTTATACAGGCGAGTTATTTGAGATGGACGCCCTTGCCACGGAAATGGCGGAGGCGGGTGTTGGTGTTGATCTCGCGGCCTTGCGTCCGCAGTGGGAAGCAGAAGTGAACAGCATCCTGACGGACGCCGGTCTTGAAATGCCAAAGGTCAATTGGATGCAGACAGGTGGGCGTTCCGGCGAACACACTGAACATCTGGGGCATATCTTGGCCGAGCTGCAATACATGCAGCGTACCTATCCTGGCATGACTTGGTGAGTGCCATGGGACGTGTTGTTGCAATGGACCGGGAGGCTATTCGTCGCAAAGCCTGGGAGGCTGCGGCGCAAGTTCCGGATCCAGAAGTTCCTGTTGTCACTGTTGCCGATCTGGGCATCTTGCGGGAGGTTCGTGTTGAAGCGGATGGAGCGCCGGTCGCTCTTGTTACGCCAACTTACTCCGGTTGCCCTGCAACGCGCATGATCGAACATGAAGTTCTCAAGGCTCTTCAGGAAGCAGGGTTTGCAGCAGCGCGGGTGGAGACCGTGCTTAGTCCACCGTGGACGACTGATTGGCTCACCGAAGAAGGGCGCGACAAGCTGAGGGCCTATGGGATTGCCCCTCCAGAAAAGCGCTCCAACTCCAAGAGAGCGTTGTTCGGTGAGACGGCGGTTCAATGCCCGCATTGCGGTGCCAACGAAACGGAGCGGGTGAGCGAGTTTGGTTCCACACCGTGCAAGGCGCTTTATCGCTGCACCAAGTGCTTGGAACCCTTTGACTATTTCAAGTGTTTGTGAGGGAGGAGGGGCCATGTCCCGGTTTCATACGCTTAATGTTAAGGATGTGCGAAGAGAGACCCCAGAGGCCGTTTCCATCCTTTTCGATATTCCGAAGGCGCTGAAGGACGAATACACCTTCAAGCCCGGTCAATACCTGACCTTGCGCACGGTCGTTGATGGGGAAGACACGCGCCGCAGCTATTCCATTTGTTCTGGCCTTGACGACGATGAGATCCGCGTTGCGGTGAAGAAAGTGGAAGGCGGTACGTTCTCAACCTTCGCCAATGACCAGTTGAAGGCGGGCATGAGCCTTGAGGTGATGGCACCTGAGGGGCGGTTTACTGCCGAAGTGGATGGCGCAGAGGGCCGGAACTATGTGGCTTTTGCTGCTGGTTCAGGCATTACGCCGATTTTATCCATTATCAAGACTAGTTTGCAGCGCGAGCCTGAAAGCAGCTTCACGTTGTTTTATGGTAACAAAGAAAGTGCAAGTGTTCTGTTCCGCGAAGAACTGGAAGATCTGAAGGACCGTTATCTGGGGCGCTTCACCCTTACCCATGTTTTGAGCCGAGAAGGGCAGGACATTGACTTGCTCCATGGCCGCTTGGATGGGGAACGCATTCGGCAGTTCATCGAGCGAAATCTGGTGGATCTTGAAAATACGGATGCCTTTTATCTTTGCGGTCCAGGAGACATGATCGAAACCGGACGAAAGCTTCTAGAGGGGCATGGCGTCTCCCCAGACAAGATACGTTTCGAGCTGTTTACCCCCGCTGATGGCAGCACCACTGCCAAGTCTCCCTCCGCCAAGGCTAATAGCGTCGCCGAAGGTGGCGTTGAAATTGCGGTCATCCTGGATGGCGCGCAGCGTTCTTTCACAATGAACGAAACTGACCTGAGTGTGATTGACGCCGCTCACCGGCAAGGTCTGGAGTTGCCGTTCTCCTGTAAAGGCGGAATGTGCTGCACCTGTCGTGCCAAGGTGGTGAAAGGTGAAGTGGAGATGGCAAACAATTACTCGCTTGAGCCCTGGGAAGTGGAGGCGGGCTTTGTTTTGACCTGCCAAGCGCGTCCGTTAACCAAGGACGTTCTGATCGATTTCGATGAAATGTAGCATCACAGGCGTCAGTCAGCACTCATTGTTCTGGCTGACATAGTGCTTGCCGCTGGCGGTTGGCTCCAGCGTGCAAGGACCTTCTCCGCCGATACAGGTTGCTCCGGTGCATTGCCCCTTATTGAGCTTTGCGTCTTTGAAAGTCGTGGAGCAGGGGCCGGTTGCTCGATATCATCTATCTCTGCAAAAGCGCGCCTCTCTTTATTGTGAGGATGGGCCTTGGCTTCGGTTAATGACAGGACAGGTGTGACGCATGCATCCGTTCCTGCAAAAACCCGCTCCCAATGGTCCCTGCTGTGTGCCTTGATGCGCTGGGCGAAGTGTTGGCGCAGCTTTGGCCATTCTTTGGAATTCATCTGAGGGGGGAGTTCATTGATGTCGAGGCCAAGCCCTTCAATGAACAGGGCGTAAAAGTGAGGCTCCAGACAGCCTACGGCAATGTACTCGCCATCTGCGCATTCATAGGTGGTGTAAAACGGGGCGGTTCCATCCAGAATGTTTGTAGCTCGCCTATCTCGCCAAAGCCCAGAATGCATGAGCGAATGCTGAAGGGTGAGCAGATGTAGGGTGCCGTCTGTAATCGCGGCGTCAACCACCTGGCCTTCGCCAGTTCTGGCCGCGTGGAATAGGGCGGCCAGAATGCCTGTGACCAGAAATAGGCTCCCGCCGCCAAAGTCTCCGAGGAGGTTTAGAGGAACAGTGGGGGCATCTTCAGAGCCAATGGCATGCAATGCGCCGGTCAGCGCAATGTAATTGATATCGTGGCCCGCAGTTTTGGCAAGTGGGCCGCTCTGTCCCCAACCTGTCATGCGGCCATAGATAATCCTCGGATTCAGCGCGAGGGCAACTTCTGGGCCGAGGCCATTTTTCTCCATCACACCCGGCCTTAAGCCCTCAATGAGCACATCGGCTTTTGCGATCAGTTCCTTTGCAAGGTGCAGTGCTTCGGGTTCCTTCAAGTCCAGTTCCACGAAGTCACGCGATCGGTTCAAGAAGTCGGGTGATTGTGGGACAAGGTGTGTTGCCCCAGGCCTTTCAATTCGAGTGACCTCTGCCCCCATATCCGCAAGGATCATGGCAGCATAGGGCGTTGGTCCCAGTCCCGCGATCTCCACGACACGAACTCCGGCCAGTGGGCCCGCGCCTTGTGCCGCAAGCTTACTCATCCATGGACCTCGCGATAAGCTCCTTCATGATTTCGTTGGAGCCGCCATAGATCATTTGAACACGCGCATCGGCATACATTCGCGCGATCGGGTACTCCATCATGTATCCATAGCCACCATGCAGCTGAAGGCATTCGCTGATGATTTCATTTTGAATTTCTGAGCCCCAATATTTGGCCATGGACGCGCTGGCCGCATCCAGCTTGCCTTGCTCTAGAAGGGTAAGCCCGTTGTTTATGAAAGCGCGAAGCATCTCTGCCTTTGTTTTCATTTCAGCAAGCTTGAAGCGGGTGTTTTGCATATCCATGACGCGTTTGCCGAACACCTTGCGGTCTTGCACATAGCGGATCGTCTCCGCCAAAGCGAAGTCAATGGCGCCAAGGGCCGTAATGCCGATCATGAGGCGCTCCCATGGAAGTTGCTTCATGAGCTGATAGAAGCCTTGGCCTTCTTCTGGGCCCAACAAGTGATCGGCAGGGACTTTCACATCTTCAAAAAACAGCTCGGCTGTATCGTTGCTTTTCATGCCCAGCTTCTTGAGATTGCGCCCTTTACGAAACCCTTCGGCCCCCTCCGTTTCCAGGCAGATCAATGAGACACCACGCGCCCCTTGAGACTTGTCTGTCTTTGCGACGATGACAATCAGGTCTGCAGATTGGCCATTGGTTATGAAGATCTTGGAGCCATTGATCAGATAACCGTTGCCGTCTTTTTCAGCTGTAGTGCGGACAGCTTGTAAGTCTGACCCGGCCCCGGGTTCGGTCATGGCAATGGCGCCCACCATCTCGCCGCTGACCAATTTCGGCAGCCAGCGTTTCTTCTGCTCTTCGGTTCCATAGGCGACAACATAGTGCATGACGATGGATTGAATGCCGAAACCCCAGCCAAAATCACTGCGGGCTGCCTGCTCATAGACGGTGATGGCGTCGAAGGCGATACCGCCGCCAAAGCCTCCATAGGCTTCAGGAATGGCGCCACCCATTATGCCTGCTTCGCCAGCTTTGTTCCAAAAGCTGCGCTCTACGATGCCTTCTGCGTTCCATCTCTCAATATTTGGAACTAATTCGCTATCAAAGAACTTGCCGACGCTGTCTGCAAACAGCGCATGCTCCTCCTCACGCCATGCGGAGAGCGGTGTAATGAGTGCCATGGTGCGTTCCTCCCAGAACCAAGTTGGCTCAAGTTTGGCGGGGAACTGACATACTGCCAACTCAGACCTTTGGTGGGTAATGATGGGTGCTCAGGGCAGTTTGCTTCAAATGTGTCAGTATGACGACGGGCGGCTGCCTGAGCGCCGTTCCATGTAATTACCTAAAATGCATATGCCGCATATAAGAAAAAAGCCCGCCATCATGAGAGGGCGGGCAAGTCGTAAAGGTACCAAACACAGTGCAAACATCTGTGTGACTTTACAATACGATCAGTTACCTCAGGTAATGCCATATATACTTTAGCCTTTGTGGAAACATTTTAACAACTATTCTCATTTTTTAGAGTGTGCAGGGGGAGGGGAAGCCTCGGCATGAGTGATTTTGGATGTCTGAGCGCGCTTGTTACTAAGAGGAAGGCGCTTCGTCTTTAGAGTATTGAAATGGCCTTCAATTCCAAATTACCTATAGTTAATAATTAAAATATGTTAACCATGAAAGTTTATACTATTGTGTCTGTTGTTCGTTTTTGGTTTATGTTTCTATCATATAGAAAAATGAATAGTGATTTCACGAAAAGAAGAAGAATATGGTGGAACGAAATTCAGCCCAAGCAGGCCAAGAGACCTCGCAAACATCCCAACTTTCAGGATCTACTTTAGGTGGTGGTCTAGATGCTGCTGCTCGTCTTCAGATTATACAGTTTCCGAGCGGCCAGACTGTGCAGCTTCAGGGAGATGATCAGAGCCCTAGAGATTGGGTCCTGCCGGAGAACGGTGTTTTTCGTGTGCCCCTAACAGCTTCGATTGCTGACGGCATTCGGCTTGGTGACGATCTCTTGTTCCGTCAACCGGACGGGACTGTGCTTATTTTGAAAGACGGCGCCTTGGGGCAACCACAGTTTTTTGTTGGTGAGACGCCCATCAACGTGGTGCTGTTGCCTCCCTCCGAAGATGCCGATGGAAACGTGGAAACTGGCGCTATTGCTGTAGAGGAGCAGGCCACGGAAGCATCGTCCGGTGGTAATTTCAGCCTTGTAATTCCAGAGATTAGTCCGGGCTTTCCCATTTCCCCGCTCCTGCCGCCAACCGAGTTGGCTTTTCCCGAAATAGAAGACCGGGAGCTGGCGGACGGAGACGACTTGGATCCGCCAGACATTTTTCTCGGATTTGACGACGGCTCTGGGTTCCCATCTGTGGTGGGGGCCTTCGAGGATCAGGATGGGCCAGGGGATAGCGGCGCCACCGTCAATCTAGGGCTTAATCTATCTGTGAGCCGTGGCGGTGCATCTGTCACAATCGTATTTGTGGACATGCCGGCTGGTGCCACTGTGAACGGCGGAACGCTTGCACCGGGTGGGGTGTGGACTGGGTCGCTTACAGAGGCAAATGAACTTGAGGTTTATTTCCCGCCGGACTACTCCGGTACAATCGAGGCCGAAGTTACAGTCACAGGTGACGGGGCAAGTGAAAGTGGCAATTTCGATATTGTCATTGACCCAACCCCTGATATCGAAATCGACACCCAGCCGATTGCGCTTTCCGAAACCGACGCCCCGGTTCCGTTCAAACCGGTTGACTACATCAGCGTCACCCAGAGCGATGCCGACGGCTCGGAGGTGATCGAGAGCATCACCGTCACGTTCTCAGACCTGCCTCCAGGGACAAGTGTGTCCGCAGGCTCGCTTGATGGGAATGGTGATTTCACCTTCACCGGCACGCCCGCAGAGTTTGCCGCGCTTGAGATCACGCTGCCGACTGACTTTTCCACCCAGAACCCGGGCCCGGTGTTGCAAGGCACGGTAACGGCCTCCTCCAATGAGGGGACCGGTCCAACCGAGCCCATCACCTTGTCGCTCGCCTTTGAAGGCGATGTTGCGGTTGGCTATACGGATCAGGTCGATCAGTCCTCCGGTGCGCCCACCATTGTTCTGGGTGAGACGGACACGGGAACGGATCCGCTGCTCATCTCGCTGGGGGATTACTTTACGGCCCAGGCAACGGATGCCGATGGCTCTGAAAGCCTGACCACCGTCAGTTTCGAGATCACCGATCTGCCCGATGGGGCGCAGTTCTCAACAGATGGCGGCGCAACATTCTCCACCGCCAACATCTCCGGCGGCACGCTGACCTATACCGGGCCAGCCAGCGGCCTTGCCAATCTGGTGCTGTCGCTGCCAGCGGACTTCTCGACCGAGAACCCGCAGACTTCGATCAGTGGCACATTTACCGCCAACACGGATGAAGGCGGGACGGCTTCTGCGCCGTTCGGCATTCTGGTCAACTTCGAGCCGGATATCGAGTTGTCCGCGCAAGATGTAACTGGCACGGAAGATGGTGATGGGGCAGGGGTTACGGTCGACCTTGGCATTGCCGCTGCGATCACCGATGCGGACCTGTCGGAGGGAGATGCCAATACGCCTGACACGGTCACGATCACCTTTGACCGGCTGCCCGATGGCACCACGGCCAATGGGGGCACGCTGGATGTGGCAGGGCTGAGCTGGACCGGCAGTGTGACCGAGGCCAACCAGCTGGCGCTCACCTTCCCTGAAGACTTCTCAACCGAGAGCGGGTCGGGGGGCACGGACCCGATCTTGGTGACCACCATGGTCACAACGCCGGAAGGCAAGGAGACAGTGACCTCTACCATCACTGTCAAGGAAGCTTCTGACATTGATATCGACACCCAGCCGATTGCGCTTGCAGAAACTGATGCTCCGGTGCCGTTTAAACCGGCGGACTCCATCAACGTCACCCAGAGCGATGCCGATGGCTCTGAGGTGATCGAGAGCATCACCGTCACGTTCTCAGACCTGCCTCCAGGGACAAGTGTGTCCGCAGGCTCGCTTGATGGGAATGGTGATTTCACCTTCACCGGCACGCCCGCAGAGTTTGCCGCGCTTGAGATCACGCTGCCGACTGACTTTTCCACCCAGAACCCGGGCCCGGTGTTGCAAGGCACGGTAACGGCCTCCTCCAATGAGGGGACCGGCCCAACCGAACCCATCACCTTGTCGCTCGCCTTTGAAGGCGATGTTGCGGTTGGCTATACGGATCAGGTCGATCAGTCCTCCGGCGCGCCCACCATTGTTCTGAGTGAGACCGACACGGGCACAGACCCGCTGCTTGTCTCGCTGGGGGATTACTTTACGGCTCAGGCAACCGATGCCGATGGCTCTGAAAGCCTGACCACCGTCAGTTTCGAGATCACCGATCTGCCCGATGGGGCGCAGTTCTCAACCGATGGCGGCACTACATTCTCTACCGCCAACATCTCCGGCGGCACGCTGACCTATACCGGGCCTGCCAGCGGCCTTGCCAATCTGGTGCTGTCGCTGCCAGCGGACTTCTCGACCGAGAACCCGCAGACCTCGATCAGCGGCACGTTTACAGCCAACACGGATGAGGGCGGGACGGCTTCTGCGCCGTTCGGCATTCTGGTCAACTTCGAGCCGGATATCGAGTTGTCCGCGCAAGATGTAACTGGCACGGAAGATGGTGATGGGGCAGGGGTTACGGTCGACCTTGGCCTTGCCGCTGCCATCACCGATGCGGACCTGTCGGAAGGCGATGCCAACACGCCTGACACGGTCACGATCACCTTTGACCGGCTGCCCGATGGCACCACGGCCAATGGGGGCACGCTGGACGTGGCAGGGCTGAGTTGGACCGGCAGTGTGGCTGAAGCCAACCAGCTGGCGCTCACCTTCCCTGAAGACTTCTCAACCGAGAGCGGGTCGGGGGGCACGGATCCGATCTTGGTGACCACAACGGTGACCACGCCGGAAGGCAAGGAGACGGTGACCTCTACCATCACTGTCAAGGAAGCTTCTGACATTGATATCGATGTGCAGCCGATTGCGCTTTCCGAGACCGACGCCCCGGTTCCGTTCAAACCGGTTGACTACATCAGCGTCACCCAGAGCGATGCCGATGGCTCGGAGGTGATCGAGAGCATCACCGTCACGTTCTCAGACCTGCCTCCGGGGACAAGTGTGTCCGCAGGTTCGCTGGATGGGAATGGTAATTTCACCTTCACCGGCACGCCCGCAGAGTTTGCCGCGCTTGAGATCACCTTGCCGACTGACTTTTCCACCCAGAACCCGGGCCCGGTGTTGCAAGGCACGGTAACGGCCTCCTCCAATGAGGGGACCGGCCCAACCGAGCCCATCACCTTGTCGCTCACCTTTGAAGGTGATGTTGCGGTTGGCTATACGGATCAGGTTGATCAGTCCTCAGGTGCGCCCACCATCGTTCTGAGTGAGACCGACACGGGCACAGACCCGCTGCTTGTCTCGTTGGGGGATTACTTTACGGCTCAGGCAACGGATGCCGATGGCTCTGAAAGCCTGACCACCGTCAGCTTCGAGATCACCGATCTGCCCGATGGGGCGCAGTTCTCAACCGATGGCGGCACAACATTCTCTACCGCCAACATCTCCGGCGGCACGCTGACCTATACAGGTCCTGCCAGCGGCCTTGCCAATCTGGTGCTGTCGCTGCCAGCGGACTTCTCGACCGAGAACCCGCAGACTTCGATCAGTGGCACGTTTACAGCCAAAACGGATGAGGGCGGGACGGCTTCTGCGCCGTTCGGCATTCTGGTCAACTTCGAGCCAGATATCATCCTATCTGCACCAGACGTTTGCGAGCCGGAAGATGGCGACGGCGTTGGTGTGACCGTAGATTTGGGCATTTCTGCCGCCATCACCGATGCGGACTTGTCGGAAGGAGATGCCAATACGCCTGACACGGTGACCATCACCTTTGACCGGCTGCCCGATGGCACCACAGCCAATGTGGGCACGCTGGATGTGGCAGGGCTGAGCTGGACCGGCAGTGTGGCCGAGGCCAATCAGCTGGCGCTCACCTTCCCCAAAGACTTCTCAACCGAGAGCGAAGTCTTTACGCCCACTGGTAGCAATCTAATCGTCAATGGCAGTTTTGAAGACCCCGATCTGCCACAGGGCTATTGGGGATCGTATCCGAGTGGAAACAGCGTACCTGGTTGGGGCGGTACACGTATCGAAATTCAGGATCGCTATCAGGGGCGCGTGGCTTCAGAGGGTGAGCAGTATGCAGAGCTTGATGCTGAGCGCGCAGTGGACACGCTCTTTCAGGATGTGTCTGCGGAAACCGGTGAGACATACCTGCTTAGCGTCGATATTGCGGCGCGTCGTGGCGGAACTGAAACCATAGAGGTCTACTGGAACAATCAGAAGATCGCGACGTTGGAAGCGCAGGGACCGGAATGGGTCACGCATACTTTCAAGGTGACAGGTGAAGCTGGTCTCGATCGTCTTGAGTTCAGGGAGCTTGCCAGCGAGAATGATACTTATGGTGGCTTTATTGATAGTGTTCAGCTGGTCAAAGGGGACTTTGCACCGGGAGAGCCTATCAAGGTAACCACAACGGTAACGACGCCCGAAGGTCAAGAAACAGTAAACTCGACAATCAAGATTCAGGCGTCCGAGGACATTGATCTGTCTACCAAGGACGTGAGCGGTGTTGAGGATGCTGATGGACCGGGTGATGTGGGTGTGACGATTGCGCTGGCGATCACCGCGGACATTTCTGATCAGGATGGATCTGAAGGAGACAATGATACCCCAAATACGGTTGTCTTGACCTTTGACCGACTTCCTGCTGGAACAACTGCCAATGCCGGTACACTTGATGTTGGCAATCTGACTTGGACTGGATCGGTAAACGAAGCCAATGCGTTAAGTTTGACATTCCCGCCGGATTTCTCGACCGAGAGTTCGCCGGATGGCACACCTGAAACGCCCATTGCTGTGACCAGCACTGTAACCACACCGGAGGGTAGCGAGAGTTCTGATTTCGCCATTACCATTGCCCCAACGCAGGACATCGATGTAACGGCCAATACAATCAGGGCTACGGAAACAGACGCGCCACTAGCGGTCAAGCCTGCAGATTTCATTCAGATCACCGTCAGCGATGCGGATGGATCAGAGGAAGTTCAGAGCCTGACATTGGTGCTGAATGATTTGCCCTCGGGCACGACGGCCTCCGCAGGCGTGATTGATAGCTCTGGTACATTGACCTTTACTGGCACGCCCGCAGAGTTTGCCGCGCTTGAGATCACGCTGCCGACTGACTTTTCAACGCAAAACCCAGGTCCGGACTTGAAGGGTAGTCTGACCGCGACGAGCAATGAAGGCTTCACGGTCACACCTGTGACGCTTGCCGTTGATTTTGAAGGTGATGTTGCGGTTGGCTATACGGATCAGGTCGATCAGTCCTCCGGCGCGCCCACCATTGTTCTGAGTGAGACCGACACGGGCACTGACCCGCTGCTTGTCTCGTTGGGCGACTACTTTACGGCGCAAGCCACGGATGCCGATGGCTCTGAAAGCCTGACCACCGTCAGCTTCGAGATCACCGATCTGCCCGATGGGGCGCAGTTCTCAACCGATGGCGGCACAACGTTCTCTACGGCTAACATCTCCGGCGGCACGCTGACCTATATAGGCCCTGCCAGCGGCCTTGCCAATCTGGTGCTGTCGCTGCCAGCGGACTTCTCGACCGAGAACCCGCAGACTTCGATCAGTGGCACGTTTACAGCCAAAACGGATGAGGGCGGGACGGCTTCTGCGCCGTTCGGCATTCTGGTCAACTTCGAGCCGGATATCGAGTTGTCCGCGCAAGATGTAACTGGCACGGAAGATGGTGATGGCGTTGGTGTGACCGTTGATTTGGGGATTTCTTCCGCCATCACCGATGCGGACCTGTCGGAGGGAGATGCCAATACGCCCGACACGGTCACGATCACCTTTGACCGGCTGCCCGATGGCACCACGGCCAATGGGGGCACGCTGGATGTGGCAGGGCTGAGCTGGACCGGCAGTGTGGCTGAAGCCAACCAGCTGGCGCTCACCTTCCCTGAAGACTTCTCAACCGAGAGCGGGTCGGGGGGCACGGATCCGATCATGGTGACCACAACGGTGACCACGCCGGAAGGCAAGGAGACGGTGACCTCTACCATCACTGTCAAGGAAGCTTCTGACATTGATATCGATGTGCAGCCGATTGCGCTTTCCGAGACCGACGCCCCGGTTCCGTTCAAACCGGTTGACTACATCAGCGTCACCCAGAGCGATGGAGATGGCTCGGAGGTGATCGAGAGCATCACCGTCACGTTCTCAGACCTGCCTCCGGGGACAAGTGTGTCCGCAGGTTCGCTTGATGGGAATGGTGATTTCACCTTCACCGGCACACCCGCAGAGTTTGCCGCGCTTGAGATCACCTTGCCGATTGACTTTTCCACCCAGAACCCGGGCCCGGTGTTGCAAGGCACGGTAACGGCCACCTCCAATGAGGGGACCGGCCCAACCGAGCCCATCACCTTGTCGCTCACCTTTGAAGGTGATGTTGCGGTTGGCTATACGGATCAGGTCGATCAGTCCTCCGGCGCGCCCACCATTGTTCTGAGTGAGACCGACACGGGCACAGCCCCGCTGCTTGTCTCGCTGGGGGATTACTTTACGGCTCAGGCAACCGATGCCGATGGCTCTGAAAGCCTGACCACCGTCAGTTTCGAGATCACCGATCTGCCCGATGGGGCGCAGTTCTCAACCGATGGCGGCACAACATTCTCTACCGCCAACATCTCCGGCGGTACGCTGACCTACACTGGGCCAGCCAGCGGCCTTGCCAATCTGGTGCTGTCGCTGCCAGCGGACTTCTCGACCGAGAACCCGCAGACCTCGATCAGCGGCACGTTTACTGCCAACACGGATGAAGGCGGGACGGCTTCTGCACCGTTCGGCATTCTGGTCAACTTCGAGCCGGATATCGAGTTGTCCGCGCAAGATGTAACTGGCACGGAAGATGGTGATGGGGCAGGGGTTACGGTCGACCTTGGCCTTGCCGCTGCCATTACCGATGCCGACTTGTCGGAAGGCGATGCCAATACGCCTGACACGGTCACGATCACCTTTGACCGGCTGCCCGACGGCACCACAGCCAATGGGGGCACGCTGGATGTGGCAGGGCTGAGCTGGACCGGCAGTGTGGCCGAGGCCAACCAGCTGGCGCTCACCTTCCCTGAAGACTTCTCAACCGAAAGTTCTCCTGTTGGAACGGCAGAGACGGTCATCGCAGTCTCCACCACCGTGGCGACACCAGAAGGCCAAGTTACTGTCAACTCCACAATTGATATCGCAGCAACGGAAGATATCGCCATCACTGCGCAGGACAAGACTGTCGATGAGGACAGTGGACCGATCGCCTTGAATCTGGGTCTTGCCATTACGGATAGCGACTTTTCCGAGCAGTTGGTTGAACCGGTCTCTATCACATTCTCTGGTTTGCCCAATACAGCAAGCTTTAATGCTGGCAGCTACGATGGAAACACGGGCGTATGGACAGGAACGCTTGCGGAGTATACCGCACTCACCATCACGGATCTGCCGGAGCACTTTTCCGGTGTAATTGGCGGGGAAGTGACTGCCAACTCGAATGAAGGCAGTGATACGGCTACATTCAAGGTGAATGTGTTGCCGATTGCCGAGCCAACAATCACCATGAGCGTGACAGCTGTCGATACCGCTGGTGATGTGGTGATTGCCAAGGAAGATACGCCGTTCACCGTGAGCATCAGTGCGCAAACGCCTGATCAAGATGGATCTGAAAACCTCAGTACCATTGTTATCTCAAACGTACCGGACGGCTGGGTCGCCCTCTCAAATGGCGATGCCGTTGCTTCCGGCGCTTTTGTCTCTGGTGGCAGCGATGTTCAGAGCGCCACTTACAAAAGTGCAACGGGAGATCTGACCATCACCTTGAAGCCGGGCCTTCAGACTTGGTCGGGTAGTCTGACCATGAAGCCTTCTGGCGATACGGATCTGGATGTCAGTACGTTGATGGGCGGTGATATGACGGCGACGGTGACGTCGATTGATACCGCAAGTGGCCTTCCCTCCGACTCTGAAACAGCTAGTGATACGGTGGAGGTTGACGTCGATGCGGTGATTGATGATCCCGACATTCGCGTGAGCGATCAAAGAACCAATGAGGATCTCAACTCGGTCGGTCAGTCGCGCTTGCGCTTCAATCGTTTGCGCCTTGGGGATACAGATGGCTCTGAGAGCTATGGCACCATAGCCGTAACTATTGCGTTGGCTGAGACCGCAAGCGATAGCTTCAATCTTGGCAACGACGTTTCCCTGTTCTCTAGCGCTTCATCAAACCGAGGCGATATCGCCTTGATCAGCAGCAATTCGACCTCGGCAACCTATGAGATAACGCAGCCTGACGGGGTTTCTGACGCCCAGTTCCAAGGGTTTGTGCAGAACCTTCGTATTTCCTATCCGCAGAATTTCAGTGGTGTTTTTGACATCTCAGGTACTGTTGAGGTCAAGGAGACGGATACCCCGGTCACTCAAAGCGGCGATAACGAATACGATACATCCGACAACACCTTGGTGGAGCCGTTCAGTACACAAGTAACCGTGCAGCCAAAAGCGGAAGCTGAATTGACGGTGACACTTGTGCCGCCGTCAGATGGGTTTGTGACCACTCCGGAAAATGACCCGGATTCCAATGTTGTGGTGCAACCTGGAGACAAGACACCAATAGTGGAGATTAACGAGGACTCCAGTGTAGATCTGCAGATCGCTGCAAGTACGCCAGATACGGATGGTTCGGAAGAAATCTCCGTCATCACTGTGGTCTGCATTCCCAATGGTTGGTTTCCATATCAATCAAATGGCATTGTTGATCCGAGCATTTTGGGTCCTGAAGCCTCCAAGATCCAGCAGGCGTTTTATGATGAAACCACGGGCAATCTCATTTTGACATTTGTCGATGGGGTAACCTCATTCAACGGGACCCTAACGCTAACACCGCTCGCCCACGATGATCGAGACGCTGATGCAGCTGATGCTTTGCCTGGGCAGGACAGCAGCGGGTTCTTTGGTGACATCGGCGTTGAGATGACTGTCGTTGACTCCCGCAATACTGCCGGCAGCGTGCAGGATGTGCGGCAAGTATCTGTAACTGTCGATATTGATGTGGAGGCAGTGAACGATCCTTCGGTGTTGCCGGATCCGCCACCGGTGGCGGAGAACACAGTGGATGCTGCCGGTGGCTTTATGCCGATACCGCTCGCTCCAACAAATCCAGATATGGATGGATCGGAAACAATTGAAGCCGTTGTTATAAATGGTATTCCAAAGGGAATGGTGGTCTTTTACACCGACGCTGGCGGGAACCTTGTTCCGGCCAAGCTCACATCCGTTGATAATACAAACGGCACAACCTCTTGGACACTTGAGAGTGGCCAGTGGCAAACGGCAGTTCTTTCTGGTGTTCCCACCCATTTTTCAGGAGTCTTGACCGCTGATCCTGCAACAGGTCTTCCAGTTCGCAGTGCGGACGGGTCCACAACCATTGAAGCGCGTGTGACCACCCGCGAGTTTAATGACGGCGAGGCTGGGCAGAATGCGGACACGCCGTTGATCATCGAAGTGACACCGTCTGTTGATGGTGGCAATCCAAATCAGACCTTCAACATCAAGGAAGATCAACGGTTCAACCCGAACCTTGATGGCAACTTGATTGACAAAAGCGACCAGTCTCCAGAAGAACTGACGGGCGACGTTGTCATCACGCTTGGGACCGGAATACCCAACTCGGTAGGCGAGGAGGCGCGGTTCTTCCTGGATGATCCGTCTGGTGGGGCTTCAACGGAGATCTTTCTGAACGGCGACGGCGAGTTGATCATCCCGTCAGATCAGATTGGTAACTTCGTGGTTGTGCCGCCTAAGGACAGCAACGAGGACTTCACTCTTGGTATCTCCTATGAGGTGCGTGAGGCGACTGATCCGACTGGCCCAACAAAGACGGAAACGGGAACACTTACCTTCAACGTGAAGGGCGTTGCAGACACGCCGACGATTACCGTGCCAGCGGGCGGAGAGGCCGAAGCTTATGTCGGCGATGATAGTGGTGCCTTCCTGCTTGATACGGCAAAGGGCGGGGCAGCGGGAAATGCAACGCGCCTCGGCGGGATGATGACCGAAATCCTGCCTGACGGGATCAACTATGACGGCTCTGAGAACCTCTACTTCGTCATAACTGGCGATGCTCTTGCGGATGTACCAAGTGGCGGTGGCATCAGCACCGGCACACCTTCTGTCACATTCCAGAATGGCATTGATACCGGCTCTGGTGCAGTGATTGTTTCGGCTGCTGACATCGGCAACCTGGAGTTCGTGCCGTCTAACGTCAATGCAGACACAGACTACAAGTTCACTCTTACAGCAATCGTCGTTGAAAATGATGAGAGCATTCCGGGCGGCATTTCGCTTGGCGATGCGGCGCTGCTTCATGGTGTTGCCGTGGCCGAGGCCGACTTCTACGTCCACGTTGAAGACGTAACCTCTGGAGGTGGCGGTGATGGCTGTGACATCAACAACTTGCCACCGGTGCCGGATGTGACCCTGGTGGATGCTGTGGATGGCATGTCTCCGCTCTCTGGTGTGGAAGATCAAGCACTTACCTTTACTCTGCAGCTGAACAATTATGGCGGAGACTGGGGCAGCTTGCCTGGAGAGACTTCCATCACGCTGGATGGAACTCCGAATGGCGCGACACTGACGGCCAGTGATCCGGCGGCAGTGGTGTATAATCCAGTGACCGGCACGTTCGTGATCAATACAGACGCCGTAACTGATGCTACCGTGTTCTCGCTGCAATTGCCGGAACATGTTTCCAGCGCAAATACGCCGTTTGACGGGGTTGATGAAATCTCTCACACCTCGTTGTCGCTCAACGTGAAATGCGGCTTCTCAAATAGTGTTGCACAGACGACCGACGTCTATGTTGAGCCAGTTGCCGATGCACCCAAAGTGACAGTGCACGGGACTAGCGGCAATGAGGACACTTTGATCTCCATAAGCGCTACTGTCGCATTGGTTGATCCGGGCGAAACGCTGGGCACCACAGCGCAAATCCAGATCAACACTACAGATGGTGTGATTGCAGATAGTGCTGGCAACCCGCTGACGCCGAGCAGCAATGCCGGTGGCGTGTTGACCTATGATGTGCCGCTTGCGGATTTGAATGGGCTGTTCTTCAAGCCCACGGCTGAACTGCACGGCGACTTCCCCATCAGTATCACGGCGACTTCCGTGGAGCCGAACGGGGATACCGCATCCACCACACGCACTGGAACCATTCACGTTGAGGCGGTTGCAGATGCAGGGCAGATCGACTTTGATCCGAACTTGCCGACGGACACAGACAACGGCGACCTGCTGCCAGTGGTGGAGACGCTGGAAGACATGGATTCCATGTTGTCTTCCGTGGTGACTGCCATGACGCCGGATCAGGATGGGTCTGAGGTCTACAGCGTAACACTGCTAGGTGTCCCCGATTATCTCACTGTATCTGCAGGTATCGACAATGGCCTGGGGCCTGACGGGCTGCGCAGCTATACGTTGACGCCTGCAGAATTTGCTGGATTGAAAATCGGACTTGCCGACCAACATGCGCGGACACCAGATGCGCTCGACCCAAATTTGCCGGATCAAGTTCGTTTGACCTTGCATGTGAATACGCTGGAGCTGAGCAACGGTGATACAAACTCTGGTGAAGCAGACTTCCTGTTCAAGGTGGTTCCAGATGCGGACGTGCCGACAGTGGAAGTTTCTGATGCCTCAACAACCGAGGATACGGCGGTGGCTTTGAGCATCTCCGGTGCTGTCACCGATCCTCATGAGGTGATTGCCGAGTACGTCATTCGTGACGTTCCAAATGGCGCTCAGATCCTCGTTAATGGTGTTGCTGTGGCAACCGGGCCTTCAGAGGCGAGGATTCCCGCCGCTGATATTGGCGACGTGGAGTTCTTGCCCGGACCGGACAACTCCGGTCAGGTGACGTTGAAAGTTGTCTCAGTATCATCGGAGCCAACGGTTGCAGACCAGACTGCCGCGAACGCCACAGAGGAATCTGCGGTGGCTGATCTTGTGGTGACGATTACCCCTGAGGAAGACATTGACCTTGTGACACAAGACGTGAGCGGCACCGAAGACGCGGATGGTGCTGGTGTGACCATTGCTCTCGGCATTACTGCAGCCATAACGGATGCAGATGGTTCGGAGGGCGATGCGAACACACCAGACACAGTCTCCATTACGTTCGATCGATTGCCCACGGGCACAACGGCCAATGGCGGTGCGCTGGATGTTGCGGGGCTTGAATGGACCGGCTCGGTTGCGGAGGCCAATGCCCTCTCGCTCACCTTCCCGCAAGACTATTCCACGGGAACTGCGCCAGGTGTGAACTCGCCTATTCAGATGGTAACCACTGTGACAACCTCTGAGGGGTCTGAGAGTTCGAACTCAACCATCAGCGTGGAGCCCTCTGCGGACGTGAGCCTGAGCGTGGCCGTTTCGGATGCGGCGCAGGACGGCTCTCCAACCGTTGTCCCAATTGATGTAATGGCCGGGATTACCGACGCTGTCGGTCCTGATCAGGAAACGCTGGACCAAGTGGAGATTGTCTTCTCCGGCCTGCCAGCAGGGGCGAGCTTCAACTCCGGCTCGTTGAACGGGGATACCTTGACGGTCTCCCGGTCCAGCTTCGCGAATGAGGCGACATTCATCGCGGCTCTTACCGCCCTTGCGGTGACGTTGCCCTCTGACTTCTTCGGAGACATCACGGCGCAGGCGCAGGGTACCAGCAGCGAAGGGAAGGGCTCTATCTTCAACTTCGGCTTCAATGTGAATGCCCAGCCAGATGTGCCGTCTGTGGTGCTGGACGAGCCCGGACAAGAGATGTTCATCATCACGGAAGCGGATCTTCTTTCTACAGCCACGGATCCCGATGGCAACAACTTGTCGGTCTCAAACGTGCAGCTGACATCTTCGGATGGTTCAATCAAGGCAGGCACCACGCCGGGTACTTGGGAAGTTACCGTCAACGAAGGTTATACCGGTGCATTGCCACTAACCTTTGACGTGACGGATGACGCTGGTGTGCCTGCAATGACAGCGGCAACCGGTTCCATCAATGTAAGCAACCTCAATACAATCCAACTGACGGATAGTGGTACGGATGCTGAGGTGACAACGGGGGTGACCGGAGATCTGCTTGCTGATGCGGATGGCACTTCCAATGTCTACGACGTAGCTTCGGGTACTGATGACAACGATGTTGTGATTGTGGATGGTACACGGGATTACCAAGGCATTGATGCCTTTGAGCTTTCAGGTGGGCAGGACCTGCTGGACCTGTCGCAGGCATCGCGTGGGTTTGAGGGCCAGCTAGGGTCAGGAGACGACTTTGCTGTTGGCTCGGACTTCTCCGATGTACTGCGTGGCGATGCGGGAAATGACCGGCTGGAGGGCGGCGCAGGCTCCGACTTGCTTGAAGGTGGATCTGGCGCAGATACCTTCGTGATTTCGACGGTTGATGCCATGGACACTATCGCTGACTATAACTCAGGCGAAGGCGATGTGGTCGATCTGACAGGTCTCTTCGATGTGTCTGGCAGTGTCAGCGATTATGTGAACTTTGACAGCTCAACTGGTCAGCTGAGCGTTGATGTTGATGGCAACACAAATGGAGCAAACTTCATCAATGTGGTCACCATTGACGCCTTTGGCGGAGGCACTCCGGGTAGCGTTACTGTGGCCGTCGACGACGGTAACTCGGATAGCAACGTTATCGTCTAGGAAAACTCCCCGGATGGGGAGGAGAGGCTGGGGGACGTCGGGAGGGCGCCCCTGTTTCTGTTAGAGGTTCAAGCCACCGATGGCGGTATATTTGGTGTCCAGATAGTCATCAATTCCCTGATGTCCGCCCTCTTTGCCAAGGCCGCTTTCTTTCAGACCGCCGAATGGCGCTTCAACCGTGGTGATGATCCCCTCGTTGATCCCGATCAGACCGTACTCAAGCTTTTCATTAAGACGGAAGGCGCGGCCAAGATCCTGAGTATAGGCGTAGGCTGCAAGTCCGAACTCTGTGTCATTAGCTCTAGCGATAACCTCTTCTTCCGTGTTGAATTTGAAAATCGGTGCAATCGGGCCGAAGATTTCTTCCCTGGTGAGTTGCATGATGTCGTTCGCCTCCGCAATGATGGTAGGCGCATAGAACTGGCCTCCAAGAGCATGGCGCTTGCCACCCGTTACCACTCTGCCACCTTTTGCCTCGGCATCTTTCATCAGGTCTTCCATCTTGGAAATGGCAGCTGTGTCTATGAGCGGGCCTTGTTGTGTGCCGTCTTCAAGCCCGTTGCCAACCTTTAATGCCTCCGTTGCCGCCTTCAGTTTGGCAAGGAAGGCGTCATAAATGCCTTCTTGAACATAGAAGCGGTTGGTGCAAACACAGGTTTGGCCTGAATTGCGGAACTTGGACGCAATCGCCCCTTCAACTGCCCGATCTACATCCGCATCATCAAAGACAATGAATGGTGCGTTGCCTCCCAGCTCCATGGAAATCTTCTTCACCGTGTCAGCGGACTGACGAATAAGGGTCTTTCCCACCTCCGTAGAGCCGGTGAAGGTGACCTTTTTCACCAGTGGGTTGGACATGATCTCGCCACCAATCTCGCGAGCCGAGCCGGTGAGAATGTTGACTGCACCAGCGGGGAAGCCAGCATCTTCCGCCAAAACACCCCATGCAAGCGCAGAGTATGGGGTTACTGTGGCCGGCTTGACCACCACCGTGCAGCCCGCGGCCAGTGTTGGACCAAGCTTGCGCGCGAGCATGGAGCTTGGGAAGTTCCAGGGAGTGATGGCCCCCACCACACCTGTTGGGTGCTTTGTTACCAGCAGACGGCGATCTTGGACAGGAGAGGGAACAATCTCGCCATAGGTTCGGCGGATCTCTTCTGCGTACCAAAGGACATAGGCGGCGCCGATGGCGATCTCGCCCTTCGCCTCTGCGAGAGGTTTGCCTTGTTCTGTCGTCAATAGCTCTGCAAGGGATTGCTGATGATCCATCAGCGCATCATGCAGATGGCGCAGCATGACTGAACGTTCATTGGCTGTGGTTTCGCGGTAGCTCTCAAACGCGCGCTGGGCAGCTGCAATGGCGCGATACGTCTCTGCGGCACCACACTTGGGGACATGACCAATCACTTCGCCGGTTGCTGGATTTTCTACTGCGATTGTAGCGCCATCGTCGGCACTTACCCATTCGCCGCCAATGAGGTTGGCCTGTCGCATGAACCTTGAATAATCAGCCATTTCTTGTCCCTAGAGAAGATGAGGTGGTTTCTGTCGAGGCGCAGTGTGTCCTAGGATTGCACCTTGTGTTGGTTTCGCAGCCTAGCAGAAGAGCTAAGGGATACCACTCATACTTGGTAGGGTGGAGCTTCAAGTGAAAGTGTGGCCATAAAGAAATGGCACCTCGTTAGGCGCCATTTCCAGAAAACGGGGGCGTGAATTAGCTTTCAGCCGCAGCGAGTAGTGAAGCGTTGCCTCCTGCCGCTGTGGTATCAACGCACAAGTGCCTCTCAAGGGCGTAGCGTTCGGGTTGACCGCGCTCACAGATCAGCGGGAGCAGGGCACCGTCGCGCTCGGCAAGGGCATTGCGCATCTCCTTGAGTTCAGCAAGCTCTGCGAAGCTGGCTACAGCGTGAACGTGCTCCACTTTGCTAAGCGATGCCGCAGAGAGGTGGCCATCGAGTGCAGCCGAGGGCGCACCAAGTCTTGTTAGCTCTGCTGAAAGCTCTGATGCCAACTCACCTACCAATACGACCGCATTGCCTGACGCGAGGGCGCAGATGGCCTGTTCTTCCAAGGCTTCTCGATCAGGGCCCAGACACAGGATAGTGCCACGCGGCGCGCTGGAGAGTTTGTTGGTTTCACCCGTTGGCCCCGGCATGATGAAGACTTGGGTCATTTCGGCTTCATCAATCAGCTCACGATGTGCAGGAAATGCAGCCGCAAGTTTGTTGAAGCGGTCCGGATCGGTCCAGGTTCTTTGACCAATCTCATTCAGCATTTGTTGCAGAGAGGCGCTGCCAACAATCGGTAACTCCTCTCTAAGCCGGATTGCTGCAAGTTTTGGCTCAACGAGGCGTGCCACATAGTGTGGTCCGCCAGCTTTAGGACCGGTTCCCGACAGGCCTTCGCCACCGAAGGGCTGAGAGCCCACAATGGCACCAATCTGGTTGCGGTTCACATAAATGTTGCCTGTTTTTACCCGGTCCACAATGTGCTGAACGCGGCTATCAATTCTGGTGTGAAGGCCGAAGGTGAGGCCGAAGCCCTTTCCGTTGATGTCGTTGATGACTTTATCGACCTGATCGGCCTTGAAGGTAGCCACATGCAGAACCGGGCCGAAGATTTCTTCTTCCAGCTCTTCAATGCCTGTAAGCTTGATAACCGTTGGGGAGACAAAGTATCCGCCCTCAGGTTTCTTCAGGGTCTTCAGAACGCGGCCTTTCTCGGCCCACTTGGCGCAGTGCGCTTCAATTTTATTCTGCGACGGAACGTCTATGACAGGCCCAACGTCAACACTCAAAGACCAAGGGTTTCCAAGTTCCAGTTCATCCATAGCACCGAACAGCATGGTGAGGAAGCGGTCTGCGACATCCTCTTGAACATAAAGCATGCGCAGTGCGGAACAACGTTGGCCAGCGCTCTGGAAGCTTGAGGTGATGATGTCTCGGATGGCTTGTTCAGGAAGTGCGGTTGAATCGACGATCATCGCATTAAGGCCGCCGGTTTCAGCAATCAGTGGTGCGGCTGGAGACAGGTTTTGCGCCATGGCTTTGTTGATGGTTTGCGCCGTTGCCGTGGAGCCAGTGAAGGAAACACCCGAGATGCGTGGGTCCTTTGTGAGTGCGGCTCCAACATCGGAGCCACCACCCGGGAGCAGCTGAACGGCTGCCTTCGGAATGCCTGCCTCATGCATGAGGCGTACACCCACTGCGGCAATCAGAGGTGTGGGTGCTGCCGGTTTTGCTAGGACCGCATTACCGGCGGCAAGAGCCGCGAAAACTTGCCCTGAGAAAATCGCAAGCGGGAAGTTCCATGGAGAGATGCAGGAGATGATCCCACGAGCCGCGATCTTGCCTCGCTCTTCCTCAAGGCGCAGTGCTTCCTGGGCGTAGTAGCGGGCAAAATCTACTGCTTCTCGCAATTCGTTGATTGCGTCCATGTAGCTCTTGCCTGCTTCACGGGTCAGAACGGCAAAGATTTCATAGGCATGTTCTTCATAGAGGTTTGCGGTTTTGTTGAGCAATTCTGCACGCTTGGCAACGGGCAAGGCAGCCCACTCTTGCGCTCCGGCTTCTGCGGCTGTGAGAGCCTTGGAGATATCGTTGGCTGAAGCGTTGCGAACGGTGCCCACCACATCTGTGAGGTCGGCGGGGTTCAGAATGTCCTTGGGGCTGGTTCCTTCTACTGGCGCAGCGATAAGGGGCTCACAGGTCCATCGTTTGTCTTTGAAGTCATTAAGTTCAATGAGGTATTCATCCATTGCCAAAGGATCACTGAGGTCCCAACCACGTGAGTTCTTGCGGTGCGGGCCAAAAAGGCGCGGAGCAGTGGCGATGCGATCATTGTATATAGGCAAACTGGTGGTTTCGAAGTGCTCAATCGGGTCCTCTGCAATGGTTTCTGGCGAGATGGCCTCATTGCGGATCTGATTGACGAAGGACGAGTTTGCACCGTTCTCCAGGAGGCGGCGAACCAGATATGCCAGCAGGTCTTTGTGCGCACCGACGGGAGCATAGATGCGGCAGCGGGTGTCGTGCGCCTGCATGGTAATGTCGTGGAGCGCCTCACCCATTCCATGTAGCCGTTGAAACTCGAAGGACGACTTTGGCAAGGCCTTGGACATTTCCAAAATGGTGGCCACGCTATGGGCGTTGTGGGTTGCAAACTGCGGGTAAATCCGATCCGTCATTGCGAGCAGCTTTTGTGCGCAAGCAGCGTAGGATATGTCGGTGTTGTTCTTGCGAGTGAAGACCGGGAAGCCCTCAAGACCCATCGTTTGCGCGCGCTTGATCTCCGAATCCCAATAGGCTCCTTTCACCAGTCGCACCATGATCTTACGGTCATGTTTTGTAGCGAGCTCGTAGAGCCAATCGATCACGAGACCGCAGCGTTGTCCGAAGGCCTGCACCACGACGCCGAAGCCATCCCAGCCTTCAAGTGCTGGATCTGATAGCACTTGCTCAATTACATCAAGGGATAGGTCCAACCGATCTGCTTCTTCTGCATCGATGTTAAAGCCCATACCCGCATCGCGCGCGAGTTTGGCAAGCGACAAAGTTCGGGGCACTAGCTCCTGCAGAACGCGCGTTTTCTTGGCAAACTCATATCGCGGATGAAGGGCTGAGAGCTTGACTGAAATGCCGGGGTTTTCGCGGATTTCTGAGGAGGTGCAAGCCTTTGCGATCTCTCCAATGGCGTCGGCGTAGGCCTTGTGATAGCGCTTTGCATCCTCTTCAGTCAGAGCTGCTTCACCTAGCATGTCATAGGAATAAGTGAAGCCCTTGTCTTCATAGGTTCGGGCGTTTTTGCGGGCTTCTTCAATTGAACGGCCAAGAACAAACTGGCGACCAAGTTCTTTCATCGCCTGCGAAACGGCTTTTCGTACAACCGGTTCGCCGAGCCGCTTTACCATGCCATGGAGCGCGCCAGCTATGCCTTGATTGTCTGAAGACAGCACCTTGCCTGTAAGCAGCAAGGCCCATGTTGAGGCGTTTACGAGAGACGAGGTCGAGCGCCCCAGATGTTCACCCCATTTGCTGGGTGTGATTTTATCTGCGATCAGCTCATCAATGGTGTCTGTGTCTGGCACACGCAACAATGCTTCTGCAAGACACATGAGCGCGATACCTTCCTGTGTGGACAGGCCATACTGACCGAGGAAGCTCTCCATCATGGTTGGTGAGGTGGTACTCCGCAATTCGCGCACGAGCCTTGTTGCTTCCAGCGATATGGCTTGACGCTCTGTCTCATCCAGCTTGATGGAGGCTGCGAGCGCCCTCACGCAGGTTTCTTCATCTGCCAGATAAGCGTTTCGAATGGCGGTGCGGATGTTTTGCTTCTGCATTGTTGCGACCATCATACTCTCCAATTCATGATCGACTTTGTATTTGCTTGCATACTATCAAAAGGCTCTTGGTCGTATCTCCTCGAATTTGTATGATTAGAAGAAATTAGACCAGATTACGTGCTATCACTAGGTCTTTCGGTGAGTCTGGGAGAGTGTTTTGGGCGAATTGGATAGCTTTGATCGGAAAATCCTTACGGTGCTTCAAGATGACGGGCGTATCACCGTTACGGAGCTGGCAAAGCGGGTCGGGTTGTCCAAGACCCCTTGCCAGTTGCGGATGAAGCGACTTGAAGAAAAGGGGTATATTCTGGGCTATCGTGCAGAGATTGATCCGAGCAAGGTGTCGGCGGGCCACATCGCGTTTGTGCAGGTCAAGCTAAGCGATACGCGCTCGCAGTCGCTTGAAGCATTTAATCGAGCGGCGCGTGGTATCAAGGAAATCGAACAATGCCATATGATCGCCAGCAGCTTCGACTATCTGCTCAAGGTCCGCACCAAGGATATTGCAAGTTATCGGCAAGTGCTTGGTGAGAAGATCTCCGCGATGCCACACGTCGCGCAAACGTCGACTTTCGTTTGTATGGAGCCTGTGAAGGAGCGTGCCACGGTTATCTAGTCGGCTTCTTCCGCAGGTGCCTCTCCATTTACTGTATGAAGCATGTATTTGGAGCCCATGCCGTACTTCAGAAGCTTTTCTTCCAACTGAGGGACATGTACCTCTTCGAAGCCTTTTTTCTGCCAGTAGGAGATCGCTTGGGGGATTGCCGTAATGGCGATCTGCTTGAAGCCTTCTTCTGCGGCGAGGCTGTCGAGCTTATGAAGAATGGCGTGCGCGGCACCAACGCCTTGCACCTGCGCAAGAAGCGCAACGTCGTGGAGATACAGCACATCACTTCCGCCGGGCAGCTTGCCGAAAGTTTCATTGAGCGGCGGAATGTCGTTGAGACGCCATGGATGCGCAATCACGTATCCCAGAACGACGTCTGGCTCTTGCTCGCGAACGAGAACGAAGCATCCGTTGGGATATAGAGCCCGTTTCTCATGAAAGGCGACCGTCTCATCCGGAAGGTGTGGGTAGGCGTGCTGCATGATGGGTGCCAGCTTATCAACTGCGCCCTCGCTCATCGGAATCCAGAGCAAACCATCCATCTCTTATCTCCCATACCGACGCGCGGCTTTGTCTACCATTCCATGAGGTAAGCGATAGACGTGAGGTTGTAGTTCATGCACAAGCAGACCAATGCTTCAGGTCTCTGACGGTGCGCTTCATATTTGCCAGTATAGCTTGTGTCAAAATTCTCGATAGCCCTCGATACGCTTGAGCCAAAGATGAAGAGGTTCCGGTGATGCCGGGAGTAGCTTCATCGGAGGTCCGAGCTGTTTTGGGGAGACTTGATTTGGAAGGCCCCAACCTCGCGAAGAGGTCGGGACCTCAAATCTATCAGTGGAACTTCATGGGGCCAGCATCGTTGGCCACGGTGGTTCCTGCCTCTCCCGCGATGGCTTGCGCCACTTGGTTCAACGTACAGATGACGGCTTTTTTCCCAGTGAGGCGAACAAAAGTCTGGGCGGCTTCTACCTTGGGTCCCATCGACCCCGCAGCAAATCCATACTTGTCTAGTTCTTCCGGAGTTGCAGACTTTATGGCGCGCTGTTCGGGCGTTCCCCAGTCGAGGTAGACAGCGTCTGCATCTGTCGCCATGACAAAGGCATCGGCATCAATCTCCTTGGCAAGCAGACCGGAAGCTCGATCCTTGTCGATGACGCACTCCACGCCAATGAGCTTGTTGTTTTCATCGTACATGGTCGGAATGCCGCCGCCGCCCGCTGCAATCACCAGCACGCCCCGTTCCAACATCCATTTAATCGGGCGCAGCTCGAAAATTCGTTTTGGCAGTGGAGAGGGGACGACACGGCGCCAGCTATCACCATCTTGTTTAAGAGCCCAGCCTTTTTCAGCGGCCAGTTTGTCGGCTTCTTCTTTGGAATAGATCGGCCCAATGTACTTCGTTGGGTCCTGAAAGGCAGGATCTTTGGGATCAACCTCAACCTGAGTCAGGATGGTGGCAAACGGCTTTTCGAAAGGAAGCACGTTGCCAAGCTCCTGTTCGATCATGTAGCCAATCATCCCCACCGTTTCGGCACCCAAGACGTCGAGAGGGTAAGTCTCGACATCCTTGTAGGCAGCGCCTTGCAGGGCCAAGAGGCCTACCTGAGGACCGTTGCCATGGGTGACGACCAGTTCATGGCCGTTGTTCAATGGAGCAAGTGCCTCAGCTGCGATACGCGCGTTTTTTCTCTGGTTTTCGGCGGTCATTGCTTCGCCTCTGCGAAGCAATGCATTTCCGCCAAGCGCTATGACAATACGCATTTTTAGCTTCCAATCGTGGCGACCATAACGGCCTTGATGGTGTGCATGCGGTTTTCGGCTTGTTCGAAAGCGATATTGCGATCAGACTCGAAAACTTCCTCGGTGACTTCCATTGCCGGAAGGCCGAACTTCTGGAAAATCTCCTCACCAACCTTGGTTTCGCGGTTGTGGAACGCAGGTAGGCAATGCATGAACTTTGTGTACGGATTGCCTGTGCCTTCTATGACTGCCTTGTTGACTTGGTAGTCTCTCAGCAGCCTGATGCGGCTTTCCCATATCTCGGCAGACTCTCCCATGGAAAGCCACACGTCAGTGTGGATGAAATCCACGCCTTCCGTGCCAGTTTTTACGTCATCAGTGACCATCACACGGGAGCCGTATTTTTCAGCGGTCTGACGAGCAAACTCCACGATGGATGGATCTGGTTGCAGCTCTTTGGGAGCCACGATCCGGACATCGCAGCCCATCAACGCACCCAGCATAAGCAGGGAGTGCCCCATGTTGTTGCGGGCGTCGCCAAGATAGGCGTAGGAGATTTCACTCCTGGGCTTCTCGGTGTGCTCCATCATGGTCAAGAAGTCAGCCAACATCTGGGTTGGGTGCCACTCATCGGTCAAACCATTATAGACCGGCACACCAGCAAACTCTGCCAGCTCTTCAACTGCTGTTTGAGACTTGCCACGGAATTGAATGGCGTCATACATACGCCCCAGAACTCGAGCGGTGTCCTTCATGGACTCCTTGTGACCGATCTGAGATCCTGATGGATCAAGATAGGTAACATTGGCCCCCTGATCGTGTGCGGCAACTTCAAACGCGCAGCGGGTTCGGGTGGAAGTCTTTTCGAAGATCAGACAGATATTCTTGCCCTTCATGCGCTGCACTTCATTGCCCGTGTATTTGGCGCGCTTGAGGTCTCGGGCCAGATCGAGGAGGTACAGCATTTCGCGCTGTGTGAAGTCCTTGATTTTAAGGTAGCTCCGGCCTTTGAGGTTGAAAGCCATGCTTTTGCTCTCCGTATTACTCGATTAATCTTTCTGATGACTACATGCTGATAGGGTCGCGAATGATTGGGCAGGTCATGCAGTGCCCGCCCCCGCGGCCGCGGCCAAGTTCAGAGCCTTCAATGCCGATAACTTCGACACCGGCCCGCTGAAGCTTCGAATTTGTGTGGGTGTTGCGTCGGTAACCAACAACAACGCCCGGCTCGATACACACAACATTGTTGCCGTCATCCCATTGTTCTCGTTCTTGATCGTACGCGTTACCACCTGTCGTGACCACAGTTAGTTTCTTAATTCCTAGTGCATCTCCAACAACATCAAACAGATGGCCCTTCTCTTGGCGATAATCGACATAGCCATTCTTGCCTTCTGGTCGAATTGAGTAGCATTTGATTTCATCACAGACAGACTGATAGGCGGTGGCTTTATCCCGGTCGATCAGAGTGAAGACCGTGTCGAGGTGCATGGCAGCGCGGCTCTTCGGCATCTGACAGGCGATCACACGCTCTGCTGCCTTGTTGTCGAACAAAGACCGTGCGACTTGGCCCACCGCTTGTGGTGTGGTGCGTTCTCCCATGCCGATCAGGACCACGCCGTTCCCGATTGGCATCACGTCGCCGCCTTCCACGGTGCTCTCGTGGAAATCTTGGTCCGGATTGCCCCACCAGATGTTCACCTTGCCCTTGAAATGAGAATGGAAGCGATAGATCGCCGTTGTGAGGAGGGTTTCATTGCGCCGGGCGGGCCAGTACATGGGATTTACTGTGACGCCGTTGTAAATCCAGCAGGAGGTGTCACGGGTAAACAAGGTGTTTGGTAATGGCGGAATAACGAAGTCCTGGGGCTCTAGTGAGCGGCCAAAAACGCCCTTTGGTTCGAAGCCCAGCTCTCCCCTTGTGATGCCGCCGATCAAGTGTTCCGCCAGAAACTTGGAGGGTTGTTCCATCAACCAGCTGTGCAGGTCTTCGGCCATGCCTGCTCCAACGCGGGTGGGCGTGATCCTGCGGTCCAGTATCCACCTGCGGGCATCGTGGTCATTGAGGGTTTCCTCAAGCAATGTATGCATTTCGAGGACATTGACGCCGCGCTCTTCCATGCGAAGGCGAAAATCGTAGTGGTGCTTTTGGGCCTCTCTGACCCAGAGCACGTCATCGAACAGAAGCTCGTGGCAGTTGCCGGGTGTCAGGCGCATGTGGGCAAGGCCCGGGCGACAGACCATTACTTCTCGAAGCTTACCGACCTCTGAATGTACGCCGAACTTGGACATCATTTACACTCCATAGCTTGAAGGGGTTGCTGGCGTTGACGTGGATTGCACTGGGGAACTGGCCAGTTGATAGCTGCCATGGATCTGCGTCCAGGTTTCAGGCCACATCTGCCCGGTGGTGGCTCCTCTGACCGCACAGTGGGTCAGAGGAAGTTGTTCGTGTGGTACGGTCCAGTCATTGATGCTTCGGTCTAAAATGGTTCTTATTCCGGAGAGTTTCATAGGCCATACCCTTGTTGCTTTTGGTTTCTTGGGGCGGTGCCGTCCTACACGCTTACACTTAGAGCAATGCTGATCATGACGAAGAGCAAGAGGACGAGTGGGATGGCAAACCGCAGCCACTTGTCGTAGGGGACACGGCCAATGGCCAGACCACCCATCACGACTGCAAAGGTAGGGTTGATCAGGTTGAGCAGGCCGCTCGCAGACTGGAACGCCGTGACCACGAGGGAGGCTGACACATCTGAGAAGCTGGCCAAAGGTGCCATGATGGGCATGGACAACACAGCGAGACCTGAAGAGGAGGGCACGAAGAAAGACAGCACCAACTCTAGCCAGAACATTACATTGATGAATGCGATTTGGCTGAGGCCGCTGACAGCCTGCTCAGACCAGAACAGGATCGTGTCTGTGATGGAACCTGCGTCCATGATCACCACGATTCCGCGGGCCACACCGATAATCAATGCGACGCCAAGGAGATCCCGGGCACCATCAATGAAATTGTCGACGAACTCCGCTTCTCCCATGCGAGCAATAATGCCCACCAGAATGGAGGCTGCCAGAAACAGAGCGGACATCTCGCCCATCCACCAGCCTAGCGCTGCCACGCCGTAAATCAGGGCAGCAAAAACAAGCGCAAACACAGTCATGATGATTGCGTGGGTGCGGGTGAATTCCGGAATTTCGTCAATGTTGGAGTTTTGCAGGAAGTGCTGGCGATGTTCTTCGCGCAGATCCGCTACTACGGATGCATCGGGGTTTGCTTTCACCTTGGCAGCGTAGCGCATGACCCAGGCTACACACATTGCCCAGCCAGCAGCCAAGATGATGAAGCGCAATACGATACCATCCGTAAACGGTACACCTGCCGCATTGGAAGCGATTACAGTGGCAAATGGATTGATAGTAGAGCCTAAGGTTCCGATGCCGGCACCAAGCATGATTACTGCAACGCCTGTCACTGAGTCATAGCCCGCCCGGATCATAACAGGGATGATTAGGGCGTAGAAAGCAAGGCTCTCCTCGGCCATTCCGTAGATGGTGCCACCTGCAGCGAAGAATGCCATCAAAATTGGTATCATCAAGTTTTCGCGGCCCTTGAGGGCGGACATCACGCGAGCAATACCTGCATCAATGGCTCCGGTTCTGGTGACAACCATAAGGAATCCGCCAATAACCAGTACGAAAACCGCAACGTCAATTGCGTTAGCGCTGTAGGAAACTGGGTCATACAAACCTGCAATGGGTGCCATGAATACATCAACAATACCCTGCGGGTTAGACTCAACTGTTTGGTAAGTCCCGGGGACCGGTACTTCCTTGCCTAATGCGTCGTTCATCACTCGGTCATACTGCCCCGCGGGAACAACCCACGTGGCGACTGCGACGGCAATGATTAGCCCGAACAAAATCGTGAATGCGGTGGGAAATTTAAGCCTGGACATGGTTTTCCAATTCATCTTGCCGTGGACAAGTACATTCTTACGAATACGTAAGCTTAGTCCTCGGATTACCGTCAAGGCGTTTGTTTTCTTGGAAGTTCCGTTGGGCGAGAAATCGAAGCTATCCGTTCACAATGGATGAAAATACTGCGTCGGTTGCGCGTAGCTACGAGTGGATTCTGTGATATCTCAAGGGATTGGAAACTAAAGTGTCTTTCGGCGCTGAAGTGACCAAAAATTAGTCATTTAAGAAATGTCGAATTGATTAGAGGGCGGAAGCTAATAATTTTTATGGGCTTTTTTCACAAATGTCAGCGCCTAAGTGAAAGTGGGTATGGCAATGGGATAGGTTGTTTTGAGAAAAGGGATAGGTCAGTTTGGCAATTGAAGCTTTCCGATTCAGTCAGTTGAGTCGCCGATTGTTATGCTCCGCCTTTGGTTGGTCAAGTTTTGTGCAACTAAAGATTATATGTAGATTGCCGTATCGTTATGTCAGAGAGAGAAGGAAATCTACGAGTTTTTGCGGATCGTACTTGGATGCGTTCGACTGAGAGGTCAACGGTGCGCTGATAAGTTTCAGTTCGTGCTTCTCCATCAAGTCCAAGTCAAAGTTCGCTGCAAAGCTTTCGTCTGCCAATACGAAGTTCAGAAGTTGCTTTGTCGGCGTATCAGCGCCCGCGTCACGTTTTAACTGATCGATCAGGCGCAAGAGAGCTTCATTGGCGGAGATCCCGTTTAGCTCCGGGTCGGTTCCAAGGCTCGGGATGTAGACCTTTGGGTTGCCGTTTTCCGCTATGGTGCGCCCGACACCTTTCGGTAAGAGGTTCGCCATGAGGGAGCTGTAAAAGCTGCCGGGTGGGTAGCAGATGAGATCAGCTTGACGGACCAGAGCTTGCCGTCGCAGTGGGAACGGCACGTCGACTGGATCGGTGCTTTCAAGCGAGGTCGTGAGAAAAATCTCCTCAATGCGGCTGGTAAGGGGCTCTACCTCTTTACCAGTCATCGCGTGCTGTCCTACGACGACCGAGTGGTCGGAAAGGCGGGCTGCCAGATGAAGTTTCTCATTTGTGGTAACCGTGACGTGGCCTAACGTATTCACGAGCTTGGAGAAAAGGAAAAGAATGGGATCAAGCTCACGGTTGTTGTTCAAGTACCCGCCTGCAAGGATCAGGTTTCCGATGCTTGCGCCATGCAGGTCGAAATCTGCTGGCATAGCGACTGCAAAGTATTGCAGTTGGTTTTGAATGAGGCCGCGCATGGGCATGGGAATGGCGGTGATGAGCGGATGACTTCCGCCGACCAGTCCAGCCAACTCATGGCGTAAGGTGTTCTGCGTGGCGGTTTTCGGAAAGCGGTGTGAGAACAGCTGATAGACTTCAGGATGTCCCAGCAAGCTTTCATCTGCCAATGCCATGAGGCGGCTGCGCACATCACCAATCGCCGGCATGTCAAAGGCTTGACGCAGTGTGGCCGAGCTGCCTCCGCTGTCAAACGGCGTGATCAGGTGTGCACTGTTGTGGGTAAAGTGCTTTAAAACACGGGAAATACCATTCAGAGCAGTGCCTCCGCTGAAGAACAGCAGGTTTGGGCCTAGCTCGGGAAGGCGCTGGTAGCGGCTGATGCGGACTGGATCCGGGATCGTCAGCTGGCGGGTAATCTGCATGTATTTCCTAGGCTTAGATGGTGGCTTGGTGCCGTTTTAGCTCTATTACAGCGCTCTAGCAATTTCTGATGTGGCAGGTAGCGCTCGGCGAAACTCCATTTTGCAACGCTCTTCGATAGCCTGCTAGGAATCTCGATGATAGCTTGCTATAGGGGCGACTTACGCAGTTCAATCTCGATTTAATCTCGAGATAGATTGAAAAAAGGTGGAAGCGCAATGATGAAACTGCGCGATATCCGTAAGCTCATGGTTGAAAACAAGCAACTCCTTGAGGAGGTGTTGATCGTCAGCCGATCGGGCAAGTCTTTCAAGCTTCTATCAAACAACCAGTCCGTTCTTGATGAGCTAAAGGTTCGGCTGCGTAATCTGATTGATCCTTCAATCACGTCGCTTGACGAGCTTCAGGAGATTGTCATCTTTGAAGGCGAGGCGCCTGAACTGCCGTTCTCCCTTCGGCGATGGGATCAGACGCAACAGGAGAGCCTGCGTTTTCGCGATTTCAGGAAGACGCGAGTGATCTTGGACGGCTCCAGCGGCCTTTTCTTTCTGCAAAACCGCAAGTCTTGTGTTGTCCGTGGTGCTTGTTCGGCGCATCTGGATGACATTGAGAAGTTTGTGTGCCAGCAGTTCGCAAACGCCTTTTTGCTCGACGGCGGCGTTATTTGCGATGCGACCTGTATTCGGATTGGAGATCGAGCCTTGGCAATTGCTGGCCCGGACTGGTCTGGGGCAAACAATCTGATCAAGGCCATGCTCGCAGATCCACGCGCCCAGCTGATGACAGAGCACAGCATGTTGCTTACAGGGAAACCAGGTCTGCGGGCGCTTGCGCAGGCGGCGGATTCCTGCTGCATCACGCCTTCGATGGATGGCGAGAACAAGCACAAAAAGGCAAAGAAAAAGAACCGGACAGCAGATAAAGCCCACGAGCTTTTGGTCACGTCGACCAGTGAAGTGCCGCTGACGGCTTTGGTCATGTCGACAAGAACGGACGGGGGTGAGCAGGATATTGAGCTTCGCCGCATCAATCCGTTGGCTCGGCCTGGCCTTATCAATTCACTGATGGTGGAAAGCAGTCCATTTCTTCAAAAAACCGATGGCACCTTCTTAAGCCCCGGCGAAGGGCCTGAAGTACGTAGCTATGTGCAGCAGCTACAAAATGTTGCCTGCTATGAAGCGCGGATTGACGGCTCCTCGTCAGATGTAACGCAGGCCGGTCTGGCTCTGTTGGGATCAGCTGCTTAAGAATGAATAAAATTACTTGTTAGTGCTTATGGGCTTTGCCATCTGCTGACCCCATTTGAAGGGCAATGAGCTGGAATATCAGCATTTTAAAACAATAAAGAAAGAGTATGTATGAGCATCTCACGTCCGAACGGCGCAGCGACAAGCGCCACGGATGGCTTTGTCTCCATTCCGGTAGCATTCCTGAACACAGCTAAAAGATTGGGCTCCGATCCTGCGTACTATGTTCGCGGCACCCAAGTGTGGGAACCCACAAGCTGGACCGGCTATGCTGAAGAAGTATGTCAGGCGGCGAGAGCCCTGATTGCCAGTGGGGTTAGGCCCGGAGATACGGTTTGCATCCTGAGCTATAACCGGCCGGAATGGGCGATTACAGATCTCGCGGCGATGATGATTGGCGCCGCGCCCACGGGCATCTACTGGACAGCTTCCCTCGATGAAGTGCGCTACATCCTGCGCCACAGCGAGGGCCGGGTTCTGGTGGTGGAAGATGAGGCGCAGCTGGCGCAACTTGAGGAGCATTTGCAGGACTTTCCGCACCTGCGCCGAATAGTGCGCCTTAACGGTTCACCAGCTTCCGACTTGGAGCTCGACTGGCAGAGCTTCATGGAGCTCGGCGCCCCGTTAGGGGAGCTGGAAGAAGAGCGTCAGCGGCGTCTCGCTCGTATTGAGCCCGAAGATATCGCGCTGCAGATTTATACGTCAGGCACCACTGGAAAACCCAAGGCTGTGCAACTTAGCCACCGAGCCTTGCGGGAGGAGTCAAACGGCCTGACCTCAGTCCAGCGCATGACAAATGAAGATCGCTATCTCTGCTATTTGCCGTTGGCCCATGTTGCGGAGCAGGTGGGTACGATCATCCAGCACAGCGATCACGGTTATCGGGTGTACTTTGCGCGCTCAATCCCTCAGGTGCCAGAAGACCTTAGAGAAGTCAGACCCTCCATCTTCTTTGGCGTCCCGCGTGTCTATGAGAAGATGATGGTCAAGATCCAGGAGCGTCTGGATCAGGCCGAAGGGTTCAAGAAGAGGCTGGCATTGTGGTCGTTGAGCACCATGAGAGAATGGTACGAGCGCCGCATTGAGGGACGTGCAACCGGGCCTCTGCTTGATTTCAAGGCAAAGATTGCGAAGGCATTGGTTATAGACAAGGTTCAGCGCACCATCGGATTTGATCAGCAGCACATCATTATCAGCGGCGGTGCGCCACTTCCTGTTGAGGTTCAGCGGTTCTTTCTGGGACTTGGCGTCGTGTTGCGTGTGGTCTACGGAATGTCGGAGACCTGCGGTGCGACAACCTTCAATTCTCCGGAAAACACGCGCATAGGTTCTGTCGGCAAGCCAATCGAAGGCATGGAAGTGAAGATCGCCGAGGATGGTGAAATCCTTTGCCGGGGCGGTGCAAATTTTACGGGCTACTCCCACGATCCTGAGGCGACCGATGAGGTCTTTGATGATGGGTGGCTGAGAACCGGCGACATTGGGTATATCGATAGTGATGGTTATCTGTTCATCACAGGGCGCAAGAAAGACATCATTGTTACGTCAGGTGGCAAGAACATTGCCCCGGCCAAGCTTGAAGGGCTCCTCGGTGGTATCTCGTTGATTGAGTATTCTGTCGTTGTTGGCAACAACCGAAACTATTTGGGCGCACTCCTGTCGTTGGATCCTCAGGCGCTCGCAGAGTTTGCAGAGGCGCGTGGAATTGCCTCTGACAAGGTCCTGGACTCCCCAGAGTTGCATGAGACGCTCAGTCAAGGGATTGAGCGGGTAAATGCTTCTGTGGGCCGTGCGGAACAGATCAGAGGTTTCCAGATTATTCGAGATGGCCTGTCAATCAATGCTGGCGAGCTAACTGCGACCATGAAAGTAAGGCGCGCTGGTGTGCTTGATAAGCATGGCGCACTCGTTGACAAGATTTATGCTTCTTGAAAAACAAAGCCCCGCAGAATTTCTGCGGGGCTTCTTATTACCAATGCATCCAAGTCTTAATCTTCGAGGAACCACTTAGCTGCGTTGCGGTAGCAAATGTCCTGAATGATGCCGCCTGCCAGATCAAAATCAGCAGGAATATGGCCCTTTGCCATCCATTCTCCCACCATCTTACAGAGTAGACGACGGAAGTATTCGTGGCGCGGGAAAGACAGGAACGAGCGGCTGTCAGTCAACATGCCCAAGAACTGGGAGAGAAGACCCATCTGTGCCAGCTGTGTCATCTGGCGTTCCATGCCGTCGAGCTGGTCATTGTGCCACCAGCCTGTGCCTGCCTGTACCTTGCCGCCGATAGAGCCATCCTGGAAATTGCCTGCGGTCGTAACGACAACTTCGTTCTTGGTTGGGTCTAGGCTGTACAGGACGGTGCGTGGCAGCAGGTCTTCCTGATCCAGTGTGTCAAGGAACTGGTTCAGTGGATTTGCCAGCTCGCGGTCATCGATGCCATCAACGCCTACATCTGGACCAAGTGCCCTGAACAGGCGGGTGCGATTGTTGCGAGTTGCCCCCACGTGGATCTGCATTACCCAACCGCGTCTGGCGTATTCCTTGCCAAGGAACACCTGCACGGCAGACTGGAATGCGGTGATGTCGTCAAGGTTCAGGCTCTCAGCATCGAGGCCGAGCTTGAAAATACGCTCCAACTCGGCGGAACCTGGAACTGGCGAGAACAACATGCAATCGAGGCCATGGTCTGCGGCGCGGCAGCCGTGCGCATCGAAATGATCAAGACGCAGCTTGAGTGCTTCAAGAAGCTTCTCGTAGGAAGAGATTTCGAAACCTACAACACCGCCGAGGCGTTCGATATAACCCGGGAAAGCTGGCTTGTTGATCTTGAATGCGTTGTCTGGGCGGAAGGTTGGACGCACCTTCATGGAAATGTTGGCGTCCTCGGCGATCTGCTTGTGATAACGCAGGTCGTCAGCCGGGTCGTCCGTGGTGCCGAGCATGACTACCTTCTGCATTTCCAGAAGGCCGCGCGCGCCGAACTCCGGCTTGGCCAATTTGGCGTTACAAGCCTCCCAAACATGGTCAGCCGTCTTTGAAGACAGAACCGTGCCTTCGAGGCCGAAGTAGCGGTACATTTCCAAATGGGACCAGTGATAAAGCGGGTTGCCAATAAACTTTGGCATCACCTCAGCATAGGCATTGAACTTGTCGCGAAACGTTGTTTCGGTTCCTGTGATGAAGCGCTCATTCACACCGGCCCAACGCATGGCACGCCACTTGTAGTGATCCCCTGCAAGCCAGGTGCTGCCAATATCTTCAAACTGCTGGTTCTCGGCAATCGCCTTCGGGTCGAGGTGGTTATGGTAGTCAACGATCGGCATGTCTGCCGCATATTCATGATAAAGCTTCTGAGCCGCTTCTGTTTCAAGCAGGAAGTCTTTTCCTAGGAATGGCTGCATAACGATCTGGCCTTCTATTTTCTTAAGATACGGCGGCGGCCTGCATCTTGAATGTGTGATGAAGGAAGCTGACCGGCCCGATCTGTCGCCTGTAGCAAATCGTGGCCGGTCGCAGAGGTCCTGATGATTGGGACCTGTCTAGTTGGCAAGGTCGGCGACGGCTTGACCTGCGCCCTTGTCAGCTACTTCAGCATAGGCTGCGTGGACAGATTGAGTGAACTGCTCGTTGGCCACAAGATCAGCCGGGAAGACTGCATCCAGTGCCAGAAGGGCATTCACATACGCTTCGCGATCGTCGCCATATTTTGACACGATCTCGGCGAGGACATCTTTCATTGGGTCCACGACCTCAAAGGTTTCCTCACCCCGCTTGCCTTTGATGTAGTTCATCCAGCCGCCGATGCCGAGGATCAGGTGGCGATGATCTGTTCCATGCTGAAGGTGATAGCGGACTGAGTTCAACCAGCGCTGAGGCATTTTCTGGGTGCCGTCTGCTGCAATCTGCCAGGTGCGGTGCTTCAGTTGAGAGTTGGAGTAACGCTTCAAGAGCATGTCTGCATACGCAACAAGGTCCACATCACCCGGTACGTTCAGGGTTGGGCGCTGTTCATCAACCATGAGTTTGCGAGCTTCTGCATAGAACACAGGATCTGCCGCGCAATCGGCAATGGTTTCCTTACCAGCGAGGAAGCCAAGGTAGGCCAAGAAGGAGTGCGATCCATTCAGCGTACGCAGCTTCATTTCTTCAAACGGCTCAACATCGGCAACAAGCTGCGCTCCGGCCAGCTCCCATTTCGGGCGGCCAACCTTGAAGTTGTCTTCAATGACCCACTGGCGGAACGGTTCGCAAACGATGCAGTTCGGGTCAGCCTGACCGCCTAGCTCTGCGCGGACGATATCGCAGGACTCATCTGTCAGCGCCGGTACGATGCGGTCGACCATTGTGGACGGGAAGGAGACGTTTTCCTTCACCCAGGTGGCGAGGTCCGGATCCACTTTGGCTGCAAATTCCTGAACGGCAATGCTGGTCAAATGCCCGTTGTGGGGCAGGTTATCGCAGGACATCACGGTGACTGCCCCAATTCCCAGTTCGCGCCGTTTAGCGAGAGCTGCAACGATAAGGCCGATTGCGGTCTTCGGGGTGCTGAGGTTTTCAAGGTCATGCTGGATCATCGGGTTGTCCGTGTCCAGATGCTCATTCTTGACGCAGTAGCCTTTCTCCGTGATCGTCATTGAGATCACTTTGAGGTCTTCTTCTGCGAGACCATCGATGATGGCCTGAATGCCATCCCGCGCAACGTGCTGAGTTTCGCACACAGCGCCAAGAAGGCGGGTGGATTTGCCTTCGTCGCTGGTCTCAACAAGTGTGTAGAGGCGTTGATTTTCGTCCAGCATGTTGAACAAGTCCGGTGTGCCGAACAGTTCAATCACTCGCATGCCCCAGTCGTCGCCACTGGCAACGAGTGTTTCATGCAGGTGCATTGCAATGTGAGCCCGGGCAAAGGCGCCAAAGCCAATGTGTGCAACGCGTGCCTTCAGCTTGGAGCGGTCATAGGCTGGCCGTTCGACACTGCTTGGTAGCGTGTTCAAATCGAGAGCTTTGAATTCTGTTCCCATTGGTGATCAACCTTTAAAATTCGCTGAGGGCAAAAGCCATGGATGCGCTTGGCAAAGTTTCCCCGTTCATTGACAGGGGAATATCCAATCCATTGGTGCCAAGTCCTGCAACACTGACTGTGATCTGTCGTTCGCCGGGCTCGAGGGTGCCCGACCGTTTCACGACGAGCTCATTGCCGGATGATTTTCCGGTCAAATGTATTTCGAGAGTGGAGTGCTCTCCCTGTTCCCATTGATGGCTGATGCCATCGTCTTCAAAGACGGTTGTGGTGCGTGTGCCAGTTCCCTGGAACGGGAATACGGCCAGCTCTTCCACGTGGCATTCTGTTGTGTTCTTGGCAAATGCGTTTGCCAGCGGAATTACCGTTCCTGCGCGGACAAACAGTGGCAGACGCTCAAGAGGGGCGTCAACTGTTATGGTTTGACCACCGGCGTGGTAGATACCAGTGTCAAACTCATACCAACCAGTACCATTGTTTGGCAGGTAAACTTCACGGGTGCGCGCTCTTTCTTCGACGACAGAAGCCACCAGAATGTCGTCGCCGAGCATGAAGTCATCATTCTCCGCAAAGGTGTTGGTGTCGTCTTCATGATCCATCAAAGTAGGTCGGATCATGGGTTCATCATTTACGTGGGCGCGCCATAGCAGGGTGTAGAAGTAGGGCAGGAGTTGCTGACGTAGCTGCATGGCCGCACGGATCATCGGCGTGACTTCCGGATACATCCAAGCTTCGTTCACCGTATGGTCGTCGTTCCAGGAGTGAATGGTGAAGCGCGGATGCATGACACCGTTCTGAACCCAGCGCACAAACAGTTCCGGATCCGGGCGGTCGCCAGAAAAGCCACCAACATCATGGCCGATGTTGTAGATGCCTGACATGGACAGGCCGAGGCCCATTTTCACGTTGTACTTCAGATTGTTCCAGGCGGTGCGGTTGTCGCCGGTCCACGTTTGAACGTGGCGCTGAAGGCCTGGGCACCCGCTTCTTGAGATCAGGTATGGACGTTCTGCTGGCGCAAACTCCAACTGAGCTTCTTCTGATGCACGCATCATGAGCAAGGAGAACAGCGGGCGAATAAGGCCAACGTCTATTGGTTCGCCAAATCCATCGCATTGCGCCTTGAAGTCCCAGATTTCATACTCGTTGTTGTCGTTCCAGGTGGATCCAATGCCACGCGCCAACAATTGATCGGTGACGTTCTGTTTCCACCAATCAATGGTTTCCTGTTTGGTGAAGTCCAGATGCGAGCCGTCAGAGTCCCAATAGAGAGAGATTTCGGGCTGGTCGGCTTCACTGTCCTTGATGAACAGGCCCCGCTTGGCCAGATCCTCGTAGGCTGGATGGCTGGTCAGCAGGCATGGCTTGATATTGGCCGCCAGATTTATGCCCGCCTTGAGGAACTTGTCGGTCATTCCCTTTGGATCAGGGATCTTGTCGTAGTTCCAGTTGAAGACGTAGCGCAGGTTGCCGATGGAAGTATAGCCGGAGGAGAGCTGGAAGCTGTCGCATGGAATAGCGTGCTCTTCGACCAGATCGATAAAGCCTTCAAGTTGCTCCTGCGCATTGGGAGCGTCGGTGTAAGACATGGTCGAGCCGGAATAGCCCAAAGACCACTTCGGTGGGAATGCTGTCTTACCGGTCAGACGCACTTGCGCCTTTGTGACCTCTTTAATGGTCGGACCGAGGGTGAAGTAGTAGTCCAGATCCCCGTCTTCACAGCGGTAGGCGCGGTAAGCGACATGGTAGTTGTCTAGCTCGTTGCCGAGATCGAACCAGCATGTGGCCAGATTGTCGTAGAACACACCGTAGGCGATGCCGCTTTCACTCTTGGTTATGGTGAAGGGCAGGTGCTTGTAGAGCGGATCTGTTGTCTCAGCGTCATACCCCATGGCGTCGAGGTTGCGCATTTCATAGCGACGACCGTTCCGTTGCAGATTGCCTGCTTTTTCTCCCAGTCCGTAGTACCGGTCACTCTTGTGCCGGCGCAGGAAGTGGGAGTTTTTGTTATCGCGCAGGCCAAGCATGTATGCATGCGTTGGACGGTCCGCTGCGATGTTGATCCACTCGCCGTTTTCGTCCTTCGCATCCCAGATCAGTGCGAGCGGTGTCACCACAGTGACGCGAAGTTTGGCGGTTTCGATGACCAGTTTGTCGTCGCTCACTTCCTGTTTGAACTGCGGAAGCGAGAAGCCTTCAGTTGAAAGCCGTGACCGTCCCTCCCACGGAACGGTTGTCCCGTGGGGCTGAATGGACCAGGTGCGGCCCTGACGCAGTTCCTTGTTGTTCTGAAGCAGGACGCGGACAACGTCGTCTTCCAGAACAAAGATGGAGAACAGGTGGCGGCCGTCGACTTCAAGGTCGACGCGGTTGCCATCGGTGGAGAGAGGAGACCAGTGCTTCAGTGCTTTCATTTTTTTACCCTCCGTATCCGAGGATTACCCGTGGCAGGAACAGGCTGATTTCCGGGACGAATGTGACGAGCATGAGGATTGAAATCACGGCCACGTAGAACGGGAGCATCGGCTTGATGATGTCCTTGATGGCGACCTTGCCCACGGAGCATGAGATGAACAGGGCGCTGCCCACCGGCGGCGTGATGATGCCGATACACAGGTTGTAGGTCATCATGATGCCGAAGTGGACCGGGTCCATGCCGAGCTCGGTTGCCACCGGCAGGAAGATTGGCGTGAAGATCAAGAGTGCTGGGGTCATGTCCATGAAGGTGCCGATGACCAGCAGGCACAGGTTGATGACCAGCATGATGATCAGCGGGTTCTGGGAGACATTGGCCAGCGCATCGGCGATGGCGTAAGGAATGTCGGAGAACGCCATGGCCCAGGACATGCCGATGGAACAGCCGATCAGCAGCAGCACGATGGAAGAGGTGATGGCCGATTCCAGGATCACGCTTGGCAGATCGGTGATTTTCACTTCCCGGTAGATGAACACCGCAAGTACGAGCGAGTAGACCACGGCCACCGCGGAGGCTTCCGTTGCGGTGAAGATGCCGCCGATGATGCCGCCCATGATGATGACAATGAGCATCAGGGGCAAGATGGCGTCGAGGGTCTTGTAGAGCACTTCCTTCATGGGCGGCATGGGGATGATGGGATAGCCGCGTTTGGCGGCAATGATGCCGGCCACGACCATCACGCCAAGCCCCATGAGAATGCCGGGAATGTAGCCCGCCACAAACAGGGTGGCCACAGAGGTGCCGCCTGAGATCAGGGAGTAGACGATCAAGGTGGAGGATGGCGGAATGAGCATGCCGGTTGGGCAAGAAGCGGCGTTGACGGCTGCGGAATAAGCCGGGTCGTAGCCTTCCTTTTTCTGCAGCGGGGACATGATGCCGCCGACCGCAGCAGCCGATGCCACGGCCGAACCGGAGATGGCGCCAAACAGCATGTTGGCCAGCACGTTACAGTGGGCCAGTGCGCCCGGCAGGCGGCCGCCCAGAACCTTGGCAAGCTCGATCATGCGGGCTGCGATGCCGCCCCGGTTCATGACGTTGCCAGCCAGAATGAAGAACGGAATGGCCAGAAGGGTGAAGCTGTCCAGACCGGTGGCCATGCGCTGTGCCACCACGAACACGGCTTGGTCGAAGGACATGAGAACGGTGATGCAGGTGACGGTTGCCAAGCCGATGGCAAAGGAAATCGGCACGCCGAAGGTCACCAGCACGGCGAATACGCCAAACAGGATAAGTGCGCTTTGCAGTTCCATGGGGATCTCTCTAACTCTCTGCTATTCAGCGGCGTCTTCGACGGGTTGATCGTTTGGCCCGGTGCCGGTGCCGTTGATCAGACCGATTGCGAATTCCACGCAGTAAAACAGGATCACGGCTCCGGAGAACGGAATGGCTGCGTAGATGTAGCCCATGGGGATGCGCAGGGCCGGAGACAGCTGGCCGGTGGCGAGGGTCTTTGTGACCAGATTGGAGCCGCCATACAGCATGATGGTGATGGCGAACACGGCAATGGCCAGGGTGATGAACAGGTCGGACAGCAGCTTGGTGCGCCCGACAAGAGAGCCGGTCAAAAGGTCAATGGCAAGGTGGCGGCGCTGGCCAAGCGTATACGCCGCACCAATCAAACCAATCCACATGAACATGAACCGCGCCATCTCATCGGTCACCGTGCTGGGCTGACCAAGGATAAAGCGCGACACAACCTGCCACACAACACAAACAACAAGCACAGCAAAAACGAAAACCGTAACTGTGCTGAGTAAGCGATTAACAATATTCGATAGTGATTTCATTTCGATCATCCATCTGTCACTGAAGGGTTCAGCAGTGTCGCTACAATTGGTCCGCCAATTATCGGGAGGGTTCAACCTGCGCGCCAGTGCCCGGATTGTCGTCGAATTTGCCCTTCAACTTCGACTGAATTGCCGCAATGCTAGCGACTTTGCCCCCCAAAGGCAGCCCGCAAGAACACTTAGATTGCAATTTTGGTCGACCTATTTGCCCTTTTGGCCGATACGCCCCGTTTGGTATAAAGCTGATATACCTTGCGTGAGGTTTGGGTGGATCATCAAGCAAAAAACGCGTAAATCTGGTGTGTGCGCTAAAATCCCCTTGGGAGAAACAAAAAGAATGCGAGCGACCCCCTTTCTTCTCTCGTTTGTCATCTCAAGTTGTCTGGTTGCCTCTTCAGTGGCGGCCAACACCAAATTGTTGCGGCTGAGCCACAATTTGCCTACGGCGAATCCTGCGCATGTCTCCCTGGAATTTTTGGCTGATCGCGTAAAGGAGCTCACGGATGGTGATCTGCGCATTCGGGTTTTTCCAGAGGGGGAGCTTGGTACGCAGAAGGAAACCGTTTTGTTGATGCAGGAGGGGTTACTTGATATGGCCCGCTCCAACGCCGCAGAAATGGAAGCGTTTGAACCTGCATACGCGGTCATGAACCTGCCTTACGTCTTTGAGAGTGAACAGCACTATTATGATGTGCTGACAAGCGATATCGCCGATGGGATCCTTGAGGCATCAAGAGGGAAGGGCTTTATTGGCCTCGCCTTTATGGTGGATGGTTCCCGCTCATTTTATGCCAATACCCCGATCAACTCTCCGAAAGATCTTGAAGGTATGCGGATTCGCGTGCAACCCGCGCCCTCTTCCATTCAGATGGTCGAGCTGTTGGGCGGGACACCTACGCCGATCTCGTTCGGTGAGCTGTATTCTGCCCTTCAAACCGGACTGGTTGACGGTGCCGAGAACAACCCGCGGGCGCTGATTGAGGTGCGCCATGGGGAGGTTGCCAAAGTCTATTCGCAGGATGAGCACACCATGATTCCGGGTGTGTTGATGATCTCAACGCGCGTTTGGGACACGTTGCCCGAAGATCAGCAAGAGGCGCTGAGGCAAGCTGCGCGCGAAATGATGGATTATCATCGCGACTTATATAATGCGCAGACGGAAAAGGTGATCGAAGAAGCTAGGACTGAGCTTGGTGTTGAGTTTGTTTCGGTCAACAAGGAGGCGTTCATCGAGGCCGTGCAGCCCATGTATGAGGAGCTTGCTGGGCGGTCCGAGCAGATGGCGGACTTGCTTCAGCGCATCAATGCTAAAGCTTCCCAAGCTAGTCAGTAGCTGAGGCATTCTGTTAAGCTAGATCGAAGAGAAATTTGCAGGTGTCACAACCCGTGCAGAATTTGGACATATCCTTTTGAAAGAGATGGGTGCATGACGCTAGTTCCACGCGCATTCATCAAGTGGTTGTCCAATATTAATGACTGGCCTTTCTTGTATGGTAAGGCAGTCAGATAACGTATGCGCTGAAAAATGCTGATTTTGTAGTGAATTATTCAGTTTTTCCGCATGCGAGACCCACCTTGAAATATTAGGTGATAACACTAAGGCGCATCAAAATAGGTTGACCAAATGGGGCAAAAGGTTTGATATCTCCTCCCATGCAGTCGATTCTCACTTGGGGTAAACGAGGGTGATCGTCTGTACCCTGAGCCAGATGGCCACGAATACAACGGGAGAAATATTTAATGTTCCGCAAGACACATCTTCTCGGCGCGCTTCTGACCTCAGTCGTGATGGTTGGCGCGACTACCGCTGACGCAAAGACGCTGCGTGTAAGCCACAACCTGCCTACAGAGAACCCTGCTCACATTTCTCTCGAGTACATGGCTGACCTGGTCGAAGAAAAGACCGACGGCGCACTGAAGATGCGCATCTTCCCTAACGCCCAGCTCGGCACTCAGCGTGAGTCCGTTGAACTGGTGCAGAACGGCCTTCTCGACATGGCTCGTTCCAACGCTGCTGAAATGGAAGCTTTCGAGCCTACATACGGCGTCATGAACCTGCCTTACATCTTCGAGTCCGAGCCACACTACTTTGACGTTCTGATGTCTGACGTTGCCGATGAAATCTTCATGGCATCCAAGGACAAGGGCTTCATCGGCCTGGCATTCATGGTGGATGGTTCCCGTTCGTTCTATGCGAACAAGGAAATCAGAACACCTGCAGATCTGAAGGGCATGAAGATCCGCGTGCAGCCTTCCCCATCCGCTATTCAGATGGTTGAACTGCTCGGTGGTGCACCTACGCCAATCGCATTTGGTGAGCTGTACTCCGCACTGCAGCAGGGCGTCGTAGATGGTGCTGAAAACAACCCGCAGGCTCTGGTTGACGTACGTCACGGTGAAGTAGCTAAAGTCTACTCTCAGGACGAACACACCATGATCCCAGGTGTGCTGATGATCTCCTCTCAGGTTTGGGACACTCTGCCTGAAGATCAGCAGGCAGCACTGCAGGAAGCTGGTAAGGAAATGATGGCTTACCACCGCGACATCTACAACGAGCAGACCAAGAAGATGGCGCAGATCGCTCAGGACGAGCTGGGTGTGAAGTTCATCGAAGTTGAAAAGGGTCCGTTCATTGAAGCAGTTCTGCCAATGCACGAAGAGCTGGCTGCAAAGTCTGATCAGCTTGCAGACCTGATCGAACGCATCAAGGGCATGGCCAAGTAAGACCCCTCGGGTTTACTGAGCTGAGTTTTAAGAAGGCGCCTCATCCGGGGCGCCTTTTTGCTTTTGGGTCAACCTGGAAAGAGCTTGATGTACGCCGAGCACAATCTGCTGGCGAGACTGTTTGAGCCTTGCTCGAAAAATGCCTTGCGGTCGGTCAGGTACTTTTCAACTTGCGCCTCATTCCAGAACAGAGAAACCACTGCCAACTCGGTTTTGTGCTTGGCGCTCTTGAGGGAGGCTTCGGCCCTCCGCTTTCCAAAGGGCTGCGGTTCCTCATGAAGCATACCCACGCGCGCGCCGCCATAGCTGAAGGCCTCATAGCTCGGTGCCTCGCCCTGCCACGGGAGAGTGTGCCGACTTCCGGAGAGTGCCAGTTCTGTTACCCGGATACGCTTGTAGTGATGGATCTTCCTTGAACTGGTTTCCTTGATCACATCCTCTGCTGTAAATCTGCTGTACCGTTGGTACAGGAACCATGCGCACAGTTTTTCGAGATCTGGCTGGTGCGGTGGCGTAGGTCTGTTGCTCGCCAGTTCGAATGCATGTTGCGTGGAAGATGCAACGAGCGCGTTTGGAACAAGGTTGTAGAAGGCGTTTCCGATAGTGATGGTGGGCTTGCCGTGTAACAGCGCCAGCAAGCCTACGCCCGAGTTGTAACAGATCACAGCCTGAGCCAGCTCGAGAAGGCAGTGAATGTTGTCTTCCTGATCCGCCCAAACGACGTTTGGCGCCTCGAACCGAGTGCTTTGTTTCGACAAGGGGTGAGGCTTGATGACAAATGTTGTATCTCTATGCCGATTGCAAAGCTGGGGCAGTTGGTCAAGGAAACTCTGATAGCTCTCAAAACCTTCGTTGAAAAGCGTAACTGCAGTGTCGTCTTCCAGTTGAAGTGGGATGAAGCAAGTGGGTTTTCCTTTCCAAGTGCGTGGCGGATACTTGGAAAGGGTCGCCGCATAAGTTGCGTTCGCCTCCAGAGTGTCTGCTCCCTTTCGAAGTTGAGCCATGTACTGCTTCGCGCCACTCAGGTGTTCCGGCGTTGCTTCGTAAGCTTTAAAGCGGGCCTTGGAGAAATCTTCTGATGCATAGCAAATGTCGTCAGCGTAGTAGATTGTGCTTGGAAGCGCACCTCTTTCGATTACCAACGTTTCAAGGCCAAGTTGTTTTGCAAGGTCAAACAATGGTTTGGCTCTCGAATGGCTTTTCATGTAGGGATTGTAGATTGCCAGCGCGTCGATAGCGCGGCTCTTGATAAGCTTGGTCGCCCATTTCAAGTTTGTGTCACTAAAGTCACCCATGGTGATCAACTTGTAGCCAGCGCTTTTGAGCGGCAGGTGGTACTCGTAGTGGGCTGGATCCTTGATGATGCAAAGCACCGAGGGCTTGTATGAGGTGGGAAGGAAGTCCTGCTCCAAGAGCTTTCGGCGATCCTGCAGGTAAGGTTCCATCACACGGGTGAGGTTGTCGCGCTTCCAGTCATTCTGTCGAAACCATTGATCTGATTTATTTCTATCGTGCCAAAGGTGAAACGCCTTGAGGCCGCTGAATTCTGCGGGAAGGCTCAGGACCTCAAGCATCCTGCGGTATCCCCTGTAAGCGCGCGTATGGAAAAAACGCCCCTTTGTTGGACCATAGCCATGAAAGCCCGGTTCATTTGCAAGAGGGATGTCGCCTGTTAACAGCATGGCACGCAATAGAAAGTCGAAGTCTTCAGAGCCGTGGCCACGAAAGACCGCGTTCCATCCGCCCACCAGCTTCAGGTAGTCCTTATGGATCAAAAAGATGTTTGAATAGGGTGCAATGAACTCGAATGAACCGCCGAACTTTTCAAAGAGGCCGTTGAACGCCAGTTTGTTCAAGAATGCATCACTTTCTTCGGCTTTATCAAAGGCCTCTGTCGTTGCCTTTGATAAATGATAGGCAGGCAAGTTGATGATGCGGTCCATGTTTTCGCAAAGGTGAAGATCCTTCGAAAGCCCTTGCAGGCGTTCAAAGCTATTGCGGAACAAAAAGAAGTCCGGATCAGTAAAAAAGATCAAGGGAGTTTTTACGTGCTCGACGGCAGCATTTCGAGCCTGCGCCAAAGAAAAGACGCCATGATCTGGAACATGAACATATTGGAAATCATGCTCCTTGCAGATGTCTTGGATCGTTGTAGCGAACTGCTCTTCAGAACCGAAATCTACAACAATGACTGGCGGCAAAGCGGTGTAATAGCGGCCAATTCTGCGCAGCCGCTCTGCGACCCAGGGGTTCCCATCATGCAGGCGCACAGCAGTCACTAAAGTAAAGTCGAAAAGCATGTGATGGCACCAAGTCGTGAATAAACCTGATGCAAGTATTAGTCGGATTCACAGGGGCCGACCTCTGGGTGAAATGGCCCGCAGCGTGGCACTAGGCGTAATTAACCAATGGCACTTAGGGAGGGGAAAATCGGTGCCGGTGCCTTTTGCTGATGATCTTGTTAACCTCAGCAGCAGGAGCGTGATCATATCCGTTGACCTAACGGAATGACCCATTAAGCTCCCAAGAAAACGAGTGCGCCAAGCGCCCTTCTCGGAGCCTGTCATGTCCAAGACCTCACCAAACAACCGCCCTGTGATTACTCAAGAGATGATAAAGGCTTATGACGAGTACACTCATCTTACTTTGGATCGGCGTGGTTTCCTGAGGCGGTTGAACAAGTTCGCCGGTTCCAGCGCAGCTGCTGCAGCTATTGTGCCTTTGTTACAGGCAAACAGGGCTCAGGCTGCTCTCGTTGCCCCGGACGACAGTCGCATATCGAGTGAAACAGTGCGTTTTCAGGGGGCAACCAGCAAGGTTGAGGGCTATCTGGTGCGCCCGGCAGGCAACACGGACAAGCTGCCCGCCATTCTCGTAATACATGAAAACCGGGGTTTGAATGAGCACTTAAGAGATGTCGCCCGCCGCCTTGCGATCGCGGGCTACATGGCAATGGCGGTAGACTTCCTCTCTCCTGTTGGCGGCACGCCGGAGGACGAGGATGAAGCCCGGCAAAAGATCCGTGCTCTTGATGCGCAGCAGACCTTGCAAAATGCAGAGGAAGCCGTGGCCTATCTCGGCATCAGAGCGGACAGCACCGGCGCGGTTGGGGCTATTGGTTTTTGCTGGGGTGGCTATCTGGTGAACAATCTCGCCGTGGTTTCGCCGGAGCTCAAAGCAGCGGTCTCCTATTATGGTAGGCAACCAGACACAACACTGGTGCCGCAGATCTCCGCCGCGCTCTTGCTGCACTACGCAGGGCTCGACGACCGCATTAACGCGGGCATTGAGGACTTCCGCAGTGCGTTGACCGATCACGGCAAGGACTTCACCATTTACATGTATGAGGGCGTCAACCATGCCTTCAACAACGACACTTCTGAGGCGCGCTATGATGAGAAGGCAGCAGAGTTGGCATGGAAGCGCACATTGGCGTTTTTCAAAGAGAAGCTGCAGTCCTAGCGATTGCGGCCCTGCAGCATTGAGGCCGTTGGTGGTTTTCGTCTAACTGAACCAAGGCCTTGTCGAAGTGTTGTAGAGGCCGGGGCGAAAACATAAAAAGCCAGCCGCTGTTAGCGGCTGGCCGGATCGGTCTGGATTGAGCCAGACCTTTATTTCGGCAAGATCACCTTGTCGATGACGTGGATGACACCGTTATCCGCTTCGATATCTGCGGAAACGACCTTTGCATCGTTTACCATTGGGCCGTTGTCCAAATCGATGGTGATATCACTACCCTGCACGGTCGTTGCGGTCATATCGTCCTGAAGATCAGTGGACATAACCTTCCCCGCCACGACGTGGTAGGTCAGCACGGCGACAAGCTGATCTTTGTTTTCTGGCTGAAGCAGGCTTTCTACGGTGCCATCCGGCAACGCGGCAAATGCTTCATCGGTTGGGGCGAACACAGTGAAGGGGCCCGGACCGGACAGGGTTTCTACCAGACCGGCGGCCGTTGCAGCGGCGAGCAGAGTGTTAAACTGACCAGCGCTCTTGGCAGTGTCAACGATGTTGGCAGCAAGGGCGGTGGATGCAACAGAAGCAGAAAGCAGTGCGGCGGCTGCGGTGACCTTTAGAAACTTCATGGGGCTAACCTCCAAGTGGTTATGTAATTGACGTGACCCTGTACGGCAGGTTTGCTCGGTATGGTTTTAAAAATCGGTGTGGAGGCTGGTCACAAGTTTGTGCTTAAATGCCGCTGCGATTTGAATGATCTAGAGGCTTTGTTGCTTCGTAGTGGAAGCCTTTCTCATCACGTCAAGGCCCTATTGAGAACGACTGGTTAACCCTGCTGGCATGACATCGGTCACAAGCGGGTGCCTTTTTTCGTCCCTCCAGATGCCAACAAAAATCTGGAGGGCCCCATGGGTAATTTTATTGTGGTAGTTGCAAATGACCCAAGCATTATTGGTGCAGCGACCGAAACACTTGGCATGTCACACAAGCCGCGGGCTGAAGCCGTTTACTCCTACAAGGTGCACAGCGAAAAGGGCTACGCCATTTATGATCCGGAAAATGGACAGTGGCTTCCCATGGAGAGCCCGCCCCAAATGACCACTGACATGGATCAGTGCATTGCGTTTGCTGGCTACGGAGATGGCCATGAGATTGGTCGGCCCAATGCGTCAGTGCCCGGCCCGAACCTTCAGCCGCATCATGTGGCGAGCATGCTCATGGATATGGGCTACCGGAAGAACAAAGTGATTTTGTCTGTGTGCGGTGAAAAGGCCGCCGACACGCGGTTTGCGCATAACTTGGCCGAAGATCTTGAGCGTCGCACGTCACACCATGGCACGATCTACACCCCAAGTGCGGCCCTGTCGCCCGGCGCGGATCCGTTGGTGCACTACAACTTCAAAGGCGTAGAGTACTAACAAAAAGGCGGGCAGGAAAGCGCTCCCCTGCCCGCCTTGCGTCATGTGCCGTTTGGCTGGATCAGGCGACCTTCTCAGCCTTGAACAAGGTGTCGGGCTCAAGCAGCTTGAAGCCGGTTTTGACAATCTGCAGCTCGCGGGTGCCTTCTTCCAAGGTGGTTTTGAGCACCTGATAGAGCGCGGACACAGTGCGGCTCAGCGCTTCATCCGGGCTGTAGCCGCGCAACGTATTGCCCAAAAACAGAGAGCTCAACATGTCGCCAGCGCCGTTTGGCGCGATTGGCAATGGAAGGATTGGTGTCTTCACCATCCAAGCACCCTCGCCGGAAACAACCAGAACGTTGATGCTGTCGTCTGCGGTTTCTTCAACCAGCAGGGACGAAACAACCACAACCTTTGGCCCGCGTGCGCGCAGCGCGTGGGCTGCTTCCAGAGCATCTGCCAAGGTCTTCACGGTGCGTCCTGAAGCCAGTTCAAGCTCGAACAGGTTTGGCGTGATGATATCGGCTTGCGGGATGGCTTTGTTGATGATCAGGTCAGGAATGCCTTCCTGAACAAAGATGCCTCGGCCCACATCCCCCATCACGGGATCGCAGCAGTAAATTGCTTCTGGGCTCACGGCCCGCACGCGCGAAACGGTGTCAACGACCGCTTCCACGATCGGTGCGCCGCCCATGTAACCGGAGAGAATGGCATCACATTTTGGCAGCGCTCCACGCGCTTCAATGCCATCAACGAGTTCGCGGATCATTTCACCATCAAACACGCGTCCGGTCCATGCGCCGTAGCCCGTGTGGTTGGAGAACTGAACCGTATGAATTGGCCAGGTGTCTTGCCCCATCAGCTGGAGCGGGAACACCGCAGCGGCATTTCCAACATGGCCAAAAGCCACGTGAGATTGGATCGACAGAATGCTCATAGACAGCCCCTTCTTAGTCGTGAGCTTCTCGAGAATGGGAGAAGTATCTCTGAGATATCTTTGTCCTAGCCGCTTTACCCCCTAAAAACCAGCAGATATCTCTCAGTGCAAATACCGCGATTTTAGAGTTCTCCAAAGGTTTTTGTGATCAATCGGCGCAGCCACCGGTGGGCGGGATCGCTGCGGTAGCGGCTGTGCCAGGCCAGCTCGACCGGAAACCGTCCAAGGTCCACCGGCGGGGCGACAATCTTCAGTCTCGGATCGCTCTTGAGTCGCTCGCATACCCGGTCCGGCAGGGTCGCGCAGTAATCCGTTGCCGCAATGAGATCTGGCACGGACAGAAAGTGGGTAAGGGACGCCGCAAGGTCGCGGTGCAAACCTTCCCGATCCAGCACTTGAAACAACCCTGCCTTCAATGTGCCGGGCGGCAACACGTTCACATGCTTGAGGTTCTCATAGTGTTGCTTGGTCAGCCTGTCTCCTATGCCCGGCAGGTCTGCCCGCACAACGCAATGGAGGCCATCCTCAAACAAGCGGTGCACCACCAGATTGTCTGGCGGGTCTACCATCCGTCCCAAGGCAAAGGCCGTGTCTCCGGACATCAAGCCACTTTCGGATATGCTGGCTCCGAAAGGAATGACCCGGATCGAGATGTGTGGTGCCAGCTCTCTGAGGCGGGCCATGAGGTCGGGTATCAGGATGAATTCGACGTAGCTGTTGGCCGCGATAACGAAATGCCGGTGGGCGCTAAGTGGGTCGAAGTCCTGCTGCGCTTGTACTACGCCATCAATCTGGCGCAGTGCCTCAGCGATGACAGGACCAATGGTCTCCGCCTTCTCTGTTGGCCGCATGCCATAACGCTCGCGAACGAACAAGGGGTCCTGAAGAAGCTCGCGCAGGCGTGCCAAACTGTTGCTGAGCGCTGGTTGCGTGATCCCAAGTCGTTCCGCAGCACGGCTCACGCTGCGCTCCTCAAGCAGAGTAACGAATGTTCTCATGGCGTTCAGGTCATATCGCATAAGATATTCCTATCATGAATATCTAGAATAACTAGGATAAATTTGAGAAATACAAAGGGCGGGCTTATCTCCACTTACAGAACACGCTCACCCGCACCTATTTAAGGAGATACCCCATGAGTAAAATCCTGTTTGTCCTGACCAGCAACCCTTTCATGCTTGATGGTACGCCAACCGGCCTGTGGCTGGAGGAATTTGCCGTGCCCTACATGGCGCTGACAACTGCGGGGCACGATGTAACAGTCTCATCTGTCGTTGGCGGGCAAGTGCCAGTGGATCCGAACAGTGCGCCTTCTGAAGAGCAAAAAGAAGCATGGGCGGCTGCGATTGCGAAGCTTGAGAACACGCCAAGCTTTGAGGCGTTCTCTGCGGAGGAATTTGATGCGATCTATATGCCGGGCGGCCATGGCACTGTGTTCGACATGCCGTTCAACAAGAAGCTTCATGATTTGATCTTCGCGTTCGACAAGGCAGGTAAAGTGGTGTCCAGTGTCTGCCATGCGCCCGCGGTGTTTGGCGGAATGCGGGACGAAAACGGCCTGCCGTTTGTCAAGGGACGTACATTGGCTGCCTTCACCAACAGCGAAGAAGAGGCCGCAGGTGCGACCAAGAATGTACCGTTCTTGCTGGAAACCCGGCTCATAGAACTTGGCGCTATCCACCAGCGTTCTGATGACTGGACGCCCAAGGCGGTGCGAGACGGGAACTTGATTACCGGTCAGAACCCTCAGTCTTCAGCTGCGGTGGCTGAACTCCTCAAAGAGGCGCTGGCGTAACGCGGTGTAAGCTCCACAATCGGCACAAGACCAACCGGCGCGCCTTCGAGCGCGCCGTTTTCGTTTGGTGTCTCTACAGAAAACGTGCAGCCCCTATAGGTTCTCCTCCAGAAATTGGGCGATGTGCGCCGAGGCCGGGCCTACGATCTTCGGGTCATCATAGATGTCCGTCTGTCCCTTTGAGGTGAGGAAGGCCCGGTCCTTTGGGGCCTGCACGTTGTCGAAAAACTTCTCTGCCCACAAGGGATTGAGCGCATTTGGGCCATGCAGCATCAAGAAAGGCTGTTTCACCTTGGGCGCTGCCGACTGCACATCGAACTGAAGGAACGCCTCACGCGACATGACGGCGAACTCGTTTCGGTAGTTTGGGTGCTTGGCGCGGCCTGCATAGTAGTCATAGGTTGACTGAAGCAGCATTGCCGCGTCTCCCTCCAGTGCGACGGCAGGGATGAGTTCGACCTCACCGGTCTTTTCATAATGCTCACGCGCCGCTTTTCCCTGCGCCACACGTGCGGCAAAACCCTCTGGGTCAGCCGCCTGCATGGCTGGTACATCCCGGTAGTAACCTGCGACCGCTGCGATGGCGTTCACATCCGGATGGCCTGCAAGAGCTTGTAATGCGTAGCCCGCACCAAGACAGATGCCAACCGCCCCAATCCTGTTTGCGTTCACGCGTGCATCTGCTTTCAGCCACGCCACCGCTTCAACGAGATCGGCCAGTTTGTGCGGATAGTATTCCCATTGGCGGGGCTCCCCACCGCTCTCACCATAATGACGGTGATCGATTGCCAGCGCGGCAAAACCGTGTGCGGCAAGAGCGCGGGCATACGTGCCGGTGACCTGTTCCTTGACGGATGTCATGGGCCCCGCAACGACTACAGAGGGAAAAGGACCATTGCCTTCGGGAAGGTGGAGATCCCCAACCACCTTCACTCCTTCGACCGAAAACACGATACGCTCTGGTGTTGTCATCAGGCCATCCTCTTTACTTGATGAGAGATTGGTTGCAAGGTGGAAGCTTGAGTCTCTACAGTCAACTAGGTACCTTGGGGTAACCATGCAAGAACCTGAAAATCCGGCAGCCGACGCTTTTGTGGCGCATTGTCCGTCCAGAGGTCTTCTGACCCGAATTGGCGAGAAATGGACCATGCTCATCATCGTGGCTTTGGCCGAGGGCCCTGTGCGCTTTGGTGCCTTGCATCGCCGGATCGAGGGCGTCTCAAAAAAAATGCTGACACAGTCGCTGAAAAACCTTGAGAGTGACGGTCTGCTGACCCGCAAGCTCTATGATGAAATGCCGCTTCGGGTTGAATACACCCTCACACCCAAGGGAGAGGAACTTGTGCCGCTTATCACTGCGCTCAAAACCTGGGCTGAAGGGGTGGTGGTGGAGCGGGTAAGAAGCGGAGAAATCAAACTTGATCCTGCTTTTCAAGAGGCTGGTTGAGCGGCACGTAAAAACGGGTTCGATTCCCCTCCCGAGGCGCTGACTTGCTATTTGGCTTTGTTAAGTGGCTAAGCTGCGCCGCCTCGGTCATGGCTGTTCCATGAGATCTGCCCCAACGTTCTCTTTGGCTTGCCGGTAGATGATTGTCGCGGGGCGAACAGCCAAGTTCAAGTTCTTTAAAATATCTCATGTGGGTACTTGCGCGTTTTTGAAGATCAGGTTAAAGAGCTGACTTCAGCAGCAAAATTTAGTCGGGCCGGATCGGGTCCACATGTGCGTCTAGTGTAGTTACTGGCAATGGCCAGTGCTGCGCTTTTTCGTGCACATATCCAAGTAATGCTTAGGCATTACTGGTGCCGGCTATTTTATTCTCTGCACTAGACAATTTTATACTGCTGAGGAACAGAATTATGGCGCAAACCGAAGTTCTGAATGAGACTTCGTATGGCAAGTCACGCCTACTTGAACAGGCAATCCTTCCCGTTTGGCTCAATCAACGCGCCATTTCCAACAAAGGATACATCGGCCTCTGGATTTCCATGGCGGTGATCATCGCCACCTTCCAGCTTGGCGCAGGCGGCGTAGCTGGCCTCCCGCTCTCCACTGTTCTGATCACCATTTTCGCGGCCAATGTGCTTCTCGGTGTTGTCATGGCCATGACCGCAGACATCGGCACAGAGCATGGTATCTCCTTCGCGGTTTACTTGCGTGCGCCGTTTGGTACGGTTGGCACCCACATCCCCTCCATCACACGCGGCGTGGTGGCGGCGATCTGGTTCGGCATCCAGACCTACCTCGGTGCGCTGGCTCTAAACGGCATCTTTGCGCACATGACCGGCTTTGATAACTGGGTGCCGTGGTACATCGGGTTTGCGGTGCTTCAGGTGGCAAACACCGCCATGGGCATTCGCGCGGTTGAGCTTCTGGCCAAGATTGCCGCGCCTGCCATCCTCGCAATCTCCGCATGGATGTACTTCACGCTGGACAACCTGGCGACGGCAAGTGGCAAGGACATCTGGACGTTCGTGGGTGACGCGGAAATGTCAGTGGTCGCGCTTTTGGTGGCAAACATGGCGTTCTGGTCGTCCCTAGCGGTCGATATCCCTAACATCACGCGCTTCATCAAGGTTGAGAGCGGTACCAAGAACTTCTTCAAGCGCAACAAGAACATCTTCGCCGCGCAGTTTCTCGCGCTTCCTGTGGTGCAGGTGTGGATCGCCTTTATCGGCGCTATTTCCTTTATCGCTGCCGGAGATTGGAACCCAATCGCCGTGATCCAGAGCCAAGGGGCGGGTTTCACTCTTGTGGTGCTGCTGGTGATGGTCGTCTTGGCGCAATGGTCCACCAACACCAGTGCGAACCTTATTCCGGCCGCGCTGACCTTCATCAACGCAGGCGCGCCGTGGATCAACTACTTCATGGGTCTGGTTTTGGCGGCCATCGTGGGCACCATCGCCATGCCGTGGTTGATCCTTGATCACCTCTTCACCTACCTCAGCTTCTACGGCGGAATGCTGGCTTCGCTCGGCGGCATCATGATCTGCGATTACTTTGTCATCCGCCGCCGCCGCTTGAATGTGCCGGATCTTTTTGAAGAAGAAGGTCAATTCCGCTACTTTGGCGGCTGGAACCCGGCGGGTCTGATTGCATGGGCTGTAGGCGGTGTGCTGGCGGTGGCCTTCATCGATTACTCCTATCTGGTGGGCTTCCCGGTTGGCTTTGGGCTTTACTACCTCCTGATGAAAGCTTGGGTTCTGCCGCGTTTCAAGCAGGACGAAGTGGAACATCCGGACATGGACAAATATCTGGCCACCAGCATCGATCGCAACTGGGTCTATGTAGAAGGCAACGGCATGGTGCAGATGGAAACCTCAGCAATTCCTGCACATGCGCTGGCCCGTGAAGACCTCTAGGCTCTGACGCAAATGAAAAAGATTGAAACCCGGCGGGAGGCGTCTTCCGCCGGGTTTTCTTTTTTCCGCGCGAGCGCAGAGACCCAGCCCGAGCCCTTTCGCCCCAAGGCCTAAGAGAGAGGACAACGGACATTCACTGCTGCAACTTGGACGGGCTAACTTTCTATGGGGTATTGCGTTTCTGCGTACTTGGGAATAAACATGAGTTTTAAATTCAACTTATTAGGCATATTCCAGAAAACCGAAAGAACAATGCCGGAGAAAGGAGCCACGACAATGGCACCAACCCCCAGCGCGCCTGCGCCCCAGCCCTCTGAAAAACGTGGACCCCGCTTGCTGACGGTCAAGTCTGCTCGATACCTGACCAAGAACATGATCCGCGTCACGTTCATTGGTGGCGGCCTCAAGGACTTTCCGAAGGGTCGGGAAGGGGCAAATTGCAAACTTGTTTTTCCAGAGGGCATGGGGAGCAAAGCGGAGTTTCTCTCGCATTTTGAAGAGGGACCGCCGAAGAAAGGCACCTTCCCTGTGCGTACCTACACCATCCGCCATTTTCGTGAAGAAGCGCAGGAACTTGATATCGATTTCGTTGCCCACGGTGATGAAGGGCCGGCCACACGTTGGGCGCAGGCTGCCAAGCCGGGCGACTATCTCATGTTGATGGGACCGGGGCCCGTGAAGATGTCTCTGTTTTACGCCCGCTACTACATTGTCGCGGCGGACATGAGCGCCCTGCCCGTTGCGGCGGCGGCTCTTGAAGCCATGCCACGGGACGCGAAAGGCATCGCCATTTTCGAAGTGATGTCGGAGGACGACAAGCAGGCGATTGATATTCCCGAAGGCTTCGATGTTCGCTGGCTCATCAATACGGATCCGCACAAACCGTCAACCGCGCAGCTTGATCTTCTGAAGTCAATCAGCTGGCCCGACGGTCCGATCCAGACCTGCATTGCGGGTGAGCATAGTGTGATCAAGGGTTTTCGAGAGTTTTTGCTGAAAGAAAAAAGCCTTCCTGCTAAGGATACTTACATCTCGGGCTATTGGAAAATCGGTCTTGTTGAAGATGAGCACCAGAAGATGAAGCGCGAGGAAGCCGCAGCAGCTTGACGCTTATACAACTTTCCGCGCCACTCCCCAGAGCGGGTGATCCGTATGTCGCCGACATAGTTAGTGGCTCTCGGGTGGCGCACTGAACCAACAATACACGCTTGCTGTCTATGGTAATTATGAACATATGTTCTAAATCATGGCACGCTTGACTCTTGCGATCTAAAGTTAGGGCCTAACCCAGCGTTGGGCCCTTTTTTCGTGTCCAGCGCTCCGATAAACAAATCAAGAGAGCGTGCACCATGTCCCATCCTGCATTCATCAATACACCGAGTTCCCACAGCGGGTGCTGCGTGTGCGGACAAAATGTCGAGAACGGTTTAGCGCTGCGTTTTTCTGCCAGTTCAGACGGGACCGTCTCAGCCCCGTTCAGGCCGAGTACCAAAGTGCAAGGCTATGCCGGTCAGGTTCATGGCGGTGTGATTGCAACCTTGTTGGACGGTGCAATGGCGCAGCTGCTTTTTTTTGAGGGCGTGGAGGCCGTCACCGCTGAGCTTCAAGTGCGCTATGTCAAGCCGGTCCCCGTTGAGGGCAACCTTAGCGTGCGCGCCAAACGTGAAGGGCAGCGCCGTAATCTTCACCTGCTTGTTGCTGAAGTTCGCAGTGAGACTGGGGAGGTCCTCGCGTGGGCCAAGGGCAAGTTCCTGCCGCGCGGGCCTATGTAATGAACCTATGTTCATTATCCTTGCGCGACTCAGGGTCTGGTTATTATAGTGAACATAAGTTCATTACACGGAGTGCCAACAATGCCACGTCCAAGAAAGATGCGCCGCATCCAGGAAGAAACCCGCGTCCGCTTTTACAAGCCGCAAGGCATCCCGATGCGAGAGCTGAGAGCTGTTGTGCTGCCAGAAGATGGCTTGGAAGCCTTGAGGCTCGCTGATGCGGAAGGTCTGGAGCAAGCAACGGCCGCCGAGCTGATGGGTATTTCCCGCCCGACCTTTTCGCGCCTCGTCTCGCACGCGCGCACGACGGTGGCGACCGCGTTGACAGAGGGGCTTGCGCTCAAAATTGAGGGTGGAGAGGTCGAGATTCTCGAAGGAACAGGGCTCATCGAGGACGAGGACAACGGTCATTGCCGCAGAATGCGCCGCCGTCGTGGGTTCTGCGGGCGCGCTTCCTTGGTGACTGAGGAAGTCGAGCCTGTACATGCGCGCGAAAGCGATCTTTGAGCTGCTGTCAAACACCTGCATCAGGGAAACGAGAAGGAAAACCTTAAAGTCCCAGGCCCATTCTCGTCGGGCCTCCTCCCGGTTTTCTTTCTCGTGAGAAGGCAACGTTGCCGCTCGCGGAGCCAAACAGCTCCATCCACGCTGCAATGAGCGGCAGCGTTGCCGATAATCTAACTGCCGCGGAAAAACTCCGAGGTAAACGGCAATGCCGCTGCGCCGATTGCTGATGCATCCCGTTCTATTTCAGAGATGATCGGTTTGGCTACCACCCTTGGCACGCCATATCTGGGACGACTGAACCACTGGGTTCGGGCGATGAAAGCCTCGGCCAAAGCGCGGGGTATTTCGCCCCCAAAGACGATGGCCTGCGGATCAACAATGGCGCAGATGGCGTTCATCATGAGGTTGTAGTTCGGCACCACTTCCTCAATCCACTCGGCAACCCCTGGCCAATCTGGATTGAACTCGCGTTTCAATCGGTCAACAGAGGTAATGGAGACGCCCTTCTCATTCAGGCGTCGGATCAGCAGTTCAAGTGCCGGCCGTTTGTAGTTGTTTTCATCATCGAACATGCCGCTGAATTCACCGGCGTTGCCATGAGCGCCGCGCATGAGTTTGCCGTTGACGACGACGCCGCCGCCGAAGCCATAGTTGAATGACAGGTAGGCGAAGTCGGAGATGTGCCGTCCCACCCCCATGAGATTTTCGCAGATTGCAGCTGCGTTAGCCCCATTTTCGAGCCAGACCGGCGCTTTGAAGCGGCCGGAAAGCAAGGGGCCCAGCTCGATGAGGGACCAATCCTGCAAAGGCAGCGGCGCATTATACTGTGTCCCGGTAACGTGATAGCCCGCAATTGCAAAGCCAACACCAAAGAGTTTGTCTTCCGAACGACCAGAGGACGTAATCAGCTTGGCGACGGCCTCTTCTATTCGGTCCAGTGCAGGTTCTCTGTTCAGGCCTTCGATATCGATGGTTAGGGTGTCATGGCCTCCGGCGAAGTCCATAAGGCAGACACCCGCCTTGTCCGTGTTCACGGAGATACCGAGGGTGTAGGCGTAATCCGGATTGAGGAACACGGCCGGGCTCGGCTGCCCTCGCCCCTTTGGTGGAACCGGATCGCCGATCCTCAATAGGCCACGCTCTGCCAACGTTTCGACCAGCCGATGCACCGATTGCTGGGTCAGGTCTAGGTGGCTGATCAGCTCCGCCCGCGCCAGCCCCGGCTTGCGGTGAATTTCCGAAAGCAGATGACGCTCATTCCGAGAGGCGACGTCGGCATTGCGGCCCCCTCTTAGAAATGGGGCTCGAATCAAATGACGTGGAGTGTAGGACAGATGTACCATTATCACAGCATAGGTGTGGAAATGACGTCATGAAAGATTTATCTTTCCGGGTTGTCGCCTGTTTCCCATGAGTTTTCTTAAGTTGGAGCTTATTACCACACTTTATGTGTCATTATGTTGTCACACCGAAACTGTGATAACTGCCGCGCCAATTCACTTCTGGTCCAAACAATTTGGGGGCGCAAATGAAACTCTTGAAGATCGCAGCATCCGCGTTGATGCTTTCCACTGCAGCCACAGCGGTTAACGCTGCGCAGTTCGAATTCTGGTACGGCAACACCGGTTCTGTAGAAACTGCAATTCAGGCCGCTTGCGATGCGTTCAACGCGTCTCAGGAAGAACACACTGCAAACTGCATCGGTCAGGGTGGTTATGAAGCCGGTATGCAGAAGGCGATCGCGGCCTACCGTTCTGGCAAGCACCCGGTTCTCATTCAGTTCTTTGATGCGGGCACGCTGGATCTGATGCTTTCAGATGCTGTGGTTCCAGTTCAGGACATCATGCCAGACGTCAATTGGGGCGACTATCTGACGGGTGCACGCTCCTACTACGAGACCTCCGCGGGTGAGCTGTTCTCCCAGCCATACAACGGCTCCACGCTGATCTTCTATGCCAACATGGAGCAACTGGGCGAAGTTGGTGTTACCGAAGTGCCGGCCACCTATGAGGCAATGGTCGAAGCGGCGCGCAAGCTGAAGGAAGCCGGTCACGAATGCCCTGTAACCACAGATGCGCATCCATGGCGCGTTCTGGAGCAGTTCTCTGCCCGTCACGGTGCGCCAATTGCTTCCAACAACAACGGTTACGGCGGTCTGGATGCCGAATACATCTTCAACGAAGGCCCGGTTGCTGACCATCTGAACAACCTTGCCCAGTGGCGCGAAGAAGGCCTCCTTAAGCTCAATCAGGACACCAAGGCAGGCAAGTACAACGTTGCCTTCAATCAGGGCGAATGCGCCATGATGGAAGCTTCTACCGGTTCTTACCGTTCTGCCTTTGAAGCTCTGGGCGACAAGGTCGAGATCGCAATGGCGCCAATGTATGAAGGCGTTGAGCGCCGCAACACCCTTATTGGTGGCGCGTCCTTGTGGGTCATGAAGGGCCACGAAGGCGAAAAGCTGGAAGCTGCAAAAGCGTTCCTGAACTACCTGCGCCAGGATGACGTGCAGATCGAGTTCACCCGCATGACCGGTTACATGCCTGTCACCCAGTCAGCGCTGACCAAGCTTAAGGAAAGCGGCAAGGCGGACATGAAAGAGTTTGCAACCGCTGAAATGGGCGTGAGCTCCTTGAACCAGCCGGGTGACGCGAACAGCCGTGGCCTGCGACTTGGCTTCTACGTGCAGTTCCGCGACATCTTCATGGAAGAAACCCAAAAGGCCTTTAACGGCGGCCAGACCATGCAGGCGGCCCTCGATGCAGCCAAGGCCCGTGGTGATGCCCTGCTGCGTCGCTTCGAACAGACCTACCGCGGCGTTGAACTGCCTTAACTCCCCAATCACGCGAACCATGGCGGGCCGGTGCATCCGGCCCCCTTTTCCCGTTAAAGGCCGACTTCCATGTCAAACCGCTTTTACAGAAACAAATGGCTTCCGCTCTGGCTGGCTAGTCCGCAGCTTGTGGTGTTGTTTTTCTTCTTCTATCTGCCGGTGTTTCTGGCGTTCTTCTGGTCGTTTCATTTGGAGCGCCCCTTTGGTGGCGGCTCCCAGTTCGTGGGCTGGCAGAACTTTGAGCGTGTCCTGAGCGATCCGGAATTCTGGACATCGCTTTGGCGCACGCTGACCTACATGGTTGTGGCGTCCTCCACCTCCATCATTTGTGCTCTGGTCCTTGCACTTGCTGCCGATCGCGGCATTCGCATGTCGCCGTTGGCGCGCAACGTCCTGATCTGGCCGAAGGCCGTTGCTGCTGCCTCCATCGGTGTCATCTTTCTGTTCATCTTCAACCCGTTCATGGGCATTCTTGCGCCGCTGAACGAGATGTTTCCGGGGTTTTGGAACCCGCGCATCAACCCGGTGCATACGTGGATCATGATCTACATCGCCAACATCTGGAATGCGATCCCGTTCACCTTCATCATCCTGCTTACCGGACTGCAATCCATTCCAGACACGCTTCACAAAGCGGCAGCCATTGATGGGGCGGGTCCATGGCGGCGATTGTTTGACATTCAGCTGCCATTGCTAACCCCGCAGCTCTTCATCGTGGTGGTGCTGGAAATTGCTGACAGTCTGTCTGGCTCGTTCGCACTGATCGACACAATGAGCCAAGGCGGCCCTGGCGGCGCCACCAATCTGCTTGTCTACAAGATCTACGTGGATGGTTTCAAAGCTTACGACCTGTCCGGTGCAGCCACACAAACAGCGATGCTGATGATCGTCGTCGCTGCCGTCACCGCGTTCCAGTATCTGGTCGTCGAAAAACGGGTGAAGTACGAAAGATGATTGAAGATACCCGCTCCATCAACACCACGGCGACACTGCTTCTTCTGGCTGGCTGTGCCTTTGTTCTGGCACCTCTTGTCTTCGTGGTCATCACGGCAACGCAAAGTTATGGCGACTTCCTGCGCAACAACTTTTCGCTGGTGCCTGGGACCCACTTTTTTGAAAACCTCCAGCAAGTCTGGGAACTCACGCTCCTGCCACGGCAGACCTTCAACAGTTTCGTGGTGGCTTTCGTTTCCGCATTCGGGCGTTGCTTTCTGGCATTCACCACGGCCTACGCGGTGGTGTTCTTTGCACCGCGCTACAGCATCTTCATTTATGCTGCGGTGCTCGCCTCCATCATGCTGCCGCTCGATCTCATGGTGATCCCGGCCTATCAGGTCGCGGCCAACGTTGCCATGCCCATCAACGCGGTGGCCAATCTGGGTGGTGCCTGGGAAACTCTTTTCGGAGCGCCACTGGATTTGCAGCTCAACCTGCTCAATACCTACGCCGGTGCTGCGATCCCACTGATGGCGCAAGGGACTGGCACGCTGATCATGGTGCAGTACTTCAAGACCCTTCCGGTGGATCTCGCAAAGGCGGCCACTCTGGATGGGGCGAGCCCTCTGCGCTTCATGGTGGACATTCTTTTGCCGCTCAGCAAGGGACCGCTGCTCAGCCTGTTCATCTATCTCTTTATTGGTGGGTGGGTTGCCTACATGTGGCCACTGGTCTCCATCTCCTCTCCCGACATGCAGACCGCTGTGGTGGGCCTCACCGCATTGGATAGCGGCATGGGAGAAGACGAGATCCCCAACTTCCCGTTGCAAATGGCCGGCGCCATCATGGTCACCGCCATCCCGCTCGTTCTGATCGCCCTGACCCAGCGCCTCATTGTGCGCGGGCTGGTTCTCTCGGAGAAATAATCATGACCGCTTTAGCCCATGCCGCAGGCATTCATCTGGTCGATTTGCAAAAGACCTACAGCAAAACGCCGGTCATTCCGGGCCTCACTGCCGACCTTGCATCTGGCGAGTTCACGGTAATTCTCGGTCCGTCCGGATGTGGGAAGTCCACTTTGCTCAACATGATCGCCGGTCTTGAGAAAGTCTCCGGTGGCAAGATCATGATCGGGTCGCGCGAGGTGCAAGACATCCCGCCCAAGGACCGTGGCCTTGCCATGGTTTTCCAAAACTATGCCCTCTACCCGCACATGAGCGTAGCAGACAACATTGGCTACGCGCTGAAGGTTGCTGGTGTGCCAAAGGATGAGCGCACCAGCCGGATTCAGGCGGCTGCAAACGTCGTGAATCTGGGTGACTACCTTGATCGCCGACCTTCAGAGCTTTCCGGCGGACAGCGCCAGCGTGTTGCGATTGCCCGCGCGATCGTGCGTGAACCGCAGGTGCTTCTGTTCGATGAACCGCTGTCAAATCTGGATGCCAAGTTGCGTCACGACATGCGCATGGAACTGTCGTCCCTGCACCGCCGCATTGGCGCAACCAGCGTTTTCGTAACCCATGATCAGGTTGAGGCCATGACGCTGGCTGACCGCATTCTGATCCTCAATCACGGCCGCATTCAGCAGTTTGACACCCCGCACAACATCTACCACAAGCCTGCCAATACCTTTGTCGCGGGGTTCATAGGCTCCCCTCCTATGAACCTTATTGAGGCTCAAGCCTCGAACGGTGCGGTGAGCGTGGGTGGTGTGCGCCTTGCGGCAACTGAAATCAGCGGAGATGTGACAGTCGGCATTCGGCCGGAGCACATCAAGGTTACGGAAAGCGGCATTCCAGTGCACGTGGCCTACAGGGAAGATCTTGGCTCCCACAGCACCATGGTGGTGGAGATGGAGAACGGTCAGACCCTGCGCCTTGCAACCCAATTGGGCGAACCCATTCGCGGTGGTGAATGGGTTCATATCACCATCCCAGAAGACAAGCTGCACTTTTTCGACGCCGCCACGGGCGACGCTCTGCGCAGCGACTAAGCCAATCAAGAACAAAAGGATATTCAGATGAAACCTTATCGCGACTTTATCCGCGGCGTCCGTGCTACCCCAACCATCGTGGCCCACCGGGGCGCGTGGCACAACGCACCAGAGAACTCCGTCCAGTCGATCCTCAACGCGGCTGAAGCAGGCTATGAAATCGTGGAGATCGACGTGCGCCGCTCTCGTGATGATGTTCTGTTCATTTGCCACGATGACACTCTGGAGCGTATGGCCGGCAAGGATGTGCCTGCTGAAAGCCTGACCATCGCGGAGCTGAAAGAGCTGCGTCTCAAGGCGCGCGATGGTGGTGAAAATCAACCCTTCACGGAGCACCTGATCCCGACACTTGGGGAAGCTCTGGAAGCGGCCAAGGACCGTGTCTATCTCGACATCGACGTGAAGATCGGCCGCGATCTTACCGATGCGTCCCGGCTCGTCTCAGACTATGGCATGAGCGAGCATGTGGACTTGAAGGTGAAGGTGCAGACCGCCGAGCAAGCGTCACTCCTGCTGGAGCTGCAACAGGCCAATGGGGTCATGGTCATGCCAATGACACGCTTTGAAGCGCACAATGTGGACGTACTCATTGATTTGCTTGCTGAAACGGGTGCTTCCATCGTTGAAACCAAGTTTGATGACCTGAACACCATTGCCTCACGGGCGGATCGCTTTCGTGAGGCGGGACTGGCTGTCTGGGTTAACACGCTGGATGGTGTTGCCTGTTGCGGCCTGACGGACACATTGGGTGCGCAAGAACCTGCAGCCGTATGGGGCCGTCTCATGGACGCAGGTGTGAGTGTTATTCAAACCGACGAGCCGGAAGCCCTTCAGGCTTACCGCTCCCAACTGGCGAAAGTAGCTTGATGAAGCTGACACCAGCCTTTTATGAAGCGCTGATCAACGAAGTGCGGCAGATCGCTCGTGAAGAGATCATGCCGCGCTTTCGGAACTTGGAAACCACGCAGATCGACAGCAAGACTGCGCCCGATGATCTGGTGACCATCGCTGACAAACGCTCTGAAGAGCGCCTGACTGAGGCTGTGGGCCGCCTGTTGCCGAGTGCTGCTGTGGTGGGTGAGGAAGCGGTCTCCGATGATCCTTCCCGGCTCTCCCTGATTGACCGTGAGGACATTTGCGTGATTGTCGATCCCGTTGACGGGACCTGGAATTACGCCAATGGCCTTGCGACCTTCGGCGTTATTATCGCCGTTACGTTCAAGGGTGAGACGGTATTCGGCCTGCTCTATGACCCAGTTCTGGATGACTGGATTTGTGCGGAAAAAGGTGCTGGCAGCCGGTTTCAAACAGCAGCGGGTCATACCAGAAAGATCTCCAGCCTTGAGGGGGCGGGTCTTCTTACTGGCATGGTGCCCTTGTACCTGCTGTCGCCTGACCAGCGTCTGGCCGTCGGAGCCCGTTTGTCGGAGTTCAACCGCCTTAACTCCCTGCGGTGTTCCTGTCACGAGTATCGGTTGGTATCGCAAGGCCGAATTGGCTTCTGCCTGGCTGCCAACCTGAAGCCATGGGACCACGCAGCGGGGGCGCTTATTGTTGAAGAAGCGGGAGGCGCGGCGCAGTTGATTACGGGCGAGCGGTATCGTCCAACCATGTCTGAGGGCATGCTGCTTACTGCCGCAAGTCCGCAAATGATGGAGGACGCGCTCTCGCGTCTGCGGCCTGCCTTGCAGGTTTAAGCAATCTTACAAGCCCGGTTCTTGTTAATGTATGGAACCGGGCTTTTAACGTGGGCCCCACTCCTTCAATCGCGGCGCAGAACCATGCCGTGCTTCTGGTCAGCGGAAAATCCGATCTTTTCATAGAACTGAACGGCCGTCCGCAGCTTGCCGGTAAGCAACATGATCTTGTAGGCGCCTTCTGCCCACGCGGCCGCGATCAAGGCTTCCAAGACAGCCCTGCCCAGTCCGATCCCGCGGTATGCCTCATGAGTGACCACGTTCTCAACCAGCGCGTAAGGCCTGCCAAGGGAGGTCATGTTGGGCAAGAGATGCAGCGTTGCCATGGATCGGATGTGGCGATCAACTTCCGCGCCGAAGATCACCGTTCCCGGATGCGCGAGCAGCTTTTCGAAGTGGGTACGACCTTCTGCTCCTGAAGCAACGGGGCGGCCTTCCGTCAGCTGTAAATAGAGATCGACGACCTCTTCATAGTCGTGAAGCGTAACTGGGCGGATGATACGCCGGTTTTGAGAGAGGCTCGTCATGCCTTGGTTGTATCCTTGCGTTCTGTGACAATGGGCTTGTCGCCAATGATGTAGCGCGGGCCACGACCATAGGCGGCGGCAGCGTCACCCGCATTGTAAAGTTTACAGGACTGCAGCGACAGACACCCGCAGCCAATGCAGCTGTCGAGCTTGTCGCGAAGTCGGGTCATTTTTGCAATGCGTTCATCAAGGTGGCGTCGAAATTGCGTGCTGAGTTTGCTCCAGTCCTTCTTTGTGGGCGCGCGCCCTGTGGGAAGACCCGCCATCTGTTCGCAGATCTCGGCAATCGTAAAACCGAACTCCTGCGCAACAAGCACGAGCGATAGACGCCGGATATCGGCGCGCATGAAACGGCGTTGACCGCCTGCGTTGCGCGCTGGCGTCACAAGTCCCTTGGATTCGTAAAACCGGATGGCGGAAACGGACAGGCCGGTTCTATCTGCCAACTCGCCAATCGTCAGCAGATCCGGGCTCCTTGCAGTCTTCACAGCACCCCCCAAAAAAGTCCTTGACCTCAACTTAACTTGAGGAATTAAACAGGATGTCATCTGCTGTCAAACCCCGAGGAAACGAGATGACAACAAGCTTTTTGGAACACGTAAACTTCACCGTCACCAATCCGGATGCAACCGCTGAAAGACTGACCAAATGGTTTGGCTGGCATGTGCGATGGTCCGGTCCTGCCAAAGACAAAGGCTATGCGGTGCACGTTGGCAATGAAAACAGCTACGTCGCACTCTACGCAAAGCCCGGTGTGGATCAGCTGCCTGGACAAGACACTTACATCACCCGTGGTGGCCTGAACCACGTTGCCATCGTGGTTGACGACCTGGATGCAACGGAAAAGCGCATTCTGGCTGATGGCATCAAAACCCACAATCACGGGGACTATGAGCCGGGGCGCCGCTTCTATTTTCATGATGATGACGAAATCGAGTTTGAGGTTGTGAGCTATGTTTCGTAACGCCAGCTTTTCAAGCTTCATTGGCACGCTTTCTCGCCTGCGTTCCGGATCTCCGGACCGAATGTTGAAGCGTCGGGACTATGATCCGCTTTGGTATTCAGATTGCGGCTGTCGCCCGAAAAACGAATGCCCCAATGGGCCTGAGGGGCGTGATTGGCAACGCCACCTGCCCTTCCGGCCGTCTTGCTAATCGAGAATCAGAGGTTTGATTCCCGTAACAGCATGAGATCCAAGCTACCCCTACCAATTGAGCAGGGACCGTGTTTGTGTCGAGTACACGAGCGCGGTCCCTTTTTTATGCCGTTCTCCCAAGGTTCGGCGCACGCCTTGCATAGCTCTCAGACATGCGCGCGGCGTGGTTACACGTATATTCAGATGCTTAAGTGTCTAATGCATGCAAGATTTGGGTGGCACGTAGATTCACGCATATCATTAGTTCTACGAAAATTCAGGGATGCCTAGCGGGCGTGAAAACGCATATTACGCATTTTCAATAGGTTAGCGCCTGTTCCTGCCGCCTTGTTGTGTGTACCCCGCAGCTTTAGGCCTTATTTCGAGCACGCCTTGCCATCGAAAGTTCATAAAAATGCTTGCACATGCATGTTGACAGGGGTCAGCAAATATACTTGTATGCGCAAGCAATCGGGCAGGAGTTGCCCCACGAGACAGAGAGAACGACGTGCTATGGTCTGCGAGACATTGAGCCAAGGTTTCTTGGAGGAGTTTCAGAAGGTTAGAGAAGCGGTGGCGTTGCATACCGATGAGGGCGAGGTACGATATCTTGACCTATTGGAGTTGCATGGTGCCTTCTGCCATCAGGTCGAAAACCTCCCGCTGCCCTCCGGCTCCCGTGTTGCTTTGTTTGCAGAAAAAAGCGCCCGCTCACTCGCCTTGATTCTGGCGCTCTGGCACCACGGCCATCCGGTTATGATTGTGCCCGCAGGTCTTGGTGACAAAGCATGCGACAAGGTCTTTGAAGATGCAGCGATCTTCGCGCAGATCGGCGTTGATGCGCACGGAACCATCGAGATTCTGAAGGAAGTGCGTGGCAAGGGCTTCACCAAAAGCACCGACAACTGCGCTTTGATACTTACCACCTCGGGCAGCACTGGCGTACCTAAAGGTGTGATGCTTCCCGCAAACGCGTTGAAGAGTTTCTTCGCTTGGGCGAAACAACAGTTCTCCTTAGTGCAGAACAGCAAGGTCTTTAGCTACGCTCCGCTGAACTTCGATCTCGCCCTGCTTGAAATCTGGACCCCGCTCTCCATTGGGGCCTGCTCGGTCCTGGCCGATCCTGCAAAAGGTGCAGATGGGGCGTATCTGCGGGCGCTGGTTTCCAAGCATGAGCCGGAACTGATCGAAGGTGTCCCGCTGCTTTATCGAATGCTGGCGGAGACAGATGGCAGCGCGGCTTTAAAGGCACCCTTCGTCAAGAACGTCATCATGACCGGCGAGAAGTTCTCCAAAGAACAGCGCCTACAGCTGGCCCATATGTTTCCGGAGGCGATCTTCCGCAATGTTTATGGGGCCACCGAAACCAACGACAGCCTGATCTTTTCTTGCAATGCTGAGGAGCTGACAGACCTTGAGATGATGCCGGTTGGCATGCCGCTCCCTCATGTGAAAATTCTGGTCGAGCCGACGGATGAGCCAGAGTCAGACGATATCGCACGCGGTGAACTGCTTGTTTCCACGCCGTTTCAGGCAACAGGATACACAGATCCTGTAAAAACCGAAGATGCGTTCCTGACCCGTGTTGTAGAGGGCGTTGCTCAGACGTTCTACAAGACCGGAGATCTTGTGCGCATGAAGAAAAATGGCCTGATTTACCTTGAAGGCCGTAGCGATTTTATTGTGAAAGTTCGCGGCGTCCGCACCAACATTGTCGATGTCGAGATCGCCCTTACCTCCCATCCGGATGTGGAGGCGGCTGCCGTGATCCCTCTACCTGACGCCGCTGCAGGCACAAAGCTGGCTGCTGTGGTGCAGGTCTCCCCTGGTGCAAAGCTGAACAGCCTTACACTGCGCAGCTATTGTGCCGAGCACATTCCACGCTCAGCGATACCTTCCCTTTACAAAATTACAAGTGATCCACTCGCGAGAACCTCAACAGGCAAGCCAGACCGCAAGTCACTTGCCGGGTTCTTCCAGGAAGCCGGAGAAACAACTTCATGACTTATTCCCATGAAATTCGCAGCTTCATCTGTAGCGAACTGACCACAGATGTCTCTGCCGATGAAATCCCTGAGGACTATGACCTGTTGGCCTCGGGTGTTTTGGACAGTCTGGCGTTGGTACGCCTGATTGCATGGCTGGGAGAGACTTTCTCACTGCCGATCAACGAAATGGACCTTGCACCGGAGGATTTTTTGAGTGTGAAGGCCATAGACGACTTCATTCTGAAGCATGAACAGAAAGCAGTCGCCTAGTTTTAACCAGATATCTATTAGGAGGATAGAGTAATGTTCTACCGCAAGAAAGATGAACTTGAGGGCGTTAACTGGGGTAATGGATCTAGTCACCGTCTGATTACTAAGAAGGACAACATGGGCTTCACTGTTGCCCACACTGTTGTAAATGCTGGTTCAGAGTCTCGCTTGCAGTATGAGCGTCATCTGGAAGCCTGCTACTGCATTTCCGGTAGTGGCAAGGTCTATAGCAAGGATCGCAGTATTGTCTTCAACATCGAGCCTGGCGACATCTATGCGCTCGATGAACATGACCCGCATATTCTCGTCGCGAACGAAGGCGAAGACATGCACCTCGTGAGTGTCTTCAACCCGCCGTTGAACGGCGATGAACGACATAAGCTCGACCCAGAAGGGTTCTCCCGCTACTAAGCCAAAAGGAGTGCGAGCGTCATGCTCTCAACTAATCCTTCTGCGCGCTTCGAAGAGCTGGTTTCAGCTCTTCGTAAGCTCGACCCCTCAATCAATGAGGGCGCGCCGTCCGAGACAGAATTTCCCCGGTCCAAGTGGCAGGCAGTCTCCGATGCCGGGTTCTTCGAAGCGGCTGTAGATCAAGCCTTTTCCCTTAACGATCGTTTGAAGGGCATGCTGACCCTTTGCGAAACACTGGGAGAGGTTTCTCAGGATTCCGGCCTCAACTTCACCGTTGCGACCCATCTGGCCAGCACAATTTCAGCGCTGGAACAGTTCGGTAGCGAGGATCTCAAGGCCCGTTATCTGGCTGATCTTTCCGCCGGGCGGTTGATCGGTGCGCACGCCATCAGTGAGCCTGGTGCCGGGTCTGATGCTGTTTCCATGCAGGCAACGGCTGCCAAGCATGGAGATGAGTACGTCTTGAATGGCCACAAGGCATTCGTAACAAACGGCCCGATCGCCGACGTGATCGTGGTTTACGCCAAGACCAGTGACAGCAAGGCAGGCGGCATTTCCGCTTTTCTTGTGCCAACAACCACTAAGGGCGTGAAGGTTGGGCCAACCATGAAGAAGGTTGGTCTGATTTCTTCTCCCCTCAGCGAGCTGACACTGGATGACTGCCGCATTCCGGCAGCCAATCTCATTGGCCGCGAAGGCGCAGGTTTCCTGATCCTGAGCTATGTCATGAAGCGTGAGATCCTCTATTCCTTCATGATGAATGTCGGCGAAATGAAGCGCCGAATTGACCGGTGTGTTCGCTATGCCAACACCCGCGAGCAATTTGGCACGTCCATCGGGGCCTTCCAGTCTGTGGCCAACAAGATCGTAGAGATGAAAATGCGCTACGAAATGAGCCGCAACTGGATCCTGCACGTAGCGGAAAAGGTCAGCCAGAACAAAGACGTGACGACCGATGTTGCGATTGCAAAGGTCTATGTGAGCGAAAGCGCCCTGTCCACGGCCATTGACGCGGTCCATGTGTTCGGTGGCTATGGCTTTCTGGCGGAAAACGGACTTGGCGCTGAGGTGTGCAATGCTCTGGCCGGTCCGATTTACTCCGGAACAAACGACATTCAGCGCTCCCGAATTGCAGCCATGATGGGGATCAGAGCATGAGCACGTCGCACATCCACTCCAATCAAGACCCGTCCGTTGCTCTGAACCATTTTGGTTTGGACACTGACTTTAGTTTTCTCGGTGTCGAGTGCCAGCCCGGCGAGGTTCTTGATTATCTCGACCCTGGGGTTCAGAACTACGTGAAGCATGCACTCGGTCGGAAAGATCATTCCGACCGGTCCGTGGCAGTCACGCTGTACTACAAGATCCGCGATGGCATCTTCTACGAGGTGTTTGGAACGGACATCAGCAAAGACGGCTTGAAGGCCTCCGGCATCATCAATGCCGGGCGTGGCTTCTGTTTGCACAAGGCCATTTTGTATGCTGCATGTTGCCGTGCCGCCAGTGTGCCGTGCCGTGTTGTGGCCTCTAAGGTTCAGAACCACATCACCACACCAAGCCTGGAAAAATTGGTCGGCGGCAAGGTGTTTCTGCATTGGTACAATGAGGTGAAAGTAGACGGTCAATGGCTGAAGACTGCACCTGTTTTCAATAGCTTGCTTTGCAAGCTCTACAAGATTGAACCGCTCGAATTCGACGGTTTCAGCGATGCGGTCCATCAGCCGCATACCAAGGGTCGGTCCATGGAATACCTTGGAGAGCCGACACGTTTCTCTAACCCCAAGCACTCGGAACTTGTGTGTCTGGTTCAGTCCCAGCACCCCTTGATGGTGACAGGCAAGGGATCAGTGCCGAAGGAGCGTGAGTTCCGGGCTGCCTGATCACAAATTTTTTTGAGGATATATTTGCATGTACAACAAAAACACCGGTGACCCATCAAACAGCATTGTCGTCTACACCGACTATGTGTGCCCGTATTGCCTCCTGGCTGAGACGGTCATTCGACGTGTCATCGACGGTCACGATGTGCCTATCGAATGGCGGCCCTATGAGCTGCGTCCCGATCCGGTGCCAACGCTCCGGGTCGAGGATCCATACCTGCCCACCGTATGGGAGCGCTCGGTCTACCCCATGGCTGAGGAACTCGGTGTGCCGATCAAGCTTCCGCAAATTTCTCCTCAACCACGCACGCAAAAAGCGTTCGAGGGTTTCCAGCTGGCGCAGGAAAAGGGCCTTGGCGAGGCCTACTCCAATCGGTTCTTGCGGGCCTTCTTTCAAGAAGAGCAGGACATTGGCGACATCGAAGTCATTGTTCGGCTAGGCGAAGAAGTCGGCTTGGATGGTGCGGAGCTGCGCGAAGCTCTCGACAAGGGCACCTATGCGTTTACCCATCGCAAGGCATTGGAACAGGCCAAGGAGCAAGCAAACATCTCGGCTGTTCCAACCATTTTCATCGGAGACAGGCGCCTGCAAGGCGTTCCGTCGGAGGGCGAACTGCGCGCTGCCCTTCAAGAAGCCGGGCTGTTGAAGGCAACTGCCCAAAACTCAACCACTCCCCTCACTCAGTCAAAAGCATAGAAAGGTATGTCATGAGCTGGTTTTATCTTGGTGTTGCAGTGATCTTCGAAATCGCTGTTGCGATTTCAGCAGGTAATGCAAAAGGTTTCACAAACGTCAAATGGACCGCGGCAACTCTTGTAGCTGGTGCAATTGCCACGTTCTTCCTCAGCCTCGCGCTCCTCACCTTCGACGTTGGTGTCGGTTACGCAATCTGGACTTCCGTATCCGGGGTCGGGATCGTGATCCTGGGCGCTTTGTTCTTCAATCAGCGTCTCAATTGGCAGAAAGCCCTAGGCATCCTCCTGGTGGTTGGCGGGGTTGTCGGTCTGCGTCTGACGGGCGCGGCATAAGCGGCCGCTTTCAGCCCACAAACCTCAAGTTTCAAGAGAAGGAATTTAAAATGTCGGCAACAACAGAACGCAATGAAGCAACCGAAAGTCACGGTAAGGCATGGCTGGCTCTGCTCCTCGCAGGCCTTTTTGAGATTGGGTACGCTTTGAGCGTTGGCGGAAGCCAGGCCTTCACGGTGCTGAGCTGGTCGATCTCTGCGGTCATCTTCTTCCTGCTCACGCTCTACTTCCTGAGTGTGGCGTTGAAGCAGATCGATGTTGGTATTGGCTACGCCGTTTGGGCAGGTATCGGCGCCATCGGTGCGGCGGTCTTCGGCAGCATCCTGCTGGACCAGACCCTGACCTTTTACCAGGGTGTATGGCTTGCTGTGATCATCGGCGGCGTTGTTTGGCTCAAGCTGGCAGACAGCAAACAGCTTAACGGCTAAGTCAACCGGGATCGAAGGCTGGCGTCGTTTCGGTGCTTGATGCCATTCTTGGGCACTGGTCCTCGCGGTTAACGCATGAACAGGTTCTTAGCGAGCTTCAGTCATGTGTTCGCCGCGGGGGTGAATGCCCGGTGCCAGCCTTGTCTCCCCTCCCACCAATTCCGAAAGACTATCAGGGAGCGCAGTACTCATGCCCTCAAAAACAGAACACGACGTCATTAACAGTCTGGTTCAGCAGGCGGTGGACATGTCTATCGAGCATGTCGAAAAGGGTGGCATTCCGTTCACAGCGCTGATTGCCGACCAAAACGGCAAGGTCTATGGCAGCGGCGTCAACCGTGTCTCCGAAGACCATGACCCGACCGCTCATGCAGAGGTTGTGGCCATCCGAAACGCGTGCAAGCACCGTCAGCACCCCAGTCTGAGTGGTTTGACCTTGATCGCCTCCGGTGAGCCATGTGCCCTGTGTTACATGGCTGCGCTCTATTCCGGTGTCTCACGCATTGTCTATGCGGTGGACAGAGACGGCGCTGCACAAGGTGGTTTCAACTACTCGCGCTCCTACGAAATTTTCGCTGTGCCAACAGAGCATTGGGCCATGCGCCCGCAACTTCACGAAGTGGAAAATGGTTTTGAACCCTTCCGCATGTGGTTGGCAAAATCCAGCTTCATGCGGTTCTAATGGAGGTCTGCACTGATGGACGCTGTACTTGAAAAGCAATGGAAGGCTGATGGATGGAGCGCCCCTGCCCGCATTGGCGTGATTGTACCTCACGCGGATGTGGGGCCTGAAGCCGAGTTCGGCGCAATGGCGGGCGGCGAGGTGTCTATTCACGGCGGGCGCGTGCACTTTTCTGCCATGCGTGCCGGTGGTGTCATGGACGAGAAGATTGCTCACCAGCCGGTTGAAGCTTTCACTGCGCCGCCGCATCTGGATGAGGCGGTTGCGTCCCTCGCCACTTCCCCGCTGGACGCCATCGGCCTTGCCTTTACAAGTTCTGCCTACAAACACGGGCCGGACGGCGAGGTCGCGTTGCTTGAGCGCTTGAAGCCGGTTCTGCGCGGCATCCCCACTACAACAACCTGCAGTGCTGCGGCCAAGGCCTTTCAGAAGCTTGGGACCAAACGGTTGGCTTTGATCAATCCACCCTGGTTTGATGATGCGCTGTCCCAAGAGGGGGCGGATTATTTTGAGAAGGCTGGCGTTCCTGTTGCTTACCATGGGCCTTGTGGTTTGCCGAGCGGACAGCCGCATATCACCCCTGCCGGGCTTTATGATTGGGTTGCCAAAGTGGTCGCAGAAAACGATGTCGATACCGTATTCGTTGCTGGCAATGGCCAGCGCGCTGTGGGGATTATCGATGCCGTCGAAAAGAACCTCAATGTCACCATGACTTCTGCAAACCAGGTGCTGTTCTGGGATACGCTCTCCGCGCTTTCAGAAAAGCCAGCGGTGACGGGATACGGACGCCTGTTCGGGTGAACCTGCTTAAAGTAATTCTGCGCCCGGTCATGGTTTCTGGCCTGCTGGGCGCATAACTCTTTGTTTTTCCGAAGTCATATTATGGTCGGCATTGCGCGTTTGGGGAATTGATGAACCCTCGTAATTTCTTCGCAACGCGCTCTGCCTCTTTCCTTATTCATTTGCATGTGCATATATAAAAAGTCTAAATGAATCGATGCGCAGGAAGCGAGCAATACCATGTCCCTCCAGAGTGCCGCATGGGAGCGGTTGATTTACCTGGTTGATTTTGTCGAAAGCTTTGTCGCCAAGGATATGCAGCGCAAACACAACATCGGACTCTCGGAGTTTCGTGCCCTTAAGTTCTTGGAGGTCGCCAAGGATTCTGAACTGCGTATGCAAGAATTGGCTGGCCTTCTGGGATTGAACCAGAGTTCCGTCACCCGTCTGGTCGGGCGACTTGAGAACAATGGCTATACGGTGAGAGACCTGTGCCCTGACGACAAGCGCGGCATCTATACTGTTCTCACGAACCGGGGGCGCAAGCGTCTTTCAGAGGCAAGGGTTGACTACGAAAAAGCGCTCTGTGCGGCTCTTGAAGAAGCCAAGGACAAGTTCAGCGCAGGGGACGTGCTTGCTTTGCTGAACGCGCTCTCCGCCAAAGAGGAAGTTGAGGCCAGCTGAACCCGAAAGCCCTCCGTTCTTTGCAGAGACGGAGGGCTTTGTTTTTAGGGTGACGGCGGATTGGACTATCCGTCGAAGACGTCGCTTTCAGGCATCCATTCAGGCCGCTCCATATCGAAGCCTTGTGACCTTAAAACCGGCGCCACTTTCGGGAAGTAAATGCTCTTGTAATACCCCGCGGTAGAGGCGGAATAGCTTGGCATTTCCGGCAGGCCTTGTTCGTTCCACCATTCCTGCAAAGTTGCCTCATAACGCTTGACGCCGTCGGCGACCTTCTGCGCGTCATACTTTTCAAACATGGCGAAACTCTCCAATGGAACGCGCGGCTTCACGCCGGAGAGCTTTGCCTTGTCTGGTACGCCGAGCGTCAGGCCGTTGATCGGGAAAGTGCGCTGAGGCAGGCCAAGCAGCTCAATCATGGCTTCCGGTGCTCGGCGAATGCCGCCAATTGCAGTGGAGCCATAGCCGAGGCTTTCGGCAGCTGTTTGCAAGGCGTTGGTCATGATGCCAGCGTCAACGGCACCCACAAGCAGGCCTTCGGCGGACTTCTCAATGACAATTTCCTCGCCGGCCAGATAGGTCGCAAAGCCCGGCCTTACATAATCCATCACAACCGTGATGAACACATCTGCGCCCGCAACTTGCGGCTGGCCACCTGCGATCTCAGCGATCTTTTTGATGGTCTCCTTGTCCTGCGTCACAACAAGCGAGATTTGCTGGCCGTTGATGGAGGTTGGAGCCTGCTGGCCCGCTTTCAGGATCAGGTTGAGATCGTCCTGCTTGACCGCTTCGCCAGTAAAGGCGCGCACGGAGCGGCGGCTCATCATCTGCTCAATTGTCTTGTTGGTCATCGCTTAAATCCTGATGGTTCAAATCGGTCTTGGCGGTAAACAGCAAAGACCCGCGGAAACGCGGGCCTTCTCTTTGGCAATGCATGAATGCACGTGTCATCCAAGATGTCGGTCCTGTACCCACACTCGAACAAGTGGGGGGAACCACCTACCCGGTTCAGCGAAGCTTCGCCGCCATTGTGGCAACGCGCTGGCCAAGGTGCTTGGCTGTGGCCAGATCCGCTTCGCTCATGGCATCTGCGCCTTGGTCCACGTTGGACTGCGCCATGGCACCGATGAAACCACCAACGCGGTTCAGGTCGCTTTCAGAGCCTTGAGAGCTGTTGTTGCCCGGCATCAGGTTGAGGTTCACCCAGATCATGCCATGCTGAGCTGCCAGCAGCGAGAAACCGATCAGGGTGTTGAGCTTGTCGCCGGACATTGAACCGGAGTTGGTGAAGCCAGCGGCCAGCTTGTTGGCCCAACGCTGCTCCATCCATGCACCGGAGGTCTTGTCCATGAAGACTTTCATCTGCGCAGAGGCTGAGCCCATGTAGGTTGGCGCGCCAAAGATGATAGCGTCAGCCTTATCAAGTGCCGCCCAAGCCGCATCTGCGCCTTCACCTTCGAACTCGTCTGTATGGAAGAACAGCACCTCAGCGCCCGGTACGCTCTGTGCGCCGTCGCGTACTGCTTCTGCCTGACGCTGGGTATGGCCATAGCCGCTGTGATAAACGATTGCCGTTGTCGCCATCTTTGTCTTTCCTTACTCGGTGAGGACTGATTTGTCGGTTGCACACTAGCACTTGCATTTATCAAAAAAAGCAGGAGTGTGGAGGAAACACTTATCGGATTTATCGGAAAATGAAAATCGAAGATGTTGCACTCTTTGAACGCATAGCGGAGCTGGGCTCTGTTTCCGCAGCGGGCGAGGCGCTTGGCATTACGCCTAATCTGGCAAGTGAGCGTCTTGCGCGCCTGGAGCGTACTTTGTCCTGTACGCTTGCCACCAGAACCACGCGGAGCCTGTCACTCACCGATGAGGGGCGTCAGTTTCTGGAACGGGCAAAGGTGCTGCTGGAGGCATACGAGGAAGCCCGGCACAGCGTTGGAACGCGCTCGCAGGAGCCAACAGGATCTTTGCGGGTTACGGCGCCGTCATTCTTCGGGCGCCTGTTTCTGCCAGCTGTTATCGAGGCGTTCTTGACCCGTTATCCGAAAGCGGCGCTGGACCTGTCTCTTTCCGATCACGTGGAAGACTACGCTGCGAGGGGGGTTGATCTCGCTATTCGCATTGGCAACATTCCCGATAGCAGCTATCGCGGACGCAAGCTGGGTGACAATGTCTCCGTGTTGGTGGCCTCTCCGGCTTATCTTGAAAGATATGGGGCACCGCAAACGCCCGAGGACCTGAAGGACCACAACTGTATGGTTTTTGCCGGTCAGAACAAATGGACACTGGAGACCGCAGATGGACCAAGGATCATCCTGGTGTCAGGAACGCTGCGCACAGACAGCGCCGAAATCGACAAGTTTGCTGCCGTCAATGGCCTTGGCATCGCTCTTCGCTCCAAATGGAGCATTCGCGAGGAGTTGGCGTCCGGCACTTTGGTACAGGTGCTCCCGACGTACCCAGTAACAACAAACATGAGCATCTGGGCCATTCATCCGCCGGGGCGTTACGTCTCGGTTGCGGCAAAAAGCTTCGTGGAGCTGCTACAGGCGGAGCTTCGCACGGCTTTGCGCGATCCCTCGGCGTGACCGGTCTAAAGGCGCAATTGTCTGGCTGCGGTTCCGTCCATAGGTTCCTCCACGAAACAGGAGGATGCAATGGACAACAACGACACGCTGACAACCAAGAGCCGCAGCTATGAATACGCGGTGGCCAAGTTCAACATTGAAGCGGCCATGAACATGAGCGGGCTGGAGTACATGCGCGCCCTCGCCGCAGGCGAAATCGGCGCCCCGCCCCCCATTGCGCAGACGGTCAACATGTCCCTGCCCTTCGCGCTGGAAGAAGGCAGTGCCATTGTAGAGGCCTATCCTGCGGACTTCCTGCTTAATCCAATGGGGTTTGTGCATGGCGGATTTGCCGCCACCATCTTGGATACGGTCGTGGGTATTGCCGTTCACACGTCGCTGCCAAAAGGCATTGGCTACACCACCGCACAGCTGAACCTCAACTACACCCGCGCCATATTGCCGAGCACTGGCAAATTGCGCGCTCAGGGCAAAGTGATCCATTCAGGACGGCAAATGGCAACAGCCGAGGGCTACCTGCATGGGGTTGAGGATGGCAAGCTCTACGCACACGCCACAACCACATGTTTTCTGTTTCCGCTAAAGCTGCACAAGGGGCAGGTGGCGGAGTAACTGGTAATAACAAAACCTCCGAGCCGCCGTTTAGCGGCTGGAGGTTTCCTGCTCTCTGGAAGCCGGGAGCTTATGCGAGGCGGTTGAGCTTCTTGATGTTCACGCCCGCCAGGTATGGCTTCGCACTCTCACCGAACGACTGGAAGTGCTCAGAGGCTGCGTGCTTTTGGAAAGCTTCTTCGTCTTTGAACTGTTCGATCATGACAAGCTTATTGTCATCTTCTAGGTCGCGATGAAGTTCATAGGAAATGTTGCCAGGTTCCGCGCGCGAAGGTTCGATGAGCTTGAGAACTTCTGCCTTCAGGTTTTCGATTTCACCTGGTTTGGAAATGATTTCGGCAACAATAATGATTTTTTCCGACATAATTCATCTTTCGTTGGCTTGGGCCCCATTACTGACCTCCAAAACAGGCAACCCAGAAAACAGTGCTGGCGCTCTTATCCCAGCTAACAAAGCCGACTAAAAAGGAGGGAGACGACTCTCCCTCTACGATAAACCAGCAACTTATTGGGGCAAGGGAAGTGGCCTACGTGTGAATGCGAATGTATACCGTCCCGATATTATATTTATCCCAATGAGTTAGATTGTGCGCACAATCTGCGCCATCGGGCGGCGTGTCTTTTCGACGGACGGTTCGGAAGCGCGGTATCCGAAGGCGGCCATCACGCAAACCCGGTATTTGTCGGTGTCTACACCATAGTCTTCTCGTGCCACTCGGTTTGCTTCGTCCATGTCAAACCCTTCAATTGGGCAGGAGTCGATACCAAGCAGCGCAGCCGCAGTCATCATGTTGGCAAGGGCGATATAGGCCTGCTTTCCAGCCCAGTCGCTGATTTGTTCTGGCGATGTAATCTTGAAGTCGCTCACCTGGAACGTCTTGTAGGCGGTCGTGCGGAACGCCAAAGCATCTTCTGGAAGCTGCTTGATATCACGCATGAAAGTCTGCAGGTAGTCACTGTCATGGCGCATTTGCTTTTCGGTGTGGGTCAGGATCACCATAAAGCGGCTTGCGGTGCCAAGCTGACCGGTAGAACCATTGAACTTGCCATTCGCCCCCCAAGAGAACTCCCGCAGCTTTTCACGTTGCTCAGGCGTGTCGATGACAAGGATCTGCCAAGGTTCGAAGCCGAAGGAACTTGGAGACAACCGTGCGGCCTCCAAAATGGTGTTGAAGTCTTCCTCTGAAATGTGTCGTGCCGGATCGAAAACCTTGGTTGCATGGCGAAACGTCATGGCTTCGATGAGGGCCTCGCGCGAGATGGCTGGAACAGTCACAGGTCATTCCTTTTTCTGGTGTGCGGCCACAGCGAGGCCTCAAAGCCTTTTAGAGACAATTACTTACTGCCTCGCTTGCAGCACACGATTGATGTTGACCGGAACATAAGAGGTTGGCAAAATCGAAACAATATTGCTTGTTGCGCAAAAAGAATTTGGAAATTCCAAATAATGAGTTTCGATCTGAAATCTATTCAACTCTTCACGCGCATCGCGGCATTGGGTCAGATTGGTGCTGCGGGCCGGGAGTTCCGGCTCTCTCCAACCTCGGCGACGCAGCGTATAAAAGCGCTTGAGAATGTTCTGGGCACCCGCCTTTTGAACCGAAGCACGCGTTCCGTTTCGCTAACGCCCGATGGCGAGGCCTTTTTGCGACACGCCACGAATATCGTCGCCAGTATGGATGAAGCGTATTCCGAGCTATCTGGCGAAGCGGAGGTCTCCGGCACCTTGCGGGTCACCTCCTCCGCAACGTTTGGACGGCTCTATATCATGCCGCATCTGCGCCGCTTTATGGACTTGCATCCGAAACTTGAGCTGGAGTTGAACCTCAGTGATACGGTCTTGGACATGGTTGAGGGCGGGTTCGATCTGGCCTTGCGTATCGGGGTGCTTCGAGACTCTCAGCTCCTCGCCAAAAAGCTTGCCCCCTGTCGGCGCGTTCTTGTGGCCTCGCCCTGTTATCTTGAAAAGCACCTGCCGATTTCAACTCCTGCAGACTTGAGCGTGCATGAGTGTTTGGTGGATGGCTACAAAAACAGTTGGCGGTTCCGTCACCCGGACGGGCGTGAGGAGAACGTGCGTGTCAGTGGACGTTTCAAGTCAAACATCGGAGAGGCGTTTTCCGCCGCTGCGCTGGATGGTTTCGGTGTTGCGGCCTTGTCCCTTTGGCATGCGCATGTGGCGCTAAAGCAGGGCGCGCTGCGTGTGGTCCTGCCAGAGGTCGAGCTGCTACCCGACTGGAACATCTATGCAGTGCAGACAAGCACGGGCCATACCCCGGCACGTGTTCGGGTTTTCCGTGAGTTCATGGAGGCCGAACTCAAGCTGCAACAGCCAATTTGGGAGGAAGCGCTGCGTTAGCTTTCGGAAAGCAAGGGTCGAGGGGCGCGCTACGCCCGCCCCTCTCTGGAGGTCAGCCAGTCGACAGATCAGTCGATCAGCTTACCATCCGGGCCGAAAAAGGGGTGAGGCCCGGAAAAGTTGCCGATGAAACTCTGATGAGACACCAGCGTATCGTTATTCCAATAAAACAGTCGCAGGCTTGGCGGATCCATGGTGAAGGAGGAAGCGCCCTCAGGATCCAGATCCAGCGTAACGATATGCGCAACACATGAACCGATGCTTACCGGAATGCCGTTCTTCATGGAATCGATGTTGCGGTGAACGTGCCCGCACGCGATGTGAAGCACTTGCACCTGATCGCGGAACAGCGGCCAGAAGTCCTCGTCAGCATTTTGCAGCATGATGCGATCCATGTGCTTGATGCCGGTTTCAAACGGCGGATGGTGAATGAAGATCAGTGTCGGCTGGTCTTCGTGGGCCTTAAGTTCGGCTTTCAGCCATGCCTGTTTATCTGCACCAAAGTGACCCTCGGACTTGCCGGGAACCGAGCTGTCGAGGCCAATGATCCGAAGGCCTTCCCGCTCAATGGAGAACGTCAGTGCGCCCTGTTGTGACAGGTAGTCGTGATCGGAAAACGCCTCGCGCATGACGCGGTAGTCGTCATGATTGCCGGGGATCACATGGTAGGGCATCGACAGACGGTCAAGCTCCTTGCGCAGGACCGCATATTCTTCACGCGTGCCGTAGTCACCCAAGTCCCCACTCACAACCACAAGGTCGATTGCCGGTTGGAAGGCGTTGAGATGGTCGACTGCCCTTGCCAGTGCCCCGAGCGTATCCACGTGTCCGTAGGCAAGACGGCCCTCCGCCTTGATGTGAAGGTCGGTAAGCTGCGCAATGATCATTGGTTTGTACTCCAAACGGGCAGTACACCGCCCTCGTCAATTTTGAACTTGAACACGTCACCCGGCTCTGGCGCACTCGCCCATGCCCCTTCAAGCGTGAGGCGCTGCCCGCCGGGCATTTCCACCACAACCCTGTGGCAGGAACCGAGGAATGCTGCCGTTTTCACGGTGCCCTCCAGGCTGCCTTCTGCATTGTGGCTCTCGTCAATCCGCTCAATGGTTTCCGGCCGGAAACAAAGGGTATTGCCGCCAAACGCGGAAGACCGCGGCGCGGCCACAGGCTTCTCTTGTCCATCTGGAACAAATCCCTCTCGCGTCCACTTGCCGGAGAGCGCATTGGTTGCGCCGATGAAGGTTGCAACGAACATGTTCACGGGCTGGTGGTAGATTTCCTCCGGCGAGCCGATCTGTTCGATGGTGCCTTTGCTCATCACCACGATCCGGTCGCCAAGGGCCATGGCCTCTGCTTGGTCATGGGTCACGTAGATGGCGGTAATGCCGAGGCTGCGCAAAAGGGCGTTGATTTCCATGCGCAGGTCATCACGCAAGGTGGCATCCAGCGCGGTCAGTGGCTCATCCAGCAGCAACACACGGGGACGGGGCGCGATGGCGCGCGCAAGCGCCACACGCTGGCGCTGTCCCCCTGAAAGTTGATCAATGGAGCGGTCCGCCAGCTCATGGATGCGCATCATCTTGAGCATGTCCTCAACACGGGTGTCCCGCTCGGCTTTTGAAAGACGTTCGTTGCCCTGCCCCGTTGTCAGGCCGTACCCCACGTTTTGGCGCACGGTCATGTTGGGAAACAGCGCGTAGGATTGGAACACCATGCCCACGTGGCGCTTTTCGATTGGCAGACGGGTTACATCCTCACCGTTGAACAGCACCGCGCTTCCGTTATCCGGGCTTTCCAAGCCGGAAATGATGCGCAGCAATGTGGTCTTGCCGCACCCGGAAGGGCCAAGCAACACCAGCGTTTCACCGGCCTCAATCGTAAGCGTAACAGGCTTGAGGACCTGTTGGCCGCCAAAGCTCTTTGCGCAGTTCATCAAGGAAATTTCGGTGCTGCCGGAGCCAGTCTGGGTCATCGTCATGATGAAAAGATCCTTTGAAACTCAGCGTCAGCGGCGGGCTGACTTACGTGCGCGGCCCGTCTCGCCAAATTTCTGCATGGCGATCAAGAGCGGCACGATCATGATGAAGAAGACAAGGGTGTACGCGCTGGCCACTTCCAGCCGCATGGAGGCATAGGAGTCTGCCAGCCCCACCGGCAAGGTCTTGGTCAGCGGCGTGTGAAGCATCCACGAGAGGTTGAACTCGCCAATGGACAGTGTCACCACCATCAAGCTGCCCGCCAAAATGCCCGGCATGGCATTGGGTACCACAATGTCAAAGAAGCGGCGGCGTTTGGCTGCCCCCAAACTTGCAGCGGCCTCCTCATACTCATGGAGCGGAATGGAGGACAGCACTGCCAGCACGGAGCGTACCATGAACGGCAGGGTGTAAAGCACATGGCCCACCAGAATGAACGCCCAGCTCATGCGGAATTCGCGAAAGCCGCCATAGGTCTGAATCAGCGCCAGTGCGATCGCAAGGCCGGGAATGGCAACGGGCAGGATTAGCGTTTCCTCAAAGATGCGCGCCCAACGGCTTTTGGAAAGAGCCAATGCATAGGCGGCTGGAACACCTGCCACCAGCGTGATGATGAGGCATGCCAGCGCGATGCCCATGGAGCGCCAGATGGTGTCCTGATAGAGGTCCCAGACCTGCACGACCCATTCCAGTGTCAGGCCGCTTTTGATGCCGAGAAAGAAGTTCTTTGTCAGGCCCGCCATGACGGACATGATTACCGGCACCACCAGAAAGGCCACGGTGAGAAGGGTAAGCGCGAGCGCGGAATAAAACAGTGTCTTGCGTTGCATGGTCCCTACCCCGCTGCGGCAACGTTGTTGCCGGAGAGCGAACGCGCAATGAACAACGCGGCCCACGTGATCAGCCCGAGCACAACGGAAAGGCTGGCGGCACTTGCCATGTTCGCGCCAAGCGTGAACTCGGTATAGATGGTCATCGCCAGCACATCGATTTTGGTTGCAAGTGTGAAAGCCGTGCCAAACGCGCCAACGGAAGTGGCAAAGCAGATGGCGCCTGAAGCAATCAGTCCGGGTTTCAAAGCGGGCAGAAGCACATCTTTGATGACACGCCACTGGCTCGCGCCCAGAGAACGCGCGGCTTCTTCCAGCGATATGTCGAGCTTCTCGGCTGCCGCCATAACGGTCAAGATCACCCGTGGGATCGAGAAGTACAGATAGCCGAGGAACAGGCCGGTCATGGAGTAGGCAAACACCAGCTTGCTGCCGGTCACCGCTTGGCTCACCGTGCCGATGAGGCCCTGACGGCCCGCGAGCATGATGATGAGAAAGCCGATGACGACACCGGGAAACGCCAGCGGGAAGGTCAGCAAGGACACAAGCAGATTGGACCCTGGAAACTTGTTGCGTACCAAGAACACGCCCACGATGGTGGAAATGACCAGCGCGGTCAGTGTCACCACGAGGGAGAGCACCAGCGTTGCAATCAGCGCTTCGCGGTGGCGCGGCACGGTCAGGATGCTCCAATAGGCGGCCAGCCCCTCTTCTCCGCTGGCACCGGTGATCACCAGTTGCACCATGGGCAGCGCAAAGAACGCCAGAACCAGAATGCTCGCCGGAAGCAGCAAAAGCCCCATTGAAAGCGAGGAGTGTTTCATTGGATAGGTCCAGAGAGTTGGGATGGGCTGCGCGCGTTTGTAGCGCGTTATGAAAGCCCCTTCAGAGCCGATGGGTGGGAGACCCTGAAGGGGGAGACGAAGTACGGATTAGCGTACTTCGTTCAGATAGGCCTCTTTAAAAGCTTCCTGGGCTGTCGCCATTTTGGCGTAGTCCACTGGCTTGGCGCGGGCGTATTCTGCTTCTGGCAGGAACTTGGCAGCCGCTTCCTCAGACATTGCAGAGGCGCGCACTGGGCGCAGGAACGCGTTTGCCCAAACAGCCTGACCCTTGTCTGACATGATGAAATCAAGGATTTCCTTGCCCTTTTCCGGGTTCGGAGAGTTCTTGACCAAGCTCATCACATAGGGAACCACAACGGTGCCTTCCGCTGGAATGACGAACTCAACATTGGCTTCGTCAGTGTACTTTGCGCGGTAGGCGTTGAAGTCGTAGTCCAGCAGGATCGGGATTTCGCCGGACAGGACGCGGGCATAGGAGGTTTGCTTTGGAACGATCGGGTCGTTTTCACCCAGTTCCTTGAACCAGTTGATGCCCGGCTGCCAGTTGTCGAAATCGCCGCCCATGGCGCGGTTCACGGCAACTGCGCCAGCATAGCCGACAAATGCGGAGGTTGGGTCAAGGTAACCCACCATGCCGCGGTACTCTTCCTTGAGAAGATCGGCCCATGAGGTTGGGACTGGTGCCCCGCCCAGAGCGTCCTTGTTCACGAAGAAGCCCAGAGTGCCAGAGTGAATGGTGAACCAACGGCCTTCCGGATCCTTCAGGCCTTCCGGAATTTCGTCGAAATGCGCTGGCTTGTAAGCCTCAACGACGCCCTTTTCACCGGCCTGAATGCCAAATGACACGCCATAGTAGGCAATGTCTGCGACCGGGTTGTCCTTTTCAGCCAGCAGCTGGGAAAGGGTTTGGCCGGAGTTCTTGTTGTCGTGTGGCAGAACATACCCGAGTTCTTTCTCGATGTTCTTCAGCTGGCCTGCCCAGTCTGCCCATTGAGGAGGACAATTGTAGCAAATCGCGTCTGCCGCTTGCGCTGAAGCGAAAGGCGCACTAACCATGAGAGTTGCGCCGAGCGCGACGGACTTCAGTACCTTCGAAAACATAACAGTACCCCTGTTCATGCTTTTGGTTGCAATGGGTCTGAGGACGATGGTGGGGACTTGGTTGCAGCCGGCCCCACCGACTCGCCCTCTTGATAGTCGTGGGCAAGCAACTGCGTTGCAGCACAGGCCTCCCCTTTCAACTGGCTGAGCACGAGGGCAGCAGCCTTTTCACCCATCTCTCGCGACGGCTGGGTTATGGATGCGAGAGTGGGAGACATGAGGGAGCCGATGGCAATGCCATCCACCCCGATTACAGAGACATCGCCGGGAACGCGGACGCTGCGGCGGCGCAGCTCCTTCATCACAGCAATGGCAAGAAGGTCATTGGAGCAAAACAGCGCGGTCGGGCCAGTGGTGGAGCCCACATGCAGACTGTCCAGCGCGCTGGCTACTTCGGCGCTTACGAAATCCACTTCGCACACCTTTGGGTGCGGCAAGCCTGCTTCCGTCAGTGCGCGCTCAAAGCCCATGCGGCGTGCGCGGCTACGGTCTGACGCGGAAAAGTGACCGGCGATCATGGCCATGGACTTGTGCCCCAAGGCGATCAGCTTCTTTGCCACATCCCGGCCAACCTGCTCATTGTCAACGGTCACCAGCGGCATGGCATCGCGTGTTGCATCGTTTTCCTGATTGAACACCAGCACTGAGGGTACTTTTGCGGCTTTCAACAGCGCCAAGCCTTCGCATTGGGACGGGTTGGTCACGGTCAGGATTGCGGCGTCCACCTGATGGTTCAGGAATGTCTGTATGCCGTCCAGCTCCAGCTCCCTGTCATACTCGGAAACGGTTGCGAGCAAGGTGTAGCCTTCACGGCGGGCATGATCGTTCACCCCTGCGAAGATTTCAGCGAAGACAGGGTTGGAAAGCGAGGGAATTAGGATGCCGATATTGCGCGTTTGGCGGGTTTTTAACGACCGACCGGCCGCAGAGGGCCGATAGCCAAGAGCTTCCACTGCGGCATGCACCTTAGCGGCAACTTCAGTGCTCACACGCCCTTTGCCTTTGCCATTCAGCAAACGCGAGACGGTGGCAACAGAAACACCTGCGTGTTGTGCAACATCTTTGATGGTCGTTGAACCGGCCATGGTGGACAGTCATCCTCGTTAATCTCGAGGGGCGAAGGTAAACGTTTACCTCTAGGGTTCAAGTGAACTTTTGATGACGTTTTTTGAGATGAAATGTCAGAGGCTTAGGTGATTGTGCGAGAGTGCTGATTGTTCTCGTTCGGGCTTGGTCCGTCCTCACACGTACGTGTCACTTCGTGTTTTTGGTGTTGGTACTCGGTCGTTAAGGGGCTTTGGGGTGTGTCACTGTCGTAGATGACGACATTTATAAGTGTCTATACATATAGTTTTAGGTCTATCATTTAACGTTCTTATGGATATATCAATGTTAGTTATATTTTAAAATACTATGCATTGTGAAGAACAGTTGGGGGATATTGGAAATATTAACTAATCTATACTTTCAATAGGTGGCATATAGATATATTAGGTTGTACCAGTTACACAAGAAATCGAGTTCGATCCATGTCACGAGCACATCTTTCAGCGAGATCATCCATCAGCATACTCAATAGCATCATGACCAAGGTACTGATTGTTGCAATTGGTGCCGTGTTTGTGGTTTTCGCTGGCTTTGCCTACTACAACGATGCGTTGCAGAGCGATTCAATCAGCAAAGAAGTTTCCAACTATCTGGACAGCGTTGGCAACACCACTGCAAACAGCATCAACAATTGGCTGCAAGGCCGCATCATGTTGACCTCGGCGGTGGCTGAAATTGCCGCCAACCTGGAAGAGGGTGAGGATCCTGTCACCGCATTGAAGCGTGACTTCATGACCGAGAACTTCGAGTTCTCTTACATGGGCACGCAGGATGGACAATTTCACATGTGGCCGAAAGGCCCGGTGCCGGATGGCTTCGATCCCCGCACCCGCCCATGGTACAAGGATGCGGTTCGTGCAGGCGGAGCGGTTCTAACCGAACCCTATGTGGCGACTGCAAATGGCGAACTCACACTGTCCGTTGCCGCGCCAAGCACCCATGAAGGCCGCCTTGCGGGTGTTGTCGGCAGCGATTTTACAATCAACGAACTCGTTGAGATGCTCCAGCAGGCCAACCTGAACGGTGCGGGCCATGCCTATCTTGTTTCTGAAACCGGCAAGGTCTTGGTTCACAGCAACCGTGAGTTCATGGACAAATCCCTGACGGATATCTACCCGGAGGGCGCGCCTGCCATCTCCGCAAAGATTTCTGAGGTTGTTGAAGGCGACCATACCGCGCTGATTACCTTCCGGGAAATTTCTGGCCTTCCGGTCAAGTGGTATGTCGCGTTGTCCTTGAACAAGGATGTGGCATTTGCAAACCTGACGCGTTTCCGCATGTCTGCAGCCATTGCCACCGGTCTTGCGGCGTTGCTGATGATTGTCGTGCTGGGCTTCTGTCTGACCAAGATTGTTGCCAAGCCGCTGCGCAAGATCACCGAGGCCATGTCCATCCTCGCCATGGGTAACCACGGTGTTGATGTGTCTGGTACGGATCGCAAGGATGAGATCGGCGAAATGGCGTCAGCAGTGCTTATCTTCAAGCAAAATGCCATTGAGCAGGAAGAAATGCGCCTGCTGCAGGCTGAAGAGGAAGAAGCCAAACGCCGCCGGATGGAGCGCGTTGACGAGCTGATCTGCGAGTTTGACCGAGCAGTGGGCGATGTTCTGGGGACCATCACCTCCTCCTCTTCCGAGCTTGAGAGCACGGCAACCCACCTCACCTCCACGGCGGACGCTGGAAGCGAGAACGCGGCCACTGTTGCGGCAGCTTCTGAAGAAGCGTCAACAAATGTGCGCTCGGTCGCTGCGGCATCAGAGGAGCTGGCAGCTTCCATTTCCGAGATCGCCCGTCAGGTGAACAAGTCCCGCGAAATAGCAGAGCGTGCATCCGGCGCGGCTGCTGAAACAGACAACACCGTTCAAAGCCTTGTGGCGACGACGGACCGCATCAGTCAGATCGTTGGCTTGATCAGCGATATCGCAGAGCAAACCAACCTTCTTGCATTGAACGCAACGATCGAGGCCGCGCGCGCGGGTGAAATGGGTAAAGGCTTTGCGGTCGTGGCTTCCGAGGTCAAGTCGCTTGCCGATCAGACCTCCAAGGCGACCGAGGAAATCGCAGGTCAGATCAACTCCATGCAGTCGGTCTCCAATGAAGCGGCAACAGCGATCCGTGACATCGGGAGCGTCATTAACGAGATCAATGCCATTTCTTCTGAAATCTCTGCAGCTGTCGACCAGCAGGGCAGTGCCACACAGGAGATTGCACATAACGTCAGTGAAGCGGCGAAGGGTACCCAGGAAGTCTCCGAAAGCACTGTCTTGGTGAAGCAGGGTGCCTCCGATACCAAGCACAACGCGTCACGAGTTCTGACTGCGGCGCATGACCTTTCCGGCAAGTCCGACACGCTGCGTGAAACAGTGGAACACTTCGTCCAATCAATCCGTTCTGCCTAACTCACGCTATACATGACTTGATTTAAGTCTCGGGCTCGCATCACGGTGCGGGCCCTTCTTTTTGGTCAATGCTTACCCTTGGAAAGATGAAACGAATCCTCGCAATAATCGACCAGTAAATCCCGAATTTGATTTGCGCCGCCGAAGAATTTCTGTTCTGGAACGACTTTTTCTATCATTTTCATGTCAAAATTGCTTACTTTAACGGTTATCAGGCCACTTCCCGCACGACATGCGGGAAAACCCCTGCCATTATGGTGAATAAAAATAACCCATAAATGTTTGGTTAGGGTTTGCATCGCTACCCTAGGGGCAATTCGATCACTGAAAATCCGGGCCTAAAATGACATCTTCACATTCTCAGCAAACGGCTTCCGTCAAGCTGCTCGACAGCATCATGACGAAAGCTCTATTGGTTGCCGCCGCGGCCGTTTTCTTCGTTTTTGCCGCTTTCGCGCTCTACAATGATGCGTTGCAAAGCAGTTCCATCAAAAAGGAAGTGTCAAGCTTCATGGATAACGTGGGGCAGACAACGGCGAACAGCATTAACAACTGGCTTCAGGGCCGCATCATGCTGATTGATGCGGTGGCCGAGACCGCCGGAAAAGTGCCTGCCAATGAGAATGTGGGTTCTGTGCTCCAGCACAGATTCATGGAGGAGAACTTTCAGGCTTCCTATATCGGTGAAGAAACCGGGAAGTTTCACATCTGGCCGGCTTCAGACATGCCCGCCGATTACGATCCACGCGTGCGCCCTTGGTACAAGGATGCCGCTCGCAAGGGTTCAGCGGTCCTTACGGATCCTTATGTAGATGCTTCCTCTCAGGAACTCATCATTTCCGTCGCTTCCCCAGTGCGCGGAAGCCGCGGACTGATGGGTGTGGCAGGCGCTGACTTTGACATTGGCCGTCTGGTGAGCATGTTGCAACAGACCGACCTTAACGGGGCGGGCCACGCTTTCCTCGTTTCAAACTCTGGCAAAATCCTTGTTCATTCCGATAGCCGCCTGATCGCCAAGACATTGAATGAGGCTTACCCTAAGGGTGCGCCGCGTATCTCCAATGAGATTTCTGAGGTCGAGGACGGCGAGGGCACCTCGCTGGTCACCTTCCGCGCCATTGATGGCTTGCCGGTTGACTGGTATGTGGCGCTGTCCATGGACCGTGACGTTGCCTACGCTAACCTCACCCAGTTCCGCATCTCTGCTTCGATCGCGGTGGTGCTGGCAGCTCTGGTCATGGTTGTGGTTCTCGGCGTGTTCTTGACAAAGATGGTTGCAAAGCCAATCCGCGACATTACCGGCGCCATGGGAAGTCTTGCGCATGGCAACAACGCGGTTGAGATCGCAGGTGTTGGACGCAAGGATGAGATCGGCGCAATGGCTGATGCGGTTCTGATCTTCAAGCAAAATGCAATTGAAAAAGAACAGCTTGCTGCACAGCAGGCTGAGGAAGAAGCTGCAAAGCAGCGCCGTGTCGAACGCGTGAACCAGCTTATTCTGGATTTCGATGGCAGCGTAAGTGAAGTGCTTGAAACAATCGGCCGGTCTTCCGGGGATCTGGAAGGCACAGCCTCTCACCTGAACATGACGGCTGAATCCAGTGCTCGCAGTGCCGCGACAGTGGCAGCGGCCTCTGAAGAAGCCTCAACCAACGTGCGTTCCGTGGCAGCCGCCTCGGAAGAGCTGGCAGCGTCGATCTCCGAGATTGCACGCCAGGTGAACAAGTCTCGCGAAATTGCAGAGCGCGCAGCTGGTGCAGCGACGCAAACGGACGGGACCGTTCAAAGCCTTGTCACAACAACGGACCGCATCAGTCAGATCGTGGGTCTCATCAGCGATATTGCTGAACAGACCAACCTGTTGGCGCTGAATGCCACCATTGAGGCGGCCCGTGCCGGTGAAATGGGTAAAGGGTTTGCGGTTGTGGCTTCTGAAGTGAAGTCCCTCGCCGACCAGACCTCCAAGGCAACGGAAGAGATCGCAGGTCAGATCAACTCCATGCAGACTGTCTCCAATGAAGCGGCAACGGCAATCCGCGGAATTGGTTCGGTGATCAGCGAAATCAACGCCATCTCCTCCGAAATTTCCGCAGCTGTTGATCAGCAGGGTGCAGCCACGCAGGAAATCGCTCATAACGTCAGCGAAGCGGCCAAGGGTACGCAGGAAGTGTCCGAAAGCACCGTTCTGGTGACGCAAGGCGCTTCTGAGACCGAAGAAAACGCGCAGCGGGTTCTTTCTGCCGCTAATGACCTTTCTGCCAAGTCCGCCAACCTGCAGAATACGGTGAGCGACTTTGTGCAGGCGATCCGTACCGCCTGACGCACAACATGGCCCATAAAGTGAAAAGGCTCCCATTCTTGGGGGCCTTTTTTATGCGCTTGCGATGGGATTAGTCCAGGAGGGCAGCGTTGTAAGCAGACGCAGCCAGTGCTGTGTCAAGCGCAACGAGCTTCAGAACGGCCTCCTGCGCTTGAAACTTGAGCGCGTTATCGAGCCCCGCTGCGCCGAGGATTTTTGCTCTGATCAGTTCGGAAAATACGGCGGAGCCTGCGATGTACCAACCAAATGGCAAATCTCGCACGCGATAGCTGATCGCCATGCGCATGGTCGAGCGCACATAGTCTTCACCAAGCCGGCTCGTGAACAGCATGGTGATGTTTCTTTTTTGCTTGTCTATCAGAGCGCTGCGTTCGGCGTAGGTGTAATCGCCAAGACCGTCAATCAAACTCGTGCGGTCGTGAAACGCCACCAGAACATCGTCCAGCTCTGGCGCAATGTGAGGCCAAATGGACAACAGAACAGTCAAATCGCCCTCAGTAATGCCGAGGAAACGACGATAATCGGGAACAATACTGTCTAGGTCCGAGTAAAGGTCCATCTCTCGCTAACATAAACAACGCCACAACTAAGAATTGACTAGCAAACCTAACTCTACGAAACAAGCTGATAAGGATGATGCATGCTTAAGCGAACTCTAAATTAATGCATTGATCAGCAACGCCAGCGGGAAAACTCTCGTGGGTTCATAGGAGAATTGATCAAGTAGCTCTCAGAAAAGCCTTTGAATAGAACCTGTTGCCGCTTGAGTTGACTAGGATGGCGCCATGTAGAGTGCGCAACTTGAGCTGAAATCTGCGCAATTCATAGATGTGGAAAACTTCAGCAACAAGATTTTGGTGCGCTAGGTGCCTCGTTTAATCCAGCAGCACAGCTTCATAGGCGGAGGAAGCGACAGCGATGTCCAGTGAGACCAGCTTGCAAATGGCGTCTTCAGCCGCCCTCGCCCTTACCGGATCCCCCTCATGGCAAGCGGCAACGTGTTTGCAGATCATCTCTCCGATCACCACGTGGGAGTTGATGTACCATGCCAGAGGCAGGCCCTCTTCTCGGTGAGCCAGCGCCGTACGCATGGTTGAAGCAACATAGGCCTCGTCCAGCTTTCCATTCAAGAGAAGGGCAATATGTGCTTTTTGTTTGCGGATCAAAGCCGGGCGTCGGGCCGCGGTGCGTTCGCCGAGGCCCTGCACTTTATCGGTCTTGTTGTGGAATTCGGAGAGGAGCGGTTCCAGTGCCGGCTCAAGTTCAGACCAAAGCGAGCGAGCTGTTTCAAGCATCTGATCATCGATGCCAAGAAAAGCCCGGTACTTTGGAATAACGCTGGTCACTGGACGGTGTAGGCTCATAATTTCCTAAAACTCTAATTAATTCGCCAGCGTAACACCTAGGGTAGCATATGTCCTGACACAACACGCCAAGAGTTCATATTCTGTGTTTTCCTGAGATTTGTGCATCGCACTGCAAAATATTGCTGCGCGATGCACGGGATTCACGCGTCTATGGGGTCGGCGCGCTCATGTTGCGCATGAGGAACGCTTGAAGGTGTCTCCAGTGTTCCAGGCTCGACAGCCGGAAAGGATGGCTCTTTGGTCTTGCCCCAGATCAGGCGGCGTATGTCTTCTCCAATGGAAAGAAGAACCGGGATCAGGATCAAGGTGATCAGCGTGGCAAAGATTTCGCCATAGGCCAAAGAAACAGCCGCTGGGATAAGGTAGCGTGCTTGCTCTGAGGTTTCGCTCATGAGCGGGATCAGGCCAACCACCGTCGTGGCTGTGGTCAGGAAGATTGCCTGAAACCGGTCTACCCCACAGCGGAACGTGGCATCCTTGTGAGACATGCCCTCCTCTCGGGATTGGAGATAGAACGTCATCATCACTAGGGAGTCATTCACGACCACCCCGATCAGAGCCAGAACACCGAAGAACGACAGCAGCGAGAACGGCAGGTCCATGATGCCATGACCAATGACCGCACCAACGAAACCAAAGGGCACCACCGACATGATGAGCAAGGGTTTCCAGTAGGATTTCAGCGGCACTGCAATCAAGATGTAGATGAGAAGCCCGGCGATGATGAAGGCACGCAGCAACCCGCCTTTCATTTCTCCGATGTCTTCCAGCTCACCGCTTTGCTTCAGTTCAACGCCCGGATATTTGGCCTCGATCTCCTCAGCAAACGCGCCGAACAGCGCTTGCCCGAGTTCTTCCGGGGGCACCACTTCACGGTTTACATCCGCCGAGATCAGCGAGACCTGAGAGGAATTGCGCCGGGTGATTTCGTTGTTGACGTAGCGGGCTTCCACATCTGCCACAGCCTGCAGCGGAATCCATGTGCCGTCGGCACTCTTGAGGCGCAGCTGCAGAAGGTCCTCAATGGTGTTGCGGGCTTCCAGAACGGAACGCACCACCACACGCACTTCTGAAGTGCCCCGTTGAATGCGCTGTGCTTCACCCCCGCCGAAGGCATAGCCAATCTGGCTGGCGAGGCGCTCCGAAGAGAACCCGAGATGCCGTGCTTCCGGCTTCAGGCGCAGGCGCAGTTCCGGCTGGCCAGAGTTGAATGTGTCGCGCACATTGCTCACACCTTTGAAGCTGGCGAGCTTATCCCGCACTTCAGCGGAGGCGGCTCGTAACAGCTCAGCATTTTCGCCAAGCAAGCGAATTTCAAAGCCGCCGCTGAACTCTTCAAAACCGGAGAACGAGATTTCAGAGATGCCCTCCAACTGGCCAACCCGCTGTTCCCAAGCCTCCATGATGTCGCGGGTGGTTAGGTCTGGGCGCTGTTCGGAAGGAATAAGCTCCATGTACAGGGAGGCGTTTGCAGCCCCGCTCATGTAAGTGAAAAGGTGCTCAATGGGTTGTTTGTTCTGCGGAACGCGTTGTGCAAACTCTTCGTTCAGTTCCAGCGCTGCTTGTTCGATGATCTCCACGTTCTTGCGTGTCAGCTGCACCGGTGCGCGGGAGTCCATCTCCATGCTCACTGAAACAATCTGCCCCGGTACATTGGGGAAGAAGGTGGACTTGATCTGCCCGGTTGCCATCAAGCCGAAGACAAAGGTAGCAACGGCAAAGAACAGCACAAGCACGGCGTACCGATTTGCCAGAGCGACCTTGAGAACCGGTGCGTAGATCTTGTCGCGGAACCCGAACAGACCGGAGCGGAAAAATCGCTGCACACGTCCCCAAAGGCGCGCGGGCAGAGACTTCTTGGCTTCGCCGTGAATGGAGATATGCGCAAGGTGGGCTGGCAGGATCAGCTTGCTCTCCAGAAGGGAGAAAAGCAGCGCAAGGATCACCACACCTGCAAAGCTGGCGAGCACCTTGCCCAAGGGGTTGTCGATAAGCAGCATGGGCGCGAACGCCGCAACAGTGGTCAAGACACCGAAAACGGTGGCAATCGACACCCGCTCAACGCCGATTTCCGTGCCTTTGATGGGGTCAGCAAAACGGCGTCGCTGTTCGTGAACGCTTTCACCCACCACTACGGCATCGTCCACCAGAATGCCGAGCACAATGATGAAGCCGAAGGTGGTGATGTCATTGAGCGAATAGTCGATCCAGCCTGTCGTGGAAACCGCCAGCGCGCCTGCCATGGAAATGGGAATGCCCATGGCCACCCAGAAGGCGAGCTTTACATTGAGGAAGATCGCCAAGAGTAAAGCCACCAGAAACAGGCCCTGCACGGCACTTGAGCTGAGAAGTCGCAACCGGTCAGATATGTAAGTGCTGGAATCGCCCCAGATCTCCGCGGTCACCCCCTCCGGCAGTGTTCGGTTGAAGTCCTCAATGATTTCATTTGCTTCCGCCGAGACGTTAAGCAGGTTGTCCTTGCGTCCGATGAGCACTTCCATGCCAACGGACTGAAGGCCATTGAAGCGGGTTTGAAAGTCCACCTCTTCAAAGCCGTCTGTGATTGTGGCAACGTCGCCGAGGTAGGTGGTGGAGCCATCCGCCCATTCGATGAGCGGGATCTGCCGATAGTCCTCTACAGTGTAGGCTTGGCTATCTGCGCGCAGGGAAATGTATCCCCCTTCCCGGCGCAGCGTGCCGCCCTGAAAATAGAGCGAGCTTTCCTGAATCTTTGTCATCACTTCTGAGATGGTCAGATCCAGCCGTTCGAGCGTGCCGGGTTTCAGCTCAACAGCAATTTCTTGCCCTTGAAGCCCCCAGTCGTTGACGCGTGAAATCTCCTCGCCCGCGAGCAGGCGCAGGCGCAACGAACGCGCCAGGCTTTGCAACGTTTTGAGATCCGTCTCGCCGTGGATGGAGACATAGAGCGCGGGCACATCGAAATTGTTGGTTTCGATGATCGGGCGGCGGGCATCCTTGGGCAGGTCATAAATGCCATCCACCTTCAGGCGCACGTCATCCAACAGTTCTTGCAGCTTGTAGCCATTCACTTTTTGAATGCTAATTCTGGAAAAGCCCGGTTCAGAGACCGAGCGGATGTTCTTAACGCCCTGCAAGCCTTCTATGGCTTTCTCGATCTTGCGAGTTATCTGCTGGTCAACCTGCTCGGTATAGGCGTTTGGCAGCGTGGTCGTTACCACCACCGTGTCCGCAGGGATCTTGGGAAATCCCTCGATGCGCATGGTCATGAGGGAGGTCACCCCCACCACGAGCAGGAACACCATGAGCAGGTTGGCGGCAACCGGGTTGCGAATAAACCAGTTTGTCAGCGCGGTCATGGGTTAGCGCTCCTCAAGAACAGGCTTGACCTTCTGGCCCGGCAGGTAGGCAGCCATTGGCATGACCAGAACACGCAGGGCGCCCTCTTCCACCAGAGTTTCAGGTGGGCGTACCACCACGTGGCCGTCGTTGCGGAACAGCGCGCGGGCTTCGAACCGGCGCAAGAGGTCGTTTTCGTCGGCATACCAGACAAAGCCATTTGGGGTTAGCGCGCTCTCCGGTATTTCCAGGGTGTTGTCGATCGCTTGTCCCGGCAGAGCGACGGTTACAAACTGGCCCGGCAAGGCCCCTTGGTTTTCGGTGCCGTCCACTTCCAGAAACAGTTGATACCGGCGGCTTTCCCGATCCAGAAACCCGCCGCCGCTCTGCACAGTCGCTGTTCCGATGAACGCACCGCTCTCATCCAGAATGTGGGCACGGCTGTCGCTCCAACGTTTGTCAAGCAGCGCCCATTGGCGCGCGTCCAGAGAAACATGGATGTCGAGTTGGCTGTCATCCAGAAGCGTGAACAGGGTGTCCCCTGCCGATACGCTTTGGCCGATGCTTACAGAACGGCTGGTGATGATGCCATCAAACGGAGCGGTAATCGTTGTGGAGTCCACATCATATTGCGCCGAAGCAACGCGGCGCTTTGCTGCTTCCACGGCGCTTTCAGCCACTTGCACCTCAGGAAGGTGGATGGCCATTTCCGGTGGGTTTTCATTGGGACGGCTGGCGCGCCAGTCGTTTTCGGCAATGCGGCTCTTGTTGCGCTTTTGGCGCAATGTGAACTCTGCGTTGGCCAACTCGTATTGTGCATTGGCAAGCTCGGCGTTGTAGGGGGCTTGTTCAAGGCGCACCATCTGCGTGCCCTTGGTCACACGCTTGCCCGCAAGAGCCTGCATTGAGACGCTGCGCACCGTGCCTGAAACGCGCGCCTTCAGGTCAATGGACCAGCGCGGGTCCACTTCCGCGAACACGGAAACATATCCCTGATGCCGGGCGATGTTGGCGGGCACCACGCTCACAAGTGGCCTTGTTTCCTCCTGAGTTTCGTCCTCAGCTACTTCCGGTTCGTCTTCCTGCATTGAAAGAAATGCCAAGACGCCACCCAACACCACGAAAGCCGCAAGCAGCCACAATAGACGCTTTGCCATTTGTTTCTCCTAGAACCCGATTCTTGCCCCTGCGGAACGGTAGTCGAGCAAAACTGCTCATGAATTGATGTAGACAGTGAAGAAGCGAGTTGTCCTCAGGGGTTCTCATTTTCGAGACAGGTGTGTATCATAATATCAATATATGATACAAGTATGTCTCATAAAATTCTCTCGCTTGATAGGCTCCAATGACGCAGCAGGACAAACGCATCGTACAATCCAGAAATGCCCTCATTAGCGCGGGGCGGCAATTGTTGCTCAAGAATCCAGGCGCGTCTTTAAGTGAGGTTGCAAAGTTCGCAGGGGTTGGGCGGGCCACGCTTTATCGGCATTTTGCCACGCGTGATGCGTTGATACTGGCTGTGTTCATTGACTCTCTGGAGGTGCTGGCGGCAGAGATCGCCGCTTTGGAGGCAACCGGGCAGCGCGGTCGAGAGGCCATCGTCGCACTGGTTACGGCGCTCCTGCCCAAGGCGGAGCACTTTCGTTTTGTTGGCGTGCATTGGGATGAACTAGCGCCCAAGGTTCTCAGCGCTCAGGAGCTCGCGGAGCGCGACAAGGAGATGGTTCAGTTCATTGTCGAGGCGCAGGCCGAGGGCGTTTTGCGCCCTGATCTGCCGCCCGAATGGATCGGATCAACCGTCGATGCATTGCTGTTCACGGCGTGGGAGCTGCGCGCAGGCGGCAAGGTGACCGATGAACAAGCGCTTCAGATCGTACTGACCACCCTATTTGAAGGCGTCGGCCCAAGGTAGCTGTTCCGGCCCGGCAGGGCCGAAACCTCCCGGTGGTATTAACGGCGGGCAAGCACGCGAAGACGGCTCTCAAACTCGCCGCGGTCCACGTAGCACCCGTGCAGGTGGCGGCGTCCTGTGTTCGGATCAAACGCCTCACGGCCATGCAGAACCCGGCGATTGTCAAACACAACCATCTGACCGCCTGAAAGCGTCAGGCTGAGCACATAGCGCGGGTCACGGGTCTTTGCCATGAAAGCCCGGTAGGCGCGGTAGTAGCCACGCATCTGCTCCGCAGGCAAATCAAAAGTCCCCGCTATATGCGCGTTGTAGCAGACCTCACTCACCTGCCCGTCTTCCCGCGTCGTGATCACGAACTGCCGGCGGCGGATGTCATAGGCCTCATCGTGAAAGCGAAACGGGATCGAGACAGTCGAAAGCAGGTGAAACGCTTCTGGGTCCTCCCGGCACAAGTCTTCAGAGATCGCCACCCCATCCGCAAAGATGGAGCCACCGCCTTCAGCCGCATTTGCAAGGCAATGCAGAAACTGAAAACCTGGTGGCAGTTCCTGATTGGGCAGGTCTGTGTGCAGTGGCAGCGCATCAGCGGTGTAAGCCAGATTGTTCGGGTTGGGTTTGGACTTGACCTGAAAGGTTGTGCCGAAATTTGTCTCGCGCAAGAAGCCGACGCGGCGTGCAACCGCCATTCCCGCCTCCGGATCATCCTCCAGCCCTTCCACAATGGAAAGTCCATAGCGGCGGGTTGCTTCAAGCCAATCTTTCAAAGCGCCGTCATCGTGGAGCACGTCCTGAGCCTTTGCACGTGGAATATTGCTGCTGCCCAAATCCCCGCGCCAAGGCACCGCTGGCAGGTCCGCTGGGTCCGCCACAGGCACACCCGGCCGGTGCTCACTAAGCCAGTTCATTGAGAATTGGCTGGTGTGGTCAGGCCACTCCACAATCAATGTGTCGCCATCAGTGCGGACGGCTTCCGGTTCCCTGTCCATTTCCACTGACAACAAGTCGAATGTCCGCTCTTTTGTGTCAGGGTGGTAGGCACTTGGGCAATTGTCGCGCAGCCAGATAAAAGGGTAGCTCAAGTCAGTTCCCAGATGATCGCGCAGACGCACGGCACCCAGGTCCTTGTCTACACACACAAGTTCCATGGTTCTCTCCCATGAGAGGTTTAAGGTCGGGTTGTTCTTAGAAAAGGGCTGTGCGTGCAGGCGGCGGCCACCAATCATGTGCCTTGCTGTAAGGAGCATTGCGGTTTCGGCCGGGTATGTCGAACATGTCCGCTCCTCAGGCTGGTGTTGGGTTGGCTATGGAGATAGCTCAACAGAACCGCCATCAGCATCTCGGATGTGTAGCGGATGTGCAAGAGGCGAATTTGAGGCCTCTGCGCGTTTCCACGTAGCGTTGAGTGCAGGCTTGGGCCTTTGATGTGATCCTGATTCACTCAAAACAGGTGAACTGCCCACAACAGATGAAAATTATTTGAAATATATTAGACCTGTTCAAAGTTGCAGCAGTGAGGTGGGATTGCACTCAGTGCGCGTAATCTCGCACTTGAGTTTTACTGTGGTGGCCCAAGTCGAGGTATTGGCTCGTGAGATATTAACTAGCGGAACTCACTCGAAAAATCCTGTTCCCTGAAATTTCAGAGGTAGCGTCTGGCTCAACAAAACACCTAGATATTGACCCGCTGTAATTCAGTGGTCATAAAGATTCCCTAAGGTCAGAATTTCTCCCATACAGTGATATATAAGTAGGAAAACGATTGCGCAAACGTTTGTCTGAGGTTTTAATGCCCCCAACGACACGATTCATGATCTGTTTGGGAGCGGCCCTCATGAGAAAAAGCGTTCTTCAAAACGCACCTATTTCCGACATCATTTCCCGCATGGGCCATGGCGATGGCATCTGCGTGGGTGATGCAGGCCTGCCAATTCCAGCAGGTACCGAGCGGATCGATCTTGCGGTCCGTCGTCACTTGCCTGGCATGCTTGATGTGGCCGAGACCATTGGTGGTGAGCTTCAGATCGAACGTGTTCTGATCGCGAAAGAAATGGTCGAGCAGCAGCCCGACTACCACGCGGAAGTCATGGCGTTCATAGCGCGCATTGCGGATGCGCAAGGCACCGACATTGCCGTCGCCACTACTTCCCATGATGATTTCAAGAAAGAAACAGCAAGTTGTAAGGCCGTTGTGCGCACTGGGGAGTGTACTCCTTACGCAAACGTCATTTTCTACGCTGGCGTTTCGTTTTAAGTCGTAACGACCAAACTTGCAGCTTGGGAGGGTAAGCGGAAGTGTCGGCCCTATTAGAACTTAAAGACATCAAGAAGTCCTTTGGCGCGGTTCATGTTCTCAAGTCCGTTGGTCTTGAGATCCATCCCGGCCGGGCTGTTGGCCTCGCCGGCGAGAACGGTGCGGGCAAGTCAACCCTGATGAAAATCATTGCAGGCATTTATGCACGAGATGCTGGCACCATCACCTACAAGGGTGAAACGGTAAACTACACCAGTGCCCGTCAGGCCATTGATGATGGCATCGCAGTGATCCACCAGGAGCTAAACCTCCTGCCAGGCCTCAGCGTTGCTGAAAACATTTTCCTTGGGCGCGAGCCAACGAAGCTTGGAAAGATCCAGTGGGACTACGTTAAGTCCGAGTCCAAGAAGTGGCTTGAGGCGCTCAAGCAGAACATCGACCCTGCCGCGCCCCTGGGTTCCCTCAGCATTGCTCAGCAGCAAATGGTTGAGATCGCACGGGCCCTGTCGCTCAACGCGGAAGTCATCATCATGGATGAGCCGACGGACGCCTTGACCGATATTGAAGCCAAGATCCTGTTTGAGGTCGTGGCTGACCTGAAGGCGCAGGGCAAAGGCCTCGTCTTCATCTCTCACCGTCTGGCAGAGATCTTTGAAATTTGTGAGGACATCGCCATCCTGCGCGATGGTCAGATGGTCCACACCGGTCCAACCGCCGAGATCACCGAAAATGATCTGATCCGGCACATGGTGGGCCGCGAACTTTCCGACCAGTATCCGTTCGTTCCGGCAAAGCCCGGTGACATTCGGCTCGAGGTCGAAAAACTTTCAGCAAAAGGCTTCCACGAAGTTTCCTTTAGCGCAAGGGCGGGTGAAGTGGTTGGCTTTTCCGGACTGGTGGGCGCCGGCCGGACCGAATTGGCCAAGGCCATATTCGGAGCCAACCACGTCACAAGTGGCACCATCAAGATTGATGGGAAAGCAGTGACGATCTCCAACCCACGTCAGGGCATTGCCAATCACATTGGCTATGTGACTGAGGACCGGAAGTCCGAAGGCCTCATTCAGATGCATCCGGTCGGCTCCAACATGTCGCTGACCGGCATTGCCAAGTTCACCAATGGCATGGGCATGGTGAACCGCAAGTCTGAAGAGATCACCATTGACGAGTTCATCAAGGCGTTCAGCATCAAGACACAAGGTGGCGCAAGTCTGGTGCAGAACCTGTCCGGTGGTAACCAGCAGAAGGTCTCCATCGCCAAATCGCTGATCCCCGGACCGCGCATCCTGATCCTTGATGAGCCAACCCGCGGTGTCGACGTCGGCGCCAAACGGGAAATTTACTCACTCATCAACACGCTCAAGGCCGAGGGTCTGTGCATACTCCTGATTTCCTCCGATATGCCTGAGCTTTTGGGCATTTCAGATCGGATTCTGGTGCTTTCCAGCGGAAAGCTGACCGGTGAATTCTCTCGGGACGAAGCCGACCAGGAAAGCATCATGCGCTGCGCTGTAGCGGGCCAGTAAGCGCGCAGAAAACGGGTAGGAACCATGAACGTTAAACAATTCGCAAGCGACAACAAATCGCTGATTGGCCTTCTGCTATTGATGGCAATCGTTTCGGTGATCAATGCCAACTTCCTTGGCGTTGACAACATGCTGAACATCCTGCGTCAGACCTCAATCAACGCCGTGATTGCGATGGGCATGACCTTTGTAATCATCACGGCTGGTATTGATCTGTCAGTGGGCTCAATCCTTGCCTTTGCGGGCGCCATCTGCGCCAGTCTGATCGGCATGGACACCCCCTTGGTGCTGGCCTTGTTTGCCACATTGCTGGTGGGCGCGGCGCTTGGCGCAACCAGTGGCGTCATCATCGCTTATGCCGGGGTGCAGCCTTTCATTGCCACACTTGTTGGTATGACCATGATCCGCGGTGCAACCCTGGTTTATACTGAGGGTCGCCCAATCTCGACCGGCAGCTTCGACGTTGCAGAGAGCTTTTATCAGTTCGGTGCGGGCTATACCTTTGGTTTGCCTAACCCTGTGGTCGTCGCAGCGGTCGTGTTAATCATCTGTTGGTTTATTCTTACACACACCAAGTTGGGTAGGTATGTTTACGCTATTGGCGGCAACGAAAACGTAGCACGTTTGTCCGGCGTAAATGTAAGAGCTGTCAAAATTACCGTCTACGCTATCAGTGGCACGCTGGCAGCTCTGGCGGGAATCATTCTGACCGCTCGCTTGGAGTCAGCTCAGCCTACAGCAGGTCTGGGTTACGAGTTGGATGCCATCGCCGCAGTCGTTCTGGGAGGAACCAGCCTCATGGGCGGCCGTGGTCGAATTATTGGCACCATCATCGGTGCGCTGATTATCGGCGTGCTGAACAACGCCCTGAACATCATGGATGTATCATCTTACTACCAGATGATCGCCAAGGGCGCTGTGATCCTTCTCGCGGTTGTTGTTGACAGCCGTGGCAAGGCAAATGGTTAGGTCACGTAGGCCACTTCATCGGGAGATTGAAATGAAGAAACTACTTGGAATCGCCGTCGGTACAGCAATGCTGTTGGGCTCCACCGCTCATTCAATGGCAGCTGACACCATGGCACTGGTTGTCTCCACCCTGAACAATCCTTTCTTCGTCACCCTCAAGGACGGTGCTGAAGCCAAGGCTCAGGAAATGGGTTACGAACTGCTTGTTCTCGACAGCCAGAACGATCCAGCCAAAGAACTTGCCAACGTTGAAGACGTTCTGAACAAGGACATCAAGATCCTTCTCATCAACCCAACCGACTCTGACGCAGTTTCCAGCTCCATCCGCGCTGCAAACCGCAAGGAAATTCCGGTTGTTACCCTGGACCGTGGCGCGTCCCGTGGTGAAGTTGTCTCTCACGTTGCATCCGACAACGTTCTGGGCGGCGAAATGGCCGGTAAGCTGATCGCTGAAAAGCTTGGCGGTTCCGGTAAGGTTGTAGAGCTGGAAGGCGTACCAGGTACGTCAGCTGCTCGTGACCGTGGTGAAGGCTTCAACAAGGCAGTTGCAGCAGTGGAAGGCATCGAAGTTGTTGCCAGCCAGCCAGCTGATTTTGACCGTACCAAGGGTCTGAACGTGATGGAAAACATCCTTCAGGCACAGCCAGAGATCAACGCTGTGTTCGCACACAACGATGAAATGGCTCTGGGTGCAGCAAAGGCAATTGAAGCATCTGGTCGCGACATCATCGTGGTCGGCTTTGACGGCACCAACGACGGCGTTGCAGCGGTAAACGATGGCTCCATGCTGGCGACCGTTGCACAGCAGGCTGGCATGATCGGTGCCATCGGCATCATCACTGCAGACCAGATCCTCAAGGGTGAAAGCGTAGAAGCTTACACTCCTGTTCCACTGAAGCTGGTAACCAAGTAATACATCAGCTAGTGCTGTGATAGATTCGGACCCGGCGCACCGTGCCGGGTCCACCAGACGAGGCGTGGGGAAAGATGGTCAGTATCAAAGATGTAGCTCAAACAGCTGGCGTGTCACCTTCGACAGTTTCTCACGTTATCAATAAGACACGGTACGTGTCCCCATCGACAACCCGACGGGTAGAGCGGGCGATCGACCAGCTCGGCTTCCACCCAAGTACTCTCGCCCGTGCCCTGAAAATGAACCGGACCAACAATCTGGGCATGCTGGTTTCCTCCAGTACGAACCCTTTCTTTGCAGAGGTTGTTCGCGGGGTTGAGGAAGGGTGCTATCAAAACAACTTCAGCCTGATCCTGTGCAACTCGGGCAATGAGATTGACCGGCAGCTCGATAACCTGACCACACTTGTTCAAAAGCGCATTGATGCGCTGGTGGTCATGACAAATCGCTCCGAAGAAAAGTTCAATGAGGCCCTGCAAAAAGTGAAGGGCCTGCCAAAGGTGGTGTTGGATTCAGCGCCGCAGGAACATGCCTGCACGTTGCAGGATGACTCTGTTCTTGGCGGTCGTCTGGCCACCAACCACCTGCTGTCCTGCGGCCTGAAAAAAATAGGCTGCCTGAAGGGCCCGGAAGGCCATCCACGCTCCATCGACCGTCATCGCGGCTATCTTGAGGCCATGTCTGCAGCTGATTTGCCAGTGAACGCCGAATGGAGTGCTTCTGGGCCCCTCACCGTTTCTGGGGGCTACAAAGCCATGTCCCAGATCCTGGAGCGTGGTCAGATGCCAGAAGCCATTTTCGCGTTCAACGATCTCATGGCCATTGGCGCTTACCATGCGATACAGGAGCGAGGCCTGCGTATCCCTGAGGACATTTCTGTTATGGGATACGATGATATTGAATATGCTGGCTACATGACGCCAACACTGACAACAATCAAGCAACCGAGTTTCGAGCTGGGTCTGGAAGCTGCCAGAACGCTGATCGACCACCTGGACAACAAGGTGGACATGCCCCCTGTCATTCAGCTCGTGCCAGAACTCGTCATCCGTCAATCGGTAAGGAAGTAGGAAAGCCATGTCCATCGCGGTTCTAGGCTCCATCAATGTCGACATCATCACGCGTTCAGAGCGTCTGCCAAAGCCGGGCGAGACCCTGCATGGGCAAAGCTATACCACCAGCCTTGGCGGCAAGGGCTGTAACCAGGCCGTGGCAGCACGCAAACTGGGCAGCGACACCACGCTGATTGGCCGGGTTGGCAAGGACAGTTTTGGCCAGCTTGCACTTGATAACCTGCGGGAATTTGGCGTGCCTCTGACGGATGTCATGGTGGATGAGAACACGGCTACCGGGATTGCCGTGATTGGCGTTGATGCGAATGCGGAAAACTGCATCACGGTGATCGGCGGTGCCAACATGGCCGTGGATTCATCTGATGTGGCGCGCACCAGGTCGGTGATTGAAGAAGCCAAGATCCTGATGATTCAGCTGGAAGTGCCGGTTGAGACTTGCCTTGAAGCGGCGGCCTTGTGCCGGGCAGCAGGGGGAACGGTGATCTTTGATCCGGCTCCTGCACCTGCCCATGGGCTGCCTGCGGGTTTCCTTGAAAACGTTGATGTGGTTACGCCCAATGAGACCGAAACTCATATCCTGACCGGTGTTCTGCCAACCAACGAAGCTGAGGCACAACAGGCTGCCGAAAAGTTGCATGCAAAAGGCATATCTGCCGCCATCGTGAAGCTGGGTGCCAACGGGGTGTACTACAGCGGTTATGGTGAGACCGGCTTCATCAAGCCGTTCAAGGTTGAGAGCATCGACAGCGTGGCTGCTGGTGACTGCTTCAATGGCGGTCTTGCACACGCCCTGCATACCGGCTTGCCATTTGGTGAGGCCGTCCGCTACGCTGCGGCCTGCGGCGCGCTTGCAACCACCAAGATCGGCGCTGCCCCTGCCGCACCTACAGCGGCAGAAGTGGAAGCTCTACTCAATTCACAGTGAGGCCATATCACTGAACCCGAGGAGGACTGGTGTGTGGCGCGCCAGTCCTCTTTTTTGTTTTAAACGCCCAGAATTTCCGCGCCTCCCCTATTGGCCATGCTTTTCTTTGTGGCACAGTGTGGTACACCGCGTTCCGAATGGTGAGAAGGAACAGGATTTCCATGCGTATTGTCGTGATGGGTGTTAGCGGATGTGGCAAGTCCACAGTCGGTCGTGCTTTGGCGGACCGGCTCGGGTTGCCGTATATCGAAGGCGATGCGCTGCATTCCGATGACAACAAACGCAAGATGGCTGAAGGCATTCCGCTGACCGATGAAGACCGCTGGCCCTGGCTGGATCAGGTGGGCCATGCTCTTGCTGCGCCCGACCATGGTGCGGTTGCCGCGTGCTCCGCTCTAAAGAAGAGCTATCGTGATCGATTGCGCAGTGCATCTGGTGCTGATCTCAAGTTCATTTTCCTTTACGGCTCTCGGGACCTGTTGCAGCAGCGCATGGAAACGCGCGAAGGGCACTTCATGCCGCCCGCGCTGCTGGAAAGCCAGCTTGCCACGCTTGAGAACCCAACTGAAGAGCCCGGTGTGCTGCCGCTTGATGTGGCAGAACATGCTGAAACTCTTGCGGAAAAAGCAGTCCTGTGGCTTGAAGGCGAAGCCGGATAGCAAAGCCTATTAGGTCTAACGGTTCAATTTACGGGTGCTGTGGCACTCGCTAGCCTTCCTTCCAGAAACAGGGAGGGAAGCAAATGGACATTCTGGCTTTTGCCAAGGGCGTTTTTGAAGCGCAGCGATTTTCGAAGTTCATTGGAGCGGAGCTGACAGGAGCAACACCAACAACTGCTGAAATCACGTTGGCAATTCGGGATGAATTGAAACAGCAGCATGACTTTGTTCATGGCGGTGTGCTGAGCTATCTTGCTGACAATGCAATCACTTTTGCGGGCGGCATCGCCCTTGGCGGCAACGCGCTGACCTCTGAATACAAGATCAACTATGTACGCCCGGCGGTTGGCGAGACGCTGATTGCCCGGGCAAAGGTAGAGGCCTCCGGCAAACGCCAAGCCGTGTGCTCCTGTGCAATCTTCGTGCTGGCCGATGGGGCCGAGAAGGTCTGTGCAATAGCGCAAGGCACTGTGGTTCCAGCGGGTTAGCTCATTTGGTGAGCCGGCGCAGGCCGCGCTTCAATGCCATGATCACCAAGCCGCCAAGGCCAGCGGCAAGGAACAGATAGCCCATGGGGATGAGGAAAAATGGCTCACGGAGAAGCCCGTTTTCGTCGACGGTGCTGCCGATCATTTGAAAGGCCACAACACAACCAACACCGATCAGCGTAAGTATGACGAATACAATTTGAGTTTTGGTCATCAGCTTTGAGCCTCTTCAATCTTGCGGGCGATGCGCGGGTCGTTTGCAAACAACTGGATTGGGAAATCCATGCGCTTGCGTGGACCATCGCAGACCGCCTGAGCACCGCCCTGCTGGATGCGAATGCGCCACGATTGAGCCTGGGTTGGGCCGGGATCTGCAAAGGCGTTGCAGGTGAGAACGGCCACGTTGGCGCGGGCCTCCGGATCGCGAACCGACTGGTAGCGGATCAGCTCCGCACCGTGCTCGCGGGCAGTGTCGGCAAGGGACTGACAGGCGTCATAACTCATTAAATCCAACCACTTGGCTCTTTCGGCGGAGAACGGCGGCACCGTCAAATCAACGGCGACCTGAGTCTCTACCGTGACAGCAAATCCTGTAAATTCTGCGGCATTGTCAGGGTAAGGTGTGGCCGGACTCTCTTGAAAAAACAAAAGGCGGTAGAACACCAGCTCCGCGAGGGCGGTTTCAATGTGTTCGGCTGCGTAATAGACACCCAAGGTCCGCCCTGCCCGGCGGAACCGCGAGCCATGTGGGTATGGGCTGCCATAGCGGAACGGCGTGGAAAGCAAATAGTGCAGGTGCTGACACTCTTGAGGGACTGTCGGTTTGGTCTCCTCCAGAATGTCTTCCAGAAGTTCTTGCTCCTCGACGGTGTCCACCAGCTTCATGGTGGCGAATTGATGCTGGGATTCCACCAGACGCCAGACGGATTTTGAATAAGGCTTCAGATCAGAGGATTGCACGGCGCGCATCCAGATAGCCAAGAACCTCTACCAAGCCGCTGACGGTCTGCACCTTCTCGATCGGCTTTCCGCCTAAAGCGTTGTTTTCATTGCGCATCCATTCCCGAACCACGTTTGGGTCACCGCCTGAGATGGCGTCCAGAGAACGGAAGACGCGCACGATCAGGGCGGCGAGTTCAAACTCTTTCGAGCCCTCGGGAATGAGCTTTTGCGCGCTCTTGATGCGCGAGATGGAGGCCGGGCTGACGCCAATGGCTTTGCCCAGTCCCTCGGCGGTCATGCCGAGGCGCTCACTTGCCCGCAATACGGCCTTGCTCAGAACCTCCGAGCGCGAAGGCCGAACGGCTGCTGCCTGTAATGATGGGGTCATGACGCCCTCCTTTCACATGAAATATAGAGCATAAAATCTTTCATGTGAAGTGTGTGTTTGCGGGCAAGGTAAATTAACCTGCCCGACGGTAGCCGCGTGATGGGCACAGGTTGAGGCGGTGCGGATGTGGGGTTGCGTTGGGTTGCGCGGATTTGAATGATTTTGAATGAAACGCGTAGATTGTGCGTTGGCGACGGACGCCCGGCGCAAAGCCCTAGGATTTTTCCGAGAGACCCGCCGCACGAGCGTCAACGAGGGCGCTTAGCACGAAACCCGCTTGAGGGGACAAGTTTAACTTATCCCCCCGGATGTGGGCGGCGGGTATGGTGAGCACATCGAAAGCAGGTGTGCTTGAAAACCCGAGCGGCCAGACAGCGCCGACAGCGACAGAGGTAGAGCAGCGCCAACGCCGTGAGTGGCTAAGGCTGACTGGCGCTGGGGCTGGGTGGGGCTCGAGGCCGCTGGAACGGCTAAACCCGAGCGTTGCCCCAGTTGCGGCCCATGACCAGCAGGATGGTGAGACCGATGGCGCAGAGGATGCCCATGGCCCAGAACGTCCAGACCGGGGAGAGTTCAAACAGCACACCGCTGGCGATGCCCGCACCGGCCACGCAGACGCCGAAATAGGTCTGTGTCATGCCTTGCGCGGTGCCAAGACGTTCGGAAGACACAACGGAGGCGACGTAGCTCATGAGACCCAGATAAAGCATGCCATAGTTCAGCGCGTGCAAGGTTTGCAGGCCCAAAGCCATCCAGAGATCGGTGGCGTAAGGAAACAGGAACCAGCGCAGCACCCCGGCCGCCGCACCAATGAGCATCATGTTGCGTGCGCCAAGGGTGCGCAGGAACCACGCCCCAAACACGAAAACGCCGATCTCGGCCATGGTGCCAGCCGCCCACAACACGCCCACCATGCTGGGCTCGATGCCCGCATTCAGCCAGAAAATGCTGGCAAAGGAGAAGAACGCACCAAAGGCTCCCAGCACAAGCCCGGTGGCCAGCAGCGCAAGGTGAAGCTCCACGCGGCGCAGCTCATGCGCCTTCCAAAGGGACTCCCGCTTGCCGTGCTGGGGTTTTTCAGAGGGCATGCCCGGCAGCACCGGCGCAATCAACCCGGTGAGCAAGGTGCCGAGTACCAAAAGCCACATCAGGTCTGTGGGGGCATAAAGCGCCACCAGAAAACCACCGACCAGCGTGGAAAGCACATAGAAAGCCGAGCCCACAGCGCGCATGGGGCCATATGACAGGTTGCGCGTGCGCACGGCCTCATAGGCGTAGGCGTCCATAAGCGGTTGCACCGGCGCGTTGAACAGCGACACCAGCACCATCAGGGCAACGGCCATGAGGTAAACATCGGCCATGATGATGCCGACGAACGCGGCGGCATAGCCGATGCAACACAGGGCAATGGAATGGCGGCGACGCCCGGCGCGGTCGGCCAGGCCGGTGAGAACCGGGCTCGCGATGATGCGCAAGAGGTTTGGCAAGGCCACAATGAAGGCGATCTGAACCGGCGTGAAAGACAGCGCTTCCAGATGCAGCGGGAAATAGGCGTGAAAGAACCCCTGCCCGAAATTCCAAAGGGCGAACATTGCGGAAATGCCGATGCCAATCATCAGCCCGCTTTGAACCTGTGGCGTGGTGGTGGCGCCATCTGTTGAGGTGTATTTGTTCATGCCGACCTGCAGCCTTCTGTATCATTTGCTTCTCGGGCACTGCCACGGCCACGAGCCGATCGCTCATGGGTGACGGGCAGCCGACCGACGATTGCCAAAGAAGCTTGTGCTGTTTTGGAATACGCGAAATGGGGGCTTTAGCGCCCTTTCGACACGCTCATTTGACTGAAACCAAAGTAGAAGCCAATGATTCGTTTGGAAAAGAACTGCGTCACGTTGCGCAAGAATTTGCGCAGGCGGACAAGCGCACTGGTATTTCTAGAGCTGTGAGGCGTAAAGCCTCAAGTGTTTCTTGCGGTTGTTTGGCTTGTTTCTTGAGCAGGCTAAAGGACGCGCAACGCCTGTGCCCTTTGCGCACAAGCCACAAGAAAACACTGCTTTAGGGAGCGGGCGACAGATTAATTCCTTTGCAGGAACGCCTGTTGCTGCGCATTTCACCCGCAAAACCCCCGGCACGCGGACAGCGAACCCTTGATTTGGGCCGTTTGTGCTGTTGATGGCGAGACGGCTTGCTTGCGCTGCCTTGCAGCTCGCATAAAAATGGCGGAGCAACCGGCAACGGTTGCAGTGTTTCAAACAAAACATTTTTAACGGGCATTTTGCGCTTGCTGCCGCCTTGTCCGGCCGGGCGCGCCATGACGATTTGGACCGGGCATGACAGAAAAGAAAACGAAGCATAACCTTCTGAGCTGGCTGGGGTTCCAGTTCACATTCGAGCCGGACCGCAATCGTTTTGTAGGCACCCTTCTCGGATTCGTTTTCGTGCTGTTGGGCGCTCTTCTCATATTGTCTGCGATAGTTGCCATCATTGGGTTTCTACAGGCCGTTTTGGGCTTCAGAGAAAACCACGAAGCCATTCGCAACATTGGCCTTGTTGTCGCTGCCATTGTTGGTGCGCCCTTCGTGGTCTGGCGCGCGGTTGTGGCGCAAAAGCAAGCCGACACGGCGGAGCAAAGCCACATCACAGACCAGATCAACAAGGCTGTGGCCGGGTTGGGCGCAGAGCGCACCGTGGACCGCATTGGGCGGTCGATCAAATATGTTGGCCGAAACGGGGATATTGAAATCGAGCGCACCGAGATTGAATGGCAGGGCAAGCCCCTTAGCCTTCGTAAAACGCAAGAGGTAGTGCATGAAGGCGAATGGAAGGTCTTTTCAGAAACCCTGCCCAATCTGGAGGTTCGCATTGGCGCCATTTATGCGTTGGAACGGATCGCGCAAGACAGCCTCCGCGACCATATCCAGATCATGGAAATCCTGACGGCCTACATCCGAGAAAACGCGCCTGCAGGAAAACTTGAGGCACGTTCTATTTTGGAGACTTGGCCAAAGCCGAGAACGGACATTCAAGCGGCCATTGACGTGATTGGCCGGCGAACAGATGAACAAGTGAAGATTGAGTGGGAGAAAAAGTATCGGCTGGACCTGCGCGAAACCAACCTATCCGGCGTGAACTTTACGGGTGGAAAATTCGAAGGGGCGCTGCTCGACGGAAGCGATTTGCAGGATTGCAGGTTTGACAACGCTAAACTCAAAGCTGTGCGCATGAGCAGGTGCCTGCTTAACTTTGCTGACTTCTATAAAGCCGATTTAACTGGGGCCATTCTTGATGGCGCGAGAATTGATCCGCGGGGTTTAGACCCGGCGAAACCATTTTCGGGTTCCTTCACCTGGGCAAAAGAGATCCGGGGCCTTTCGCTCGCAGGGGCTGATATCTCGGCGGTAGTCTTTCCAAAGGTGAGTGACAATCCGATCACCTTCGGGACGAGTGATACGAAGTTGTTCAGAACTAGTGAAACAAAGCGCAGCAAACGTTTAAAAGATATGGAGGCCTACGATTATACCTCAAGTGACGATGAAACTCAGGAAGCTCAAGGTGTGCGTCGTCGGTTGGAGGAAGCGGGTTTTTTCTACTGGAGCCACACTTCATCTGATGACGGCTATTCTTGGTGGATAAGAAACAAATTCAAGGACCATCTGGGCCTCAGAGGCTTTCCCTATGAGGATTGACGTTGGTGTGGAGCGCTCCGGTGCGGGGGGCTCTTGCTCGTTCTGTTTGCGGTGCTGAGCACATCGCTTTTTCCGGGGCGTCCGCCCGATCCGGCGGTTTAGAACCGCGTTTGGTGGCTTACCTGCCCCCCACAAAAATGGCCCCAGTGCAGGGCCCTCTGCGTTGACGCTTTCAGCACTCAGCTTTCAAAGGCGTAATTCCGGAAGCGGGGCAGGCTCTACTGGATCCCGCATCGAGTGCGGGATGACGGTGGTGGGTATGGTAGGCGCGGTGCGGGATGACGCTAGTGGGGCTGGGAAGCGCTCTGGTGCGGGGGGCTTTTGCTCGTTCCGTTTGCTGCACTAGGCACATCGCTTTTTCGGGGCGTCCGTCCGCTCCGGCGGTCTAGAGCCGTATTCCGTGGCTTGCCCGCCCCCACAAAAATGGCCCCAGCGCGGGGCCTTCTGCGTTGACGCTTTCAGCACTCAGCTTTCAAAGGCGTAAATCCGGAACTGGGACGCTCTACTGGATCCCGCATCGAGTGCGGGATGACGGTGGTGGGTATGGTAGGCGCGGTGCGGGATGACGCTAGTGGGGCTGGGAAGCGCGGTGCGAGATGACGCTGGTGGGGGGAGTGAAGTGCGGTGTGGGATCACACCCATATGTGTTGAGGTTTGAGAGCCGTTCCTCCCCTTTTGCCGTCATGCCGGACAAGGCGAGCGCAGCGAGGTGCTGATCCGGTATCCAGAGGAGCGTTCGTTTGGGGAGGCTGGGCTGGTGGATCCCGCATCAAGTGCGGGATGACGCTGGGGGGGTGGGACGCGCCGTGCGGGATGACGCTGAGGGGTGAAAAGCGCAGTGCGATTGGTGTGCAAAGATCGTCGTCTTTGCATCGTGACCGTAAATGCGCGGTGCTCATGAGATTTTCCGCGCTCACCGCATACCCTAACTGTCATGCCGGACAAGGCGAGCGTAGCGAGGCGCTGATCCGGTATCCAGGGCTGTGTGCACCAGCGGGTTGTGAGAGGCTCTACTGGATCCCGCATCAAGTGCGGGATGACGCTTGGGGGATGGCAGGCGCAGTGCGGGATGACGCTGGTGGGTATGGTAGGCGCAGTGCGGGATGACGTTGGTGTGGAGCGCTCCGGTGCGGGGGGGGCTTTTGCTCGTTTCGTTTGCGGTGCTGAGCACTTCGCTTTTTCGGGGCGTCCGCCCGCTCCGGCGGTCTAGAGCCGCATTCCGTGGCTTACCCGCCCCCACAAAAAAAGGCCCCAGTGCAGGGCCTTCTGCGTTGGTTCTTTCAGCACTCAACTTTCAAAGGCGTAATTCCGGAACTGGGAGAGGCTCAACTGGATCCCGCATCAAGTGCGGGATGACGCTGGAGAAGATGGGACGCGCGGTGCGGGATGACAACTATGCGTGTGCAAAGATCGTCGCCTTTGCATCGTGACCTTAATTCACTGCAGTGTGCATGAGACTTTCCGCGCTCACCGCATACCCTCACTGTCATACCGGACAAGGCGAGCGTAGCGAGGCGCTGATCCGGTATCCAGGGCTTTGTGCACCAGCGGGTTGTGAGAGGCTCTACTGGATCCCGCATCAAGTGCGGCCTGACGCCGGGGGATGGGACGCGCCGTGCGGGATGACGCTGAGAGGTGAAAAGCGCAGGGTGCCAAGTGCAGGCCGGGTTGGTTGGTGGCGGGAGAGAAAACCCCAACCTGGCGCGGGCCAGATTGGGGTGATGTGGTGCTTTTAAAACAAGCGCTTAGGCAACGGCCTTTTCCAGGATCTCGCGGGAGCGGTCCAGGGTGATGGACTGGTTCTCGCCCAGCTGCACCATCTGGTGGCGCTCCAGCTGCTCCACAACGGCGTTGACCGCTTCTTCGCGGGTGCCGGTGTACTCTTCCAGCTGGGTCTTGACGTTCAAAGAGTGGTAGAACTTTTCAATGGCCTGAACGGTGCGTTCCGCCAGATCGTCGCCCTCTTCCAACGCGAAGACGTTGCGGCCCATCTGCTCAAGCTTGGCCTGCTTGAATTCCATCTGGTTGCGCAGAAGCCATGGCTGGATGATGGCAAGCGAACGGCCATGGTCCACGCCGTAGAGCGCTGTAAGCTCGTGGCCGATCATGTGGGTCGCCCAGTCATGGGGCACACCGGTGCCGATGAGGCCGTTGAGGGCCTGATTGGCGGTCCACATCAGGTTGGCGCGCCATTCGTCGCTGTCGCGCTTGTCAAAGTCGTTGGCCAGCGACAGCAGCGTCCGCAGGAGCGTTTCGGCATAACCGTCCTGAACCTTGGCCGGGTGGGGCTTGGTGAGGTACTGCTCACAGATGTGAACCCATGCATCCACAAGGCCGTTGACCACCTGATTTTCCGGCAGGGTCTTCATCACGTCCGGGTCCATGACCGCGAACTTCGGCTGCACCGCCGGAGACATGAACGCCAGCTTGTCCTGGGTTTCGCCGCGGGTGATGACCGCGCCCTGGTTGGACTCGGAACCGGTTGCAGGCAGGGTCAGGATCGCGCCGAGCGGCAGTGCTTCGGTGACGGTGTGCTTGCGCTCCATGATGTCCCAGCCAGCGCCGTCATACTTGGCCGCAGCGGCCACATACTTGGAGCCGTCGATGACGGATCCGCCGCCCACTGCGAGGATGAAGTCGATGCCCTGCTCCTTGCAAAGAGCCACTGCCTTGTCCAGCGTTTCAGCCCGGGGGTTTGGCTCAACGCCTGAGAACTCCACCCATGTGTGGCCGGAAAGCGCTTCCTTGACCTGATCGTAGACGCCGTTGCGCTTGATGGAACCGCCGCCGTAGATGACCAGAACTTTCTGATCTGCAGGAATGGCGTCCTTGATGCTTGCAATCTTGCCCTGACCGAATTCGATGCGGGTTGGGTTTGCATAGGTGAATTGCATGGAGCACTCCATTTGTTTGCTCTGTTGACACAGTGCTCTGGAAGAAAGGTTCCAGAGGCTGCTGTTGTATCCGGCGCTTTGCTCATTTCATGAGAGCAAAGGCCGATGGGTGTCGGGCACCCGCTATTGCTGAAGGGCGGGCGCGAGTTATCACATTTGTGCAGGGCTCGGCAGGAAGTGTCCCGGCTCCCTGTGTGCTGGAAAGCTGGACTGACGGCGCAACTGCGCGGCTATCCTTGGATTTTTCCTTTGTGGCCCGTGATCATGTGAGCGAAACTTAAGAGCCGCTGCCGGAATTTGCGATACAGGATCCTGCAGATGATTTGCATGATTCTGCCTTGCGGCATATTTTTGTTGTAGGGCTGAAGGCAACATGGCAAACCGGAGGAAACGCAACACACCATGGCCGAACAGATGCAAGAACCTTACAAAGTATTCGAACAACTTGGTGGAGATGGCGTTCTGTGCGCGCCCGTTCAAGGGGTTTCCATCTTCAGAATGTCCCGCGTTCATCCGGAAACGCCCATGATGTACCATGTGGGCCTGACCTTCATGATTTCCGGGCGCAAGGCGGGGGTGTTTGGCGGCAAACGGTTTGAATATGGCCCGGACCATGGGCTGCTTGTTTCAACCCCCTACCCCATTGCCTGCGAGGCGCTGTGTTCACCGCAAGAGCCCATTCGCGGCATGCACATTGAGCTGGACATGCCTCAGCTGCGAGCGCTGCTGGATGAGTTGGACGAACTTTCCGCGCCCTCGGCGAGCGCAAGCCGGGAAGACCTGGGCGTCACCACATTCCCCATGACGCCAGAGATTGCCGCCAGCCTGCGCCGTTTATGCGAGGCGCTTGGCGATGAACGCCACAGCAGCATTTTGGGCCCTTCACTGGTGCGAGAGCTGCTCTATTGGATGCTGTACACGGAGGCCGGTTCCACCTTGCGGGCGTTTGCCACACGGGAGACGGTGAGCAATCGGCTGGCCAAGGCGGTGGACTACATCAATGCCAACTACCCGGAAAAGATACAGGTTGAGGACCTGGCCAGCCTTGCGGGCATGAGCGTGTCGTCCTTCCACCGGGCGTTCAAGAGAACGGTGTCTGACGCGCCGCTGCAATACATCAAGAAAGTGCGCCTGACCAAGGCCAAGTCGCTCATTGTGCGCCATGGGGAAAGCGCAGGACAGGCCGGGCTCAAGGTGGGCTATGACAGCGCGGCCCAGTTCAGCCGGGAGTTTAAGCGCTACTTCGGCGTCTCCCCCAGCCAAGCGGGCGAGCTGTCCTACTCGGAGTTCGAGTAGAAGCTGAGGGCAGTAACCGCTTCGAGTGCGCGGGTCGGGCTGGTGGATCCCGGCTCGGGGGCCGGGATGACGGTGGTGGGTGGGACGCGCGGTGCGGGATGACGGTGGGTGTGGCATCGTGACCGTAAATGCGCGATGCGCATGAGACCTACCGAGTTCACCGCATACCTTCCCTGTCATACCGGACAAGGCGAGCGCAGCGAGGCGCTGATCCGGTATCCAGAGCTGTGTGCACCAGCGGGTTGTGAGAGGCTCTACTGGATCCCGCATCAAGTGCGGGATGACGATTGGGAGGTGGGAGGCGCAGTGCGGGATGACTGACTGGATCCCGGCTCGGGGGTCGGGATGACGCTGGGGGCGCATGGTAGGCGCGGTGCGGGATGACGGAGGGATGTGTGGGACCCCCCATCCGCTGTGGTTTAGAGCCGCGTGTCGTAGCTCAACCCCTCCCCCACCAAAAAGGCCCCAGTGCGGGGCCTTCTGCGTTGGCTCTTTCAGCACTCAACTCTCGAACGCGTAAATCCGGAACTGAGACAGGTCATAGCCCACGCCCAGCTCGCTGAGGATTTGCGAAATCTGACCGCGATGGTGGATTTGATGGGAGTAGGTGTGTTCCAGCCATGTCATGGCGCCGTAGCCCAGTGCTCCGGGGCCGCGGGCCTCGTTGTAGGGCTTGAAGTCGGTGACATCCAAACTGGACAGGTCAATGGTTTCGGCAAACTTGACCAAAGCGTGATCAAAGGACTGCAAAAGGTCGATAATACCGTCCAATGACATGGTGGGGCTTGGACGCATGGAACGCACCGGCATCTTTAACAGGGCTTGATCATAATCTGCTTGAATGCCTTTGCTGTGCAGCAGTTGATACAGGAAGACGCCGCCAAGGGCCATGTGGCCCAGAAGGTCTTTCAGGGAAATGTCGGCTTGAACGTGGCCTGCAATGCAGCCGCCCCGCGGCTTTGCAATCTTATCTTCAGGCAGCGTGCGGATGAACTCGACCAGCTTGATGTCACTGTTTCGATTGTACACCGCGCGGGCAACAAGTGCTTCTTTCATGGCAATGCTCTTTAACAGCAGAAGGAAGGGGTCTCCCCCTTCCCTCTGGAAAGGACCTAGTCAGACCAATGAATGTCTTCGTTGGCTACGGGTTGATATGGATTTTCCTTGTGAATGCGGATGTGGCAGGTGCCAAACTTGCTGCGTGGGCATTGCTTGTGGGGCCATGGGCCGCCATGCAGCTTGATAGGCATGATGTGGTGCATCATGGCCACGTGCGCCCGGTAGACCGTGTTGCCGCCCTGCCCATAGGACAAGGGATGCTTTTCTTCCACGATGGCAAGGTTCCACGGCTCTTCATAGCGCCCGCCGCGCTGCTGGCGGCCACAGCTTCCGCAGGGGTCCTGAACGGCGTGGATCCAGTCGCCTTCCTCGGTGATGCGCAGTTTGCCAAAGTTGGCAATTGCGTAAAACTCCAGCGTGGCAATGATGCGCTCCTTGGGCGGCAGTTTGTTAACGCCTGCATACCAATCCAGCCAATCCTTCTCGCAGCTGTACTCAAGGCAGTCTTGCAGGGCATCGACGCCATGATTGCGGTATACATTTGTCAGAAGGGAGCCGCAGTAGTCCCGATAGAAGTCGTGAAGGTCTTTGGCCCCCTTTTCGACTTCCAGATAGAACTCAATTGCCCCATCAAGATCGCCTAGGTCCAGCCTTTCCTGAAACCGCGCTGCCGCATCGCGAACCAGGCTGCGAATGGAGGCAAGGGAAAAAGAGGTGTCGGCGTAATTGCCAAAAAGGTCCTCAACAGCCACGATCGCCTTGGCGCTGTCATGGCCGAACGTGTTGCTGGTGAAGGTGATGATGGACGTCATCCATCCATTGAAGAGCCGGTGAAGGTCGGTGTAGAGGCCGACCACGTGGTCGAACTCCTGGCGCAGCTCTTCATTGGAGCCGGAATTTGCCGCAGCGAGCATACGCTGGTGGCCCGACATGGCGAGCTTTTCTAGCTCGGCAGGGGTAAACATCTGTGACATCTAAGAGGTCTCCATCGCAAGGGCGCGGTTACTGCTGGTCGAATGCAACGACGGCATTCACAACTTCCTGTGGGACTTCGAGGGGATAGAAGTGAGCGCCTTGCAGGTACTCCCAACGGGCGTGGGGCATGATGCGCGCCAAGGCGACGCCAGAGGTATAGGGCGGCTGGAACTTGTCGTTAACGCCCCAAAGCAGCATTGCTGGACGGTTCCACATGACCATCTTGGGAGAGGCTTCAACTGTCCACTTGTTGTCCATGGCCTTGAGATAGTTGATGAAGTGCTGGCGGGTTTCGTCGTTTTCCGCATAGTTTGCCAGAAGGTCCGCCCGAATTTCAGGGGAGAGGGTCTTGCTTGGCTCCATCAGGCCGGCGGAGGCGAAGGCGGTGACCATTTCGCCCACTTTTTCTGGGGTGAAGATGGCTTTGGCATCAGCGCTCTTGGCCGCTTCGATTGCCGCAATGGCTTCTGGAACCGGCCACATGTCGAGAACGGCTGCGTTGCCAATGATGATCTTGGAAACCTCATTGCGCTGCTTCAGGTCTGCATCGGTGACCATGATTTGCGCAACGCCGCCGCCCAGATCATGCCCATAAAGAATGTATGGCTTGCCAATGACTTCCTCTGCAAACCGGGTCATGAGTTCCGCCTGGCCTTTGAGGGAGTAGTCGGCGTCAAACGGGCCTTTGGTGTGGCTCAAGCCAAGCTGACCGGGGGCGAAAACATGGTAGCCCTGCTCTGCCAGCAATGGGCCAACCTTGCTCCACAACACGGTGTTGAGCGGGATGCCGTGAATGACCATAATTGGCGTGCCGGAGGTGCCCCACTCGCGATAGGCGATTTCATAGTCGCCGATCTTGGCGTAGTTGCGCCCCGGAATTTCTTCGGCGAATGAGTTTGCATGGCTGAATAAAACCGCCGCCATGGCGATGATCAGCAGGGTGAGCTTCGTAGTGATCTTGTTCATGGTATTGCCAATGTCCACTTGGTTATTCATCCTGATCAATCGATCAAGTTGAAAATGGCTTGAACCCCGGGCGCTGTCAAGCAATATTCTAGGAAGTACGAGAGGTAGTGATGGCAAACCCCCCAAAGTTCGATAAAAAAGAAGCACTTAACGAAGCGATGATGCTCTTTTGGGAGAAGGGTTTTTTGAGCGCTTCAACCAGAGATATTCAGCAGCGGTTGGATATGCGTCCGGCAAGCGTCTACGCCGCATTCGGCAGCAAGAGCAATTTGTACAAGCTGGCGTTAGAAGCTTATGAAGCTGAGGTTGCGCAGGATCTGCATGCCCGGATGCAGCAAAACGACACGATTCTCGGCGGGTTCACCGCGTTCTTTCGGGGGGTGATCGGCATGGAGGAGACGTCCAACCCGACGCCGCTTTGTATGCTGTCCATGTCGATACACGAGCTGAGCAATGATGAAGAGCTGCGCGCTTGCACCAAAGCGTTGCTCGACAAGCTCAATGTGGTCTATGGCCAATACGTTGAGAAGGCACTGAAGGCCGGGGAGATTTACCAGCCGGAGGGGATGCAAACCGACTTGGTCACCTACCTTCAAACCCAGTTGATGGGCTTGAGGACCTATGCGGCCGTTGAGCGTGATCCCACAAAGTTGGAAGCTGCAATCGCGGACATTTTCGATCGCATCGCGGTGAAAGGCCTGAAGGCTTAGGCCTGTTGCCCAGGCAAAGCTGGACTGGTGGGCGGTAACCGCTTCGAATGCGCCGGCTGCGGTGGTGGATCCCGCATCAAGTGCGGGATGACGCGGGTGAGGTGGGAAGCGTGGTGCAAGGGCCGAGAGGTTTTGTGTGAAAGGATCGCCATCTTTGCATCGTGACCTAATTTCACCGCGGTTCTCATGAGAGTTTCCGCGCTCACCGCCTACCCTCACTGTCATGCCGGACAAGGCGAGCGCAGCGAGGCGCTGATCCGGTATCCAGAGGTGCGTGCGTTTGGGGAAGCCGGGCGGCTGGATCCCGGCTCGGGGGCCGGGATGACGGTGGTGATGAGTGCACGGTGTGGGATGGCGGAGGTGGGTGTTTGGGTCTGAGAGCGGTTCGTCCCCTTTTGCCGTCATACCGGACAAGGCGAGCGGAGCGAGGTGCTGATCCGGTATCCAGAGCTGTGTGCATCAGCGGGTTGTGAGAGGCTCTACTGGATCCCGCATCAAGTGCGGGATGACGCTAGTGAGGTGGGAAGCGCAGTGCTGGATGACACTGGTGGATTGGTACGCGCTGAGAGGGTGGGGGTGCAGTGCGAGCGTCGAGAGGTTTTGTGTGCAAGTATCGCCGTCGTGGCATCGTGACCTAATTTCACTGCGGTTCTCATGAGAGTTTCCGCGCTCACCGCCTCCCCTTTTGCTGTCATACCGGACAAGGCGAGCGCAGCGAGGCGCTGATCCGGTATCCAGGGCTGTGTGCACCAGCGGGTTGTGAGAGGCTCTACTGGATCCCGCATCAAGTGCGGGATGACGCCGAGGGGTGGGGGAAGTGCGGTGCGGGATGACGCTAGTGAGGTGGGAAGCGCAGTGCTGGATGACACTGGTGGATTGGTACGCGCTGAGAGGGTGGGGGTGCAGTGCGAGCGTCGAGAGGTTTTGTGTGCAAGGATCGCCATCTTTGCATCGTGACCTAATTTCACTGCGGTTCTCATGAGAGTTTCCGCGCTCACCGCCTCCCCTTTTGCTGTCATACCGGACAAGGCGAGCGCAGCGAGGCGCTGATCCGGTATCCAGGGCTGCGTGCACCAGCGGTTTGTGAGAGGCTCTACTGGATCCCGCATCAAGTGCGGGATGACGCTAGTGGGGTGGGGGAAGTGCGGGATGACGCTGGGGGATGGGGAGCGCAGTGCGGGATGACCCAGAATGACGTCAGAGGCGTGGGATACGCAGTGCGGGATGACCCCGAATGACGTCAGTGGGGGTGGCATCAAAGTGCAGCGGGGCGCTGGGGGTCTTGGGTGATGCCATGGGGACACCGGAGTGTCCCCATCTGCGCAATCAATTGGGGACGGAAACGCCCTCTTGGAGCGGCGCTTTTCTCGGATCCGGGCCATACTTATTCGGTCCATCCGTGCCAGGCATCAGAAGAAGCGCCAGCGAAACCCCGGAGCTTGCCAGTCCCGCGACGATTCCCAAGATCGGCCCCAAGAGCGCCGAGCCTGCGCCTAACACAATGAAGATGATGAGCAGGGGCTTGCCGCTCCAACCAATGTCGTGGCACCGCTGAAAAAAGGCGGCGAGGCTCATGACCACAAAGAGTGCGGAGAAAGGTATCCCCAAAACACCCAGCAAGAGTGACATGGAGCGGGAGGCGCCTAAAGTCGTAGCGGTAGAGGCGAGGATGGTGGCAATGACCAACATGCCAACAAGAGCCAAAGTGAAAAGGAAATAACTCAGGCGGTTTCGCCGACCTTCAAAGGTAAAGACATTTTCGAAAACTGGTTTGGACACGGCGCTGCCTCAGGTTGTATAAAATGAATATATACAATTTTAACCACCCCGCTTGTGAGGCACAAGCGGGGTTCGTTTGTTATGGTTATCAATCTACCAACTGCAGGAGCTTGTCCATGGAGGCCTTGGCGTCGCCATAGTACATCCGGGAGTTCTCCTTGAAGAACAGTGGGTTTTCGATACCTGAGTAACCGGTGCCCTGACCGCGCTTGGAGATGAAGACGTTCTTTGCCTTCCAAACTTCCAGAACTGGCATGCCAGCGATTGGCGAGTTCGGATCGTCTTGTGCGGCCGGGTTCACGATGTCGTTTGCACCAATGATGATGACAACATCCGTGTCCGGGAAGTCCTCGTTGATCTCGTCCATTTCCATGACGATGTCGTAAGGCACTTTGGCTTCCGCAAGAAGAACGTTCATGTGACCGGGCAGACGGCCCGCAACCGGGTGGATCGCAAAGCGGACGTTCTTGCCCTTGGCGCGCAAGCGTTTGGTGAGCTCGGAAACCGTCTGCTGAGCCTGTGCCACTGCCATGCCGTAGCCCGGAACGATGATGACGCTGTCGGCATCATTCAAGGTTTCGGCGACATAGTCTGCCTCTGCCGGAACCATCTCGCCTTCGATTTCCTGTGCAGGCCCGGAAGTGCCGCCGAAGCCACCAAGAATAACGGAGACGAAGTGACGGTTCATGGCCTTACACATGATGTAGGAGAGGATCGCACCGGAAGAACCGACGAGCGCACCCACAACAATGAGAAGGTCGTTGCCCAGAGAAAAGCCGATCGCAGCGGCTGCCCAACCTGAGTAGGAGTTCAGCATGGACACAACAACCGGCATGTCTGCGCCGCCGATGCCCATGATCAGGTGGTAGCCGATGAACAGCGCCAGCAGCGTCATCAGGAACAGCGCCCAAACACCCCATACGTCGTTGAAGTACATGACGCCGAGGATGATGGAGCCCAGTGCTGCTGCTGCGTTGAGCATGTGGCCGCCGGGCAACTTGGTTGCTGCGGAAGTGACCTTGCCAGCAAGCTTGCCGAAGGCAACCACAGAGCCGGTGAAGGTGACCGCACCAATGAAGACGCCAAGGAAGACTTCAACACGCAAAATGCTGACTTCGACCGGGGTCTTGTGTGCCAGAACAGCTGCAAAACCTTCAAGGCTTTGACGGGCTGTTTCGTCCATGGCCAAAACGCGGGACAGTTCAAAGTCCGCATTGAAGCCGACCAGAACCGCAGCCAGACCCACGAGGGAGTGCATGGCTGCCACAAGCTGTGGCATTTCGGTCATCTGAACGCGCATGGCGACGAAGTAACCGATGATGCCGCCTGCAATGATGAGCACGACTGAAAGAACCCAGAGGCCCGCACCGGGACCGACTAGGGTTGCAATGACAGCCAGTGCCATGCCGACGATGCCGTACCAGACAGCGCGTTTTGCGCTTTCCTGATTGGACAGGCCGCCCAGAGACAGGATGAAGAGAACGGCTGCTACAACGTAAGCAGCAGTGGTGAAACCGTATTCCATTGTTCAGCTCCCCCTTAAGACTTCTGGAACATGGCGAGCATGCGCCGGGTGACGAGGAAGCCGCCGAAGATGTTGATGCCGGCCATGAACACTGACAGGGCGGCAAGAACAATGACCAGCCATGAACCCGAGCCAATCTGCAGCAACGCGCCGAGAATGATGATCGAGGAAATGGCGTTGGTGATGGCCATCAAAGGCGTATGAAGGGAGTGCGCCACGCCCCAGATGACCTGGAAGCCGACGAAACACGCCAGAACAAAAACGATGAAGTGCTGCATGAAGCTGGCAGGCGCCACAAGGCCCACGAGAAGCATCAGGGCACCACCACCTGCAAGAAGGGAAACCTGCTGACGGGTCTTCTTCTTGAACTCGGCAACTTCGGCTGCGCGCTTTTCTTCTGGTGTGAGTTCCTTCACCTCCGGCTTCTTCTGCGCGGCGATTGCCTTCACTTTCGGCGGCGGAGGCGGGAAGGTGATTTCGCCTTCATGGGTGACGGTGGCACCACGAATGACGTCATCTTCCATATTCACATTTGGCTGACCGTCCTTTTCAGGGGTGAGGTCGTCCATCATGTGACGGATGTTGGTGGCGTAAAGCGCGGAAGACTGGGTTGCCATGCGGCTTGGGAAGTCGGTGTAACCAATGACGGTGACGCCGTTTTCGCTGACAACCTTCTCATCCATCTTGGTGAGATCACAGTTGCCGCCCTTTTCCGCCGCAAGGTCGACGATCACGGAGCCCGGCTTCATGGACGCAACCATGTCTTCCAGCCAGAGCTTTGGCGCATCGCGGCCCGGAATGAGCGCGGTGGTGATGACGATGTCAACTTCCGGTGCCAGTTCGCGGAACTTGGCCAGCTGTGCGGCACGGAATTCTGGAGAGGACACGGAAGCGTATCCGCCTGAAGACGCGCCGTCCTGCTGTTCCTCTTCAAAGTCCAGATACACGAACTCGGCACCCATGGATTCAACCTGCTCAGCCACTTCGGGGCGAACGTCGAACGCATAGGTGATGGCACCCAGAGAGGTGGAGGCCCCAATGGCCGCAAGACCGGCAACGCCTGCGCCGATGATCAGAACCTTTGCTGGTGGCACCTTGCCCGCAGCGGTGATCTGACCGGTGAAGAAACGGCCGAAGTTGTTACCTGCTTCGATGACAGCGCGGTAACCGGCAATGTTGGCCATGGAGGACAGAGCGTCCATTTTCTGCGCGCGGGAGATGCGCGGCACCATGTCCATTGCAAGAACGGTGACCTTCTTGTCAGCGAACTTCTTCATCAGCTCTTCGTTCTGCGCTGGCCAGAAGAAGGAGATCAGGATCTGGCCTTCACGTGCCAGTTCCAGCTCTGCCTCCTCAGGCGGGCGTACCTTGCTGACGATGTCCGCTGTTTCCCAAAGGGTCTTGGCATCCGGGAGAACTTTCACCCCGGCTGCTTCGTAGTCTGCGTCCGAGAAGCTGGCCGCCTTGCCGGCACCGCTTTCCACGGCAACCTCATAGCCCAGCTTCTGAAGCTGCTTGGCGCTTTCCGGTGTCAACGCGACGCGCAGCTCACCCTCAAGGACCTCCTTAGGAGCTCCAATAATCATAATTCAACCTCATATATGCGCTCGATGCACGTTCACTCTTCGAAATCTATGGTCCGCCCGTCCAGGAATGTGGCACTTGGAAGTACCTGTTGGATCTCAATAATTACGCGCCCTGACGGCCTTAGGTGGCACCAGAAGAGCGCGCAGTGTCAATTGAGTGTTCTTCATCAGTTATGAAAGTTGTTGATCTCTCAGATGGCAATAGAGAGCTGACTGTTACACGCTGATGAAATGCAATCCATAGAACTTCCGTGCGGTTTTCGTTTATTTCGGAAAAACACTACCCCCCTTGCTTTTCAGGTAGTTTGTATGCGCAGCGCTTAGTCTGTGACCCGCCCTGTGGCAACTACGTAAAAACCAATAGAACGCTGGGGGCATCATGATGTGATCCTCCCAACTTTCTTGAGCACAGCGCTAAATTTAATCGGTTAAGGTGCGGGAGTCATTGTCGTATCCTTCCAGATCCTTGTCTTTTCCCGCTACATTTTGCACCATTTTGTCGACAATGGGCGGCAGGTACACGTTGCAACCGTGGCGCGCGCCCCTACCCCATCACCGGGGCAAGGGCGGCGCGCCGGTCATTGGGGAAGTTGAGGAGATTGACAGCTTCCCCCTTGCGCGGTTAACTGGCGGCAAGACACTTGGAGAGTTTATGTCCCGATAAGGTGGGGAGGCGAAGGCGCTCCCAAAACAAGTCATTTCCTGTAACCGCGTCGCGCAGAGTGCCCGTCGTGCGGAAAGACCTGTGATTTCTCCCATAATGACATGTTTTTGCATGAGGCCGTGCCTTATGCTTACCTCTCGGACAAACACCCCATGACACGGGATTATTCTGCTTATGTGCCCAAGGCTCCGTTCCTCAAGGCCTTCAAACCCATGACACTGCTTGCAACCCTTGGCTGGCAGCCGTTTTTCGCTCAGCAAACCAGCGTGGAAGAGATGGAAACGTCTCCGCCCGTGCGTGTGACCGCCGTTCATCGCAGCGGCGTGGATGTGAAGGGCGAAGGCATTGAAGAGCATTTGCCGGTGGTGCCCAACGTGGCCGTTGGCGACTGGCTCATGTTGAACAAGGCCTATCCGCCCCACAGCCGCATTCTGGAACGCAAGAGCCTGTTCAAGCGCAAGGCACCGGGCAGAGGCTGGGACATTCAGCTGATTGCGGCCAATGTGGACACGGTTTTTGTTGTGACTTCATGCAACCAAGACTTCAACCGGGCGCGGCTTGAACGGTTTGTGGCCTTGGCAACAGACTCGGACGCACAAGCCGTGCTGGTGCTGACAAAGGCGGACCTGTGTGACGCGCCGCAGACCTTCGTGGACGAAGCCCGCTTGCTTGGATCGCCGGTGGTGCTTTTGGATGCACGGGGGCCGGATGTGCTGGAAAAGCTGGGCGACTGGCTGAAACCTGGACAGACGCTGGCGTTTCTCGGCTCCTCCGGTGTGGGCAAGTCAACCTTGGTCAATGCCATTTCGGGGCATGAGATTGCGGCCACGCGGGATATTCGTGAGGACGACAGCAAGGGGCGGCACACCACCACCCACCGCCAGCTGCACATTCTGCCCGCAGGCTTTTGCCTGATGGACACGCCGGGAATGCGTGAAATTCAGCTTGCCGATGTGCAGGAAGGCCTTTCCGAAGTGTTTTCCGACATTGAGGAGCTGGTGGGGCAGTGCCGGTTCAGCGATTGTCAGCACAAGAGTGAACCGGGATGCGCGGTTCGCCCAGCCATTGAAGGTGGGGTGATCGAGCAGGAACGCTATGACCGCTGGCAGAAGCTGGTGCAGGAAGAGCGGTCGAACTCAGAAGTGCTGGCGCAGCGCAAGTCCAAGAACAAGCGGCTGAGCAAGACAATCCGCCAGATGAAAAAGCAAAAGGCAAAGTGAGCTTTACTGCTCAAGGGCGCGGCCGGGTAGCTCTGGTGCCGCGCTCTTGAAAGCCCTCAGGCACTTCCCATCAAAACGACACTGAGAGCGGGGCTGGCGAATCCCGATCCATGAAGCGTGCTTGGGTATGGAGTGCTGCCGGGTGTGACGGCGGGCATTTTTTATCTGCGTAAACTCTTGTTTAATGGCTGTTTCATGCTGAAACAAAAGCAGTTTAAATACTGACGCGTTCTGAATAATTCTTCAATTGATTAAATTCTTTTATGTTTATGGCGAAGGTTTCCGGGGGTTCCCACGTTTGAAAGAGTTCCCTAATATACTAGGATGTGTCGCGAAACTTTTATGAAACCGTGGTCTTGCTAGACAAAACGGCAACAGAATTGCCGGTAGCTGACCAAAGGTAAGCTGTAAAAGTTGAGATCAGTTCTCCGAAGAAAGAGCTGACGGCCCAGACAAGGGCAAGCACTGTGACACGAAGGCGGGTTCTTTCATGACGGAAGCCTATAAAATCGCAAGCATTCCACTTCCAAACGGGAGCCGGATTGGTATTGCCCCGCAACCGGGACTGCGTAATCCCCTTTCCGATGACCTTGATGTGATCACCAACTGGTATCCGCAGATGCTGGTGTCGTTGACCGAGCCTTCCGAAGCGCTGGACGCCCGCAGTGCGCCCATGAGCCTGATGCTGGAAGACCGTGGTATTGAGTGGGTACAGTTCCCCATTCGGGATTTTGATGTGCCCTCCCCGGTGATGACACAGTTTTGGGCCGAGGTGAGTGCGCGCATACATGATTGTCTGTGTCATGGAGGCTCGGTGCTGTTGCATTGCCGGGGTGGCATGGGGAGATCGGGCATGGTTGCCCTGCGCCTGTTGCGTGAGCGCGGTTTGAGCCGTAGGCGTTCACTCGGCATGGTGCGCAGCGCACAGCCGGGCGCCATTGAAACCGAACCGCAGTTGAACTGGGGGCTCTATGGGTTTCAAGGGCAGCTTTTTGAGCAACTGGTGGCGAGTTGACCGCCCTAAAACGATAAGAACACATGAAAACACTGGGCATGCGCGACGATATCGTCATCAACCGCATTACCGCCGACGTGGCGCTTCCCATCCGCCACAGGGTGTTGTGGCCGGACCTTCCCATGGACGCGGCGCGGGTGTCGGAAGATGATACTGGCTTGCATTTTGGTGCCTACTACAAGAGCTGGCTGGTTGGGGTGGCGTCCATCTTCCTGAACGAAGGTGGTGCGCGGCTGCGCAAATTCGCCGTTCTGACCGAATATCAGGGCCACGGGATTGGCAGCACGCTTGTTCTTTACACCATTGAACAGGTTGAGGCCCTAGGGGCCAGCGAGTTCTGGTGCGATGCGCGGCAAACCGCGATCCCGTTTTATGAGCGATTTGGCATGAGGGTGGACAGCGACCCCTTTGACAAGCGCGGCGTGGCCTATGTGCGCATGAGCCGCCCGCTGCAGGAGGGCTTTGGCTCCCTTGAGCAGGGCGACGTGACACTGTAGCCCGATATAAGCTGGAAGGGGCCGGGGCCCCTTATGTGCTTCTAGGCCTTCAAGAGGCTTTCTTGACCACCTCAACGCGGTGCGGATAGGGAATGGAAATGCCATCCTTGTCAAAGGCTTCCTTTACCGCTTTGGTCATGTGGAACTTCAGATCCCAATAGTCTGCGCTGTTGCACCAAAGGCGGGCGGTGATGTCTACCGAAGACTCGCCAAGGTTCACGACACGGACCCATGGCTCCGGATCTTTCAGGACACGCTCGTCAGAGGTCGCAATTGCGGTGATCAGCTCGATGGCCTTGTCGGCATCATCGCTGTAATCCACGCCAAAGGTGATGTCGACGCGCCGGGTTGGATGGGCGGAGTAGTTGGTGATGACCGAACTCCGGGCCTTGGAGTTAGGCATGATGATCTGCACGTTGTCCGGCGTTGCCAACTCGGTGACGAACAGGTTGATTTCTTTCACGGTTCCGGCGGTGCCGCCCACTTCCACATAGTCGCCCAGACGGTAGGGCCGGAAGATGATGAGCATCACCCCGGAAGCCACATCGCTCAAGGTGCCCTGAAGCGCAAGGCCGATGGCAAGAGACGCCGCACCCAAAACGGCAACGAGGCTGGTTGCCTGAAAACCTACCAGCTGCAAAACGGCGATGACCACAACCGCCAGCACACCCCAACGGACCAGCGATGAGAAGAACACGGCGAGGGTCTGGTCGAGACGCTCCACCTTGCCAAGCCGGTCGCGCACGATACGGCTGGCAAAGCCGGCGAAGAAATAGCCGAGAATGAGGAAGACAATCGCTTTGATCACATTCAAAGCCAAGGCTTCATAGCCGCCCATGGCGGTGATGGTTTCGTTCATGAGAACCTCGCGGGTTACTGGTGCACCAATTGGTTTTGCAACTGGCGTAACAGACTACCCGCGCTGCGTAAAGGCGGGGTGAATGGGGGGGGGGGGGCACAGCAGCCTTTTTCTGCCCGCCGCCCGGCCTATTCCAGCCGATACAAGGCCTTGGGGCGCTATCCAAGGCCGATGAAACCCACGCCGCCGCTCAATGGACGGCTGGAGACCGCAACAGCCGGGCGCATGGGGGTGGCAGGGGCTGCCGCCAGTGCTGCAGCAGAGCGAAACCCCTTGTGCAGGGCCGCGGGATGCAGACTTTGCGCAGCCAATATGCGGGTTTGTTCGGCCCCGGCCCGAAACGTGCTGTAGTGGCTCCACAGCGCAAGCAGGGCCTTGGCGAAGTCCCGATCAGACAAGGCGGCGATCGCGTTCTTCGTGCTCAAGAAGCGTTGCGGGGCCATGTCTGAGGTATGCACCAGCGGGCGGCCAGCAAAAACTGCATCAAGCACCCGGCCAGCGGCGTTGATCTCATGGCTGCCATCCTCATAAGGAAGCAGCAGGGCGTCGGTGCGGGCCATAGCTTCGGCATAAGCGCGGCAGGGAAGCGGCGCGGGCAGGAACTCAACGGTTACCTTGTCTCCAAACCGGCCTTCCCGCGCCAGCCCCTTGTAAACGCCCGTGGTGCGGTCGGCACTGCTGGCGGCAAGGAGGAAATGGAAAGACTGGGGCCCGCGACGTTCCAGTGTAAGCCGGGCGATGTTGGACAGGATTGAAGCCAGCCGTGGCCCGCCGCTGGAGGCTGAGGGCGGGTCCAGCACACCGATGACCAAGGGGGCCGTGCCGGGCAGCGCTGGCTGATAAGGAACCGGCGGATCGAACGGTGAGATGCGCCGGGGCAGCACGAGCACATCGCGCATGGGCAGGTTCAACGTGGCCTTCAGGTAAAACAGATGCTCCTCAGTTTCCGTGTAGAGGGCGGCATGGCCTTGCCATACGAGGGGCGACAGCCGCTCGGTCGCTTGAAACCGGGAGAGATAGAGGCCGGGTTGACGCCAGTCCCGAAACCGCAGGTGCAAACGGGGCAAATCGGAAGCACCAAAACGGTCATAGAACTGGGTCAACCCGTGAAGGAGACCCGGGTGGCAATCAGGCACCAGAACATGATCCTGGGCCGTCAGGCCATGGGTCGCCAAAGCTTTTGCAAATGGCTCGAAGATGCTGGAAAAATCTGGTTGAGAGGAGCGACCAAAGGGGTTTTTAGCAAGCCGGCGACAGCGCGCCTTCAGCCCCGGTGCCACATTCTCGAGCATTTGGTCGAGGCGATGGCCGGGCGCAAGACCGCGCACCTCCGGCCCTAACGGCGCCACGGGGGGCGCACCCACCGGACCATCCGTCAAAAAACACAGATCAAAACCCTGAAACAACGCCGCGATGGCCCGTCTTTCCGGATGCGCATTCGCGCTTTCGTGATGCAGTCCTGTCTGGACCACAAGCAGCTTGACCATTGGTGCCCTCCCCTACGCAAGCACTGAACTTGGAAGCCAATGATCTGCGCAGACTACGTGAGTATTGCACCCGCCAACACTCCCCAGAACGGGGATGTAATTTTCGCTGAGCCTTGGACCGGGAAGGCTTGAACCTGCACGGAGATTCGCAAGGTTGCCGTCAAAAATAGCGTTGCGATTCATCACAGGGAGGCCGGTTTTCTGGCCAGAAACAGAGGCGCATTGCTGAAAATGCACAGGAAACCAACCGCGAAACGACCAAAACAGGGGAGGACTGCATCCTGAGGCGACTACAGCTGCAAATGGCAGAAAACTGCGGATTTTGGTGAAGGGAAGCGGTGTGAAACCGGGCTCCGGACAGGTGTGCATGGTCATTTCAGTGGAAATAACTCGCCGGGATAACGTGTTGGCCACAATGGTTAATTTGCGTTAACTATAAAGCCATTGACGACGCCATTAAAAAAGAAAACTATGCGCTGTGACGGATTTTTCTATTCGGGCCCTTTAAAACCGTCATACGAGGAAACAGGCAACATGCTGCTCAATGCTGAACACGACGAAACGTCTGCGGAGAAGATCTCGCGCCATTCTGCGCTGCTGTCACGCCAGCTGCAATCCCTGCGCGAGAAAATGTACCCGCCTGAAGCAAAGAAGAAGCTGAAAACCTTCTCTTCCCGTGACGTGGCCAACCTTTTGGGCGTTGCCGAATCCAGCTTGCGCCAGCTTTCGCTCAACGGCGAGGGAGTTATCCCCGATCGGCTGGAAAACGGGCGGCGCATTTATACCCTCGAACAGATCAACGATCTGCGCAAGTATCTGGCGGACAAACGGCCCGCGGACGCCCTGAAATTCGACCCGCGCCGGCGCGAACACGAGAAGATGCAAGTCATCGCCGTGGCGAACTTCAAAGGCGGGTCCGCCAAGACCACAACAACCGTGCATTTGAGCCAATATCTGGCCCTTCAAGGCCTGCGTGTGCTGGCCATTGACCTTGACCCGCAGGCCTCCCTTTCGGCCATGTTCGGCTACCAGCCAGAGTTCGATGTAGACGACAACCAGACCCTTTATGCAGCCATCCGTTATGATGACGAGGAGCGGGTCTCGCTGCGCGAAGTTATCCGCGAAACCTACTTCGATGGCCTTCATCTTGTCCCCGGTAACCTCGAGTTGATGGAATATGAGCACGAAACGCCTCAAGCCATCGCGCAGGGGCTTTCCCGCGGCGACGGAATGTTCTTCCGCCGCATGGCAACCGTGTTGCAAGAGGTGGAAGATGATTACGATGTGGTGCTTATCGATGCGCCGCCGCAGCTGGGCTACCTCACCTTGGGCGCGCTTTATGCGGCGACCGGGCTGGTGGTTACCGTGCACCCGGCCATGCTGGATGTGTCATCCATGAACCAGTTCCTTTCCATGACCTCCGAGCTGCTGGCGGTGATTGAAGAGGCGGGTGGCTCCCTGCACCACGATTTCGTGCGCTATCTGTTGACGCGCCACACCCCGCACGACCTGCCACAGGTGAATGTGGCGGCACTGTTGCGCGGGCTGTTTGGCGAGGATGTGCTGGCCGCTGCTGTGGTGGAAACCACCGCCATCGCCAATGCAGGTCTTGAGAAGAAGAGCCTTTATGAGGTGGAGCGGGGCATGGTGACCCGAGACACCTTAAACCGCGCGCTGGAGTCTGTCGACGCGGTAAACACCGAGATTTATCAATTGATTAAGCAGGTTTGGGGACGCTCATGAACAAAGCCAGCGACCGATCCAAGAAGATGCGCGCCATGTTTGGCGGTGTGGATCCGTCCGAACTGGTCAAGGATCCCGCCCCTGCCCAAGCCGGGCTTGGGTCGTCCAAGCGCGTTTCTGCCGGTGCCATCAAGTCCATGCGCAACACCTTTTCCAATGTGGAGAAGGAAAATGAAGAGCTGCGCAAGTTGCTGGAAGAAGGCGACATGGCCCGTGAACTGGACACGGAGCTGCTGGAGCCTTCCTTCGTGGCGGACCGGATGGTGGTGGAAGTGGACGCCGATTTCGAGGCGCTCAAACAATCCATCGAGGCCAATGGACAGCAGGTGCCCATTCTGGCCCGTCCGCACCCGACCAGCGAAGGCCGCTATCAGATTGCCTTCGGGCATCGCCGTTGGCGGGCTTGTCATGAGCTTGGCCGCCCGGTGCGCGGGATCATCAAGCCTCTGAGCGATGAAGAACTGCTGATTGCGCAAGGTCAGGAAAACCATGAGCGCAAGAACCTGTCCTTTATCGAGACAGCGCTGTTTGCCTCGCGGCTGGCGGCGGACTACCCGCAAACCATCATCTCCAAGGCCATCGGGAAGGACGCCACAACGGTGTCCAAGCTGTTGCGCCTGATGGGCCAGTTGCCGCAGGAATTCGTGCGCAAGGTTGGCCCTGCACCGCGTATTGGCCGCCCGCGCTGGGAAGAACTGGCCTCTCACTTTCACGAGGGCGCCCTGCCTGCCGGTGTGAATGGGCCTATTGAAGTGCTGATGGAGAGCGAAGAGTACAAGCGCTCCTCCAGCGATGAGCGCTTCATGATGATTTTTGAAGAGGTGGGGCAGCTTGTGAACCAGGCTCCCTCCCCTGCTGTTGTGAGCGTCGCTGACGCCAAGGCTGCCGCGGCAACGGCATCCTCGGAAAAGGCATGGCTCGGCAACAAGCGGGTTCTGATGAAAGCAAAGGGCGCGACCTTGAGCTTTCAGGTAGACACCCGCAAACAGCCAGACTTGGCAGCGTTCCTGAAAGAGCGGCTGCCGGAGCTGCTTGAAGAGTTTGAAGCACGGAAACAGACGGAGGATGCCTCATGAGGTAAGCGCTCCCAATGAAAAACGGCCTTGCTGACGGCAATCAGCAAGACCGGAATTCAACGGTACAACAAGCTAGACGCCCGTCGTAACCCTCATTTGCATTTTCACGTTACTTCGAGATGCGTTCCGAATCAAGCCTGCCAAGTGGGCCTGAAATGCCTTTTTGCGGCCTGATGCGCAGTTGTACCCGTTAATCCCCAAAGGCGGAATGGAATTCCGTGAGGAACACTGAGGCCAATGGCTTTGGTGAACGGTGGCACTATGCAAAATCAGATCTCGGTGGCGACCTTCCGCCGGCTGACCCCAGCCATGGTGGAAAGTCAGCGGCTTGCCATGGCCAATGACATCGTGGCAACCACGAAGGCTGAAGTGGCGATTACCCTGAAAAAGGCTGCGCCTGCGCTCGGTATTGAAGGCACGACCTATCACATTCTCGATATCTTGCTCGGGCTGACCAAGGCAGACGACTGGAAACAGGACCGTCGCCCGCTGGTGGCCATCTCCAACGAGAAACTGGCGGATTATGTGGGGCGTTCGACCCGCACGGTGGCACGGTCCCTGAAGAAACTCGTGGAAGCGGGCATTCTGGCCTACCGCGACAGCCCGACCGGACGCCGCTTCATCTACCGTAACGAAGTGAGCGGCGATATCGATCGCGGCTTTGGCCTGGACTTCTCCCCGGCCCGGCAGCGCATCAAGGAACTGCAAGGCATTGCGGATGCGTTCAGCGCTGAGCTGAAGGCCAAGCAGGAGGCCAAGCGCAATGTAACCCGCCTGTCCCGCGCCATTGCCGACCTTCTGGCGGTTGCGGCCCTTGAGGGCCTGCGCCTTGAAGAGCATGAGGCGGAGCTTTCAGTCATTCTCGCAAGTGCGATCCCTAACAACCTCAAGGCAGACAGGCTCTCCCAGCTTTACGAAGCCATTGTTGCCGCATTCGGCACGAATGAAGCTGCGGCAGAAGGAGAGGCTACAGCCGCTGAAAGTGAAACTTCTTTTGAAGAAATGTCGGGCGCACCTGACACTGATGTCACCCCATATAATATTACAACCCGTCAAAACTCTAAAAAAAGTAATGAGCGGCCATCTCCTCACGTCGATGACTTAAAATCAAGAAAAGCCTACGGCTTTGATAAAGCTCCTGAAAAGGAGCCTTCACGCAAGTCTGGTGCCACAGATCGAACGCGCTCAAGTGCTGAACCGCCCAAGGCAAAGCCATCTGTGCCGCCTAATGCGGACGGAACTTCACCACTTCTTTCTGAAGTTTCTATTGGTTTGATCAACACGGCGACCCGAGAAACTCAGGATATTCTGGGCGGAGCCTTCCGCTCCTGGGGGGATTTGATGGGCCGGACGAGCGAGTTGCGCTTGCTGGTTGGTTTGTCGGAAGCGGGATGGCGCGGTGCGTGTTCCCGCGTGGGCCAACATGTGGCGGCGGCGGTGCTTGTGACAACGGCGGAAAAGGCCCTGCGCGACCCGGACCAACTGGCGCGGCCTGCGGGTTACTTCCTGGCTTGTATCGACCGCGCGGTTGACGGAAAGCTGGCTTTGCATCGCTCGCTGTTCGGGCTGGCTCAGGGGTGATGGCGTTGGTGTTTCTTCTCTTACGGTTGAATGCGCAGGCGGTGAAAAGAGGCGGGCCAGAAACTCGCGGCCCCTGCCCCGGAGATGGGAAACAACACCCCCGGAGCACGGATTGGGTCCTACTGCGGCAGCAAGCGGATCAACTGGCCATCACTGCTGTCCGTGAGCACATAGATGAAGCCGTCATCCGCCTGCCTGACATCGCGGATGCGCTCTCCCAGTTCAGCAAGGAGCCTGCTTTCGCCGGTAACCGTTGTGCCGTCCAATGACAAATTGGAGAGGTGACGACCACGCAAGGCACCAACCAAAAGGTTACCGTTCCAGTCCGGATACTTGTTACTGGTCACGAACGCCATGCCGGACGGGGCGATGGAAGGATCCCAGAAATAAATCGGTTGCTCCATGCCCGTTTTCGTTGTGCCTTCGCCGATGCGGCCTCCCGTGTAGTGGCGGCCGTAGGAAATCACCGGCCAACCATAGTTCTTCCCCGCTTCGGGAATGTTGATTTCATCCCCCCCACGGGCGCCATGTTCTACCGTCCAAAGGACGCCGGTTTCGGGATGGAGGGCCGCACTTTGGGGATTACGATGGCCGATGGACCACATCTCCGGCTGATAGCTGCTGTCACCGAGAAAGGGATTGTCCGGTGCTGGCGCGCCATCTATGGTCAGACGCAGGACTGACCCGGCATGGTTCTGGGTGTTTTGCGCACTTGGCCGGTCGCCTCTGTCTCCAAGGGTCATGAACAAGGTTCCGTCTGGCGCAAACACAAGACGCGATCCAAAATGGCGCCCTCCCCTGTAGATGTTGTTGCCCGAAAAGATGACCCGTCCATCTCTCAGTTGAAACCCATCGCCTGAACGTTCAAGCGTTGCACGGTACACCGATGTGCCCGCGCCCCCTGAGGTTGGTTCGGAAAAGCTGAGGAAGATCTGGCCATCTGACGCAAAGTTGGGACTGAGAACCACATCGAGCAAACCGCCCTGCCCGCTTGCAAAAACCTTCGGCGTTCCAGACACAACGCTTTGCTCGCCTTCCGCCGTGACATGTTTGAGTGCGCCGTCGCGCTCGGTCACCAAAAAGCCGCCGCCCGGAAGGTCCGCGACACTCCATGGATGGTCCAGTCCGCTGGTGACGGTTTCAGGTGCAATGCGGGTTTGCGCCTGCGCTGTTCCAGCCACAGCCGACAAGGCAAACCCCGCGACCACAGCTAAAGCGCCAGCCCAAACGGACTTTATGGCCCGATGTTTGGTGATGAACCTCCAATGCCCAAAACTCATTCCCAACTCCTCGATGATTAGGGGTGCGCGCACCCGTTTGCGATCTTCCCTTTAGGAGATAGGTAGGTTCTTTGGTCAAAACAGGGAGGCGCTTGTTCCAATCGGCGACGACAAACATTCAAAGCCCGTCTTCACGCGGCATCCTGATCTGGCTTGTGTGCCGACGCGGGAGTGCTGCGCGCCAGTTCCTTCTTCAACCGCTTGCGGAAGTTCCCATCATGAACCGTTATGGTGTGCCGCGCGGACTTGAGTTGCTTCACATCCGGGTTGGCGATTTCTTGATCAATGAGGTCTGAAAGGGGAGCCTTTGGCGACCACAAGCCGGCGAAGTGGCGGGCGGCCAGTTTCGATTGCAACTCGGCCCCGGGCCAGATGCACCCAAGCGGCTGAAACAGACCCATGAAGTAAAGCCCCGGGGCGTCTTCGGGGATCATCTTCATGTAAAGCCGTGGGGTGCCCTTTGAAAAGTCAAAGAGAGAGGGATCGATGAAAGCATGTTGGATCTTGTATCCGGTGCAGGCGATGATGGTGTCGAAGTCTTCTTGCGACCCATCCTTGAAGTGCACCGTAGCACCATGGAACCGATCGATGTCGCCTTTTGGCTGAACATCGCCGTGGCGGATTGCGCTGTAAAGATCCGAGTTCACCGTTGGGTGGGTGGCAAGAATTTCGTGATCAGGGTCTTGCAGGCCGATCTTCCGGTTGCTGCCTTGAACCAACCACAACAGGTAAGCGAGCGTTTTCTTTTGCAGCCAAAATGGCCCATGAACGAACCGCTTCATCAAAACATCAATGGGCTGCCCAAACAGAAATTTCGGAAATAGATGATACCCGCGACGCCAGCTGATCACGGTGCGGGCGGAGACACGGGCGGTTTCTACCGCCACATCGCAAGCGGAGTTGCCGCCGCCGATCACAAGAATGCGCTTGCCCCGGAAGCGTTCGGCACGCTTGAACTCATGAGAGTGCAAGAACTCGCCATTGAACTCCCCTGGGTAATCCGGATATCGGGGCGTGTGGTGATGGCCATTGCAAACGCAAACGGCATCGAAACTGTCTTCGCCATGGGCCGCTTTTCCATGATCCATCCAGCGCAATCGCCAGCCCCCTCCCCTGTCCGGCTCCAGCTGTTCAATTTCCGTTTGAAACCGAATGAGCGGCATGAGGCCAAAAGTGGCGGCGTATCCCTCAAAATAATTTCGCAGCACCTGATGGGAGGGATAATCCGCGACCCAATCGGGAAAGGGATAGTCCTCATATTGAGACAGCGTTTTGGAGCTTATGATATGGGTGTGTTCAAACACGCTGGAATGACCGGCTTCGTCATCGAACCGCCAGTTACCGCCCACGCCCCTGCCCCGTTCAAAACCCACCACGTTGAAGCCGAAGTCCTTGAAGTTCTTCATGGCTGCAAGACCCGATGGCCCGGCGCCAATGACTGCAACCCGTCTGCCCATGTCCCCTCCCCTGCTAACTTTCCATGTAAGGGAAGCGAGTAGCTGCCCCTAAGTCAACTATGGAGTTTAAAGGACTTGGCAAGTGCCAAGTCTGGCCCTGACCATGTTTGGAGCGTGCAAGGCCGCGCCCCTTCCCCTCTTAAATCTTACCAAAATGTAAACGCATATGCCCGGGTTGATGGCTGCAGCACGGGACTTGGCAGCTGCCAAGTTGGCCTTATCCATAGAGGCCTTCGGAATCGGTCCAGTGTAATGGGTCACCGGCGATCATCTGCGTGATCATGGTGATAATGGAGTCTGGTTGTTCTTGAGGGAAGAAATGCGAGGCCTCCGTAAGCTTGATGTCGCGGGCTTTGGGGATGGCAGTTGCCAAGTTTGGCCAGGTTGGCGAGAAGCCAAATGAAAGCGGGCCGTCTTGCCCGTTCTTGTCGCGGGCTCTGACAATGGTGGTCTCACAGCTGATGTCGGCAAGACCGTTATAGGTCTCGGTTCCGCAGGCGTTGACATAAACCTCGGCTTCACGCGCCGGATTGCACGCCAGTTGGCAGCTGCCATCTTGCCCGTTTTCGATCAGTCCGTGCTGGCAGTAGTCTTTCAACACTTCCCTGTTCCAGCTGGAATACGGCGGTTTGCCTCGGAACTTCAAGAGCATTTCATCGGGGTCGCGCCACTTAGACCTGCGCCCCGCAACCGGGTGATCCTCCGGGTTCATCTCATGCGGGTTTCCTGCACTGGCAGAGGGTGGCCACAGCACCGGGTCCAGCAACAGCATGCGCTGAAAAAGTGTCGGACGCTGGCTTGCTGCATAAGCTAATAGGGCCCCGCCCATGGAATGGCCAACACCAAAGCCGCCCTTAAAATCAACGGCATCTAGGACAGCTACCACATCCTCGCCCAATTCATCCCACAGCATTGGGCCGTTGACCTGCTGGCTCCTACCGTGACCGCGCGCGTCTACCGCCAGAAAACGAACATCCGGCAAACGGCGAATGATGTAGTCCCAGCAATGAGCGTGCAGGCCAGTTGCATGAAGCAGGAGAACGGGAGGTGATGAGCCCGGCCAATCGTGAGCGACGATCTGACCGCCTGGCGTGGAAATCTCCACCAATGTTGGTTGTGATGTGCGCATTGGCTACCCAGACAGTTTCGAAGTTTTGACGACCATAGCTACATCATTGTGGCGCGTCTATTCGAACAAAGCATGGCAAGAATGCAACTTGGCAGCTGCCAAGTGTCCAGATGGCCGAAGGTTCATCTTGTGAAGATGACGTAGAGGCTGTTTACTTGAAAGGTACCCCGACTCGGCTTTCGATAGGTTTTGATGAATTGTTGAAAGCAGCGCGCCGGATGAAGTTTTGTTTTACCACGCCCGGGAGTAATCACCGGCGAAATTAAGAGTGTAACAAAGCAGTAAGTTCAGCTGACCCAAAATAATCTGCGTTCAATATCTATTGAGTTGCTAATCTAGCGTATGCGCCCACATTATATGTAAGCAAAGTTTTCAAGAATTTGGAGGCTGACACAACGAAAGGATTCCCCCGATGGATGTGTTCTCTCTATACTCTGAAATCTACGATCGGACCAAAGTCGAGGAGATGTCGCTGCAAGACTACATTCTCGGCTGTCGTGATGATCCTTCCATGCGAGCGACGATTGCGGAGCGCATGATTTCTGCTATTGGGGAGCCAGAAGTCATCGACACAAGCCTCGATCAGCGTCTCGGTCGTATTTTTCTGAACCGTACAATCAAGCGCTACCCCGCCTTTAAAGACCTTTTCGGGATGGAAGAGACCATCGAGCGGATCGTGGGTTTCTTCAGACACGCCTCTCAAGGATTGGAAGAGCGCAAGCAGATCCTCTACTTGCTCGGGCCTGTGGGGGGCGGTAAGTCCAGCCTGGCGGAAATTCTGAAAAACCTCGTTGAGCAAGAACCTATTTATGTCTTGAAAGCTGGCGAACAGATCAGCCCGGTCTTTGAATCTCCCCTTGGCTTGTTCGACCGCGAAACAACTGGCGATCTGCTTGAAGACAAATACAATATTCCAAAGCGCCTTCTCACAGGGCTGATTTCGCCCTGGGCCACAAAGCGACTCGATGAATTCGAAGGCGATATTTCCCGCTTCAAGATCGTAAAGTTGTACCCGTCGAAGCTACGTCAGATTTGTGTTGCGAAAACAGAGCCGGGTGATGAAAACAACCAGGACGTTTCCGCGCTGGTGGGGAAACTCGACATCAGAAAACTCGAGCATCTGAGCCAGAATGATCCGGATGCCTACAGCTATTCGGGGGGCTTGAACCGGACAACTCAAGGGCTTCTCGAGTTTGTTGAGATGTTTAAAGCGCCGATCAAGGTGCTGCACCCGCTGCTAACCGCAACACAGGAAGGCAACTACACCGGTACGGAAAACATTGGCGCGTTCCCATTCCAGGGCTTGATCGTTGCCCACTCCAATGAATCCGAGTGGCAGCAGTTCAAGAACAACAAGAACAATGAAGCGTTCCTTGACCGCATCAGCGTGGTGAAGGTGCCGTATTGTCTGCGGGTTACCGAAGAAACCGAGATCTACGAGAAGCTCTTGACGGGAAGTACACTTGGAGAAGAGCAGTGTGCCCCGGAAACCTTGAAGTTGCTCTCGCGCTTCTCCGTTCTCAGCCGCTTGAATGAGCATGAGAATTCAACGCTTTACTCCAAGATGTGCGTCTATGACGGCGAAAACCTGAAAGACATCGACCCAAAGGCCAAGTCGGTTCAGGAATATCGGGATGCAGCCGGTGTTGACGAAGGCATGAACGGCATTTCAACCCGCTTTGCCTTCAAGGTGCTTTCTGAAACCTTTAACCACGACACCTTGGAAGTTGCCGCGGACCCCGTGCACCTGATGTATGTTCTGGAGCAGGCGGTGAAACGGGAGCAGTTCCCGGAGGATACAGAGCAGCAGTATCTGGACTTCATCAAGTCCGAGTTGGCACCGCGTTATGCGGAGTTCATCGGCCACGAGATCCAGAAGGCCTATCTGGAATCCTACAAGGACTACGGTCAGAACCTGTTTGATCGTTACATTGCCTATGCTGACGCCTGGATTGAAGATCAGGACTACAAGGATCCGGACACCGGGCAGATGTTCAACCGTGAGATTTTGGAGCAAGAGCTTTCCAAGATCGAGAAGCCTGCTGGCATTGCAAACCCGAAGGATTTCCGAAACGAAGTCGTCAAGTTTGTGCTGCGGGCCCGCGCGGAAAACAGCGGCAAGAACCCGGATTGGCAGAACTACAAGAAGCTGCGCCGCGTTATTGAAAAGCGCATGTTCGGTCAGGTGGAAGACCTGCTGCCAGTGATCAGCTTTGGCTCCAAGAAAGACCGCGAGACAGATGCCAAGCACCACGAGTTTGTCTCTAGGATGATTGAGCGCGGTTATACCCGGCGCCAGGTTCAGCGTCTGGTGGAATGGTACATGCGCGTCAACAAGGCGGGGTAACACTCCGCAAACCTGAGCGGTTCCGGGCCGGTCATGCGTCGTTGAGTTTGAAACGAAGCATGGCCCGAGCCGCATGGGCGCGATGCAGCGCAGGGTCGGAGTCAGAGCAGCAGAAGGTAGCTAATGGCCAATTTTATCGACCGGCGCCTGAACCCGAAGGACAAGAGCCTGGGTAATCGGCGACGGTTTTTACGGCGAGTTCGCAAACACATCAAGAAAGCGGTCGACGCCTCAGTGCGTGAACGCGGCATCTCGGATGTGGATCAGGGCGAACGCATTTCTGTACCTGCCGAGGGCATCACCGAACCGGTGTTTCGTCGGGCCAGGGACGCAGGCCACCGGGACTACGTCTTCAACGGAAACAAGGAATACCGCTCTGGTGACCGGATTGCCAAGCCGGAACAAGGGGGCGGTGGCAGCGGCAAGGAAGGCAGTGACAGCGGGGAAGGGGAGGACGATTTTGTATTCGCCCTGTCTCGCGAAGAGTTTCTGGACATCTTCTTTGAAGATCTTGAGCTGCCTGACCTAATCAAACACAGTTTGAAAGAGGTTCAGACCTTCAAACCGCGCCGGGCCGGTTATTCGGTTTCCGGGTCTCCAACGAACATTAATGTTGGCCGTACCATGCGCAACTCCCTTGGGCGACGGCTGGCCTTGCGCCGCCCGAACCAGAAGGAAGTCCGGGAGCTGCAGGAACAGATTTTCAAGCTGGAAGCGGTCTCCACGCCAACTTCCAAGCAGAAAAAGGATTTGATCCGGCTGCACAAGGAGCTGGAGGAGACATTGCGGCGGCAAAAGGTGATCGCCTATATCGATCCACTTGATGTGCGGTACAATTATTTTCAGCAGCAACCACAGCCCAATGCCAACGCGGTCATGTTCTGCCTCATGGACACCTCTGCTTCCATGGGGGAGCGGGAAAAGGATCTGGCAAAGCGGTTCTTCGTGCTTCTGCATCTGTTCTTGAAGCGGCGCTACAACAAGATCGACGTGGTCTTCATTCGCCACACCCATAATGCGCAGGAGGTGGATGAGGAAGCATTCTTCTATTCCCGCGAAACCGGCGGTACCGTGGTCAGCACGGCCTTAAAGGAAATGCTGGAGGTCATTGACGCGCGCTACCCACCGTCGGAATGGAACATTTATGCCGCGCAGGCGTCGGACGGTGAGAACTTTGCCGGCGACACGGACACCTGTGTGGAGCTGTTGAACGCAGAAGTGATGAAGCGGTGTCAGTATTTCGCTTACATCGAAATTTTGGATGAGGCCGAGCTAAAGTTGTTCCAGGGCGAAGAGAACGGCATGGAACTTTGGCGCGGGTATCGACGCGTGAAGGAAGATTGGGCGAACTTCGCCATGAAGCGGATCGCCAGCCCCTCGGATATTTATCCGGTGTTCCGTCAGTTGTTTGCCAAGAAAATGAGTGGAGCGGCCTGATGACAGCAGTGAAGACCACCAAGGCCGAGCCGCTCTTCACTACGGCGGATTGGAACTTCGAGGTGTTGCAACGCACCTATGACGCCATCGAGGAAGTGGCGGTAAAGGACCTTGAGCTGAATGTTTACGCCAACCAGGTGGAGATCATCTCCTCCGAGCAGATGTTGGATGCGTATTCTTCCATCGGCATGCCGCTGATGTATCAGCACTGGTCGTTTGGTAAACACTTCGTTAACGACGAGGTGAGTTACCGAAAGGGCCTGCGCGGGTTGGCCTATGAAATCGTGATCAACTCCGACCCCTGCATCAGCTACAACATGGAAGAGAACACCATGGCCCAGCAAACGCTGGTCATGGCCCATGCTGCGTTTGGTCACAATCATTTCTTCAAGAACAATCACCTGTTCCGGCAATGGACCGATGCTGAAGGCATTCTTGATTATCTGAACTTTGCCAAGGGGTACATTGCCAAGTGCGAAGAACGCCACGGCGTTCACGAGGTGGAGCGCATTCTGGATGCGGCCCATGCGTTGATGAACAATGGCGTCTTCCGCTATCGCCGGCCGCAGAAACTTTCCCTGAAGGCCGAGCAAGAGAAGGAAAAGGAGCGCCGGGATTACGAAGAGCGCACCGTGAACTACCTTTGGCAAACCGTTTATTCGGGACCTGAGGGCCAAAAGTCCGAGGCGCAAAAGGAAGCGGAAGAACGCAAACACACCTTGCGTTTGCCGGAAGAGAATATCCTCTATTTTCTGGAGCAGTACAGCCCGATCCTGCAAATCTGGCAGCGAGAGATCCTGCGTATCGTCCGCAACATTGCCCAATACTTTTACCCGCAGCGCCAGACCAAAGTGATGAACGAGGGCTGCGCCTGTTTCGTGCACTATCACATCGTCAACACCTTGCAACAGCGCGGGTTGCTCTCAGATGGTGCCATGTTGGAGATTTTGCACAATCACTCCAACGTGCTGTTCCAGCCCAGCTTTGATGATCCAAGGTATTCCGGGTTCAACCCCTACGCTTTGGGGTACGCCATGATGGAGGACATCAAGCGGATTTGCCTTGATCCGACGGAGGAGGACCGGGCATGGTTGCCGGAGATTGCCGGTAAGAAAGACTGGAAGGGGGCCATCAAGGATGCTTGGGCCAACTACCGCGATGAGTCTTTCATTCAGCAGTATCTGAGCCCCAAGGTGATCCGCGACTTCCGCATGTTTGCCATTTCTGATTATGCCAAGGATTCCCATGTGACAGTCTCGTCGATCCATAATGAGCGGGGCTATGGGGAAGTGCGCGAAAAGCTGGCGCAAAACTACGATGTGGCGGTCATCGATCCGGACATTCAGATTGTTGATGTTGACCTTTTGGGTGACCGGCAGTTGAAGCTTCGCCACTACAAGCGCAACGGTGTTTCTCTGGATCAGAAGGAACGGGACAAGGTGCTGGCGTTGCTGCGCACATTGTGGGGGTATGGTGTGCTCTTGGAAGAAGTGGACGCGCCGCCGCCGCGCCATTGATCTCAAGGTATGTCGAGAAGCGAGGGGAGGGGAGAATGGAAGTGAGTTCTCCCTAACCATATGCAGGTTCTGGCTGGCGCCCGGGTGGTTTGGTCTCTTATAGTTGCCTCATGACAACCACAAGAGCGGAGCCAACGGTCTGCCGCCCTGCATACAGAGCCTTCCAAAATGACGTCCTGGCGCAAGCAAGCTGTTCAACTCATTCAAGCGGATTACAATCGCTCCGCGGATACGCATCTCTTTCGGGTCGATGCTCCGGCCCTGACACGCGTTGATCTCTATCTGAAAGATGAGTCGACGCACCCAACCGGCAGCCTGAAGCACCGTTTGGCGCGGTCCTTGTTTCTTCACGCGATTTGTAACGGCTGGATCCGTGAAGGCAAGCCTGTCATTGAGGCTTCTTCCGGCTCCACAGCCGTGTCCGAGGCCTATTTCGCCAAACTGCTGGGCTTAGAGTTTATCGCGGTGATGCCCGCCACGACCTCTCAACAAAAGATTGCAGCCATCGAGTTTTACGGAGGGACCTGCCATTTGGTGGAAGACCCGACCACCATTGGGGCGGTCTCTCAGCAGCTCGCCGATGACACCGGTGGGCATTTTGTTGATCAGTTCACTTATGCGGAGCGGGCAACCGACTGGCGCGGCAGCAACAATATTGCCGAGAGCATTTTTGAGCAGATGTCCAGCGAGCGTTTCCCGGTGCCAAAATGGGTGGTGATGTGCCCCGGCACAGGCGGCACCTCGGCCACCATTGGCCGCTACATTCGCTATCGCTGTGAAGACACCAAACTGTTGGTGGTGGATCCTGAAAACTCTGTGTTTTATGACTGCTACGCAAAGGAACGAAATGACCTGACGCTGACCTGCGGCTCTCGCATTGAGGGCATTGGCCGTCCGCGCTGCGAAAAATCCTTTGTGCCAACGGTGATTGACGAAATGCGGCAAGTCCCGGACGCGGCTTCCATCGGGGCCATGCGTGCGCTTGAAAAAACACTTGGGCGGCGCCCCGGCGGGTCAACTGGCACAAACTTCTACGGCGTTTGTCAATTGGCGGCGGAAATGCTGGCCCGTGGGGACGAGGGCTCGATTGTCTCGCTCATGTGCGATGGCGGGGAGCGCTACGCCAATACCTATTACAACGATGCCTGGCTGGAAGAGCACCACATTCACATCCGCCCCTATGAGGAGCAGGTTCTGACCTTCCTTGGGACTGGACGCTGGGAAGCCCTTTAACGCGCGACAAGTTGAAAGTGCAGAGCGCCGCATCTCAGGGACGTCGGAGAGACGTGTTACACATGGACCCTGAAGGATGCGACGCTGCTGCGATCGTCTTTTGCCCGTCCAGGCGGGCCTTGATCAAGACAACCTCCCGCAATGGCCTATCTATATAAATCAAGGTGTTGAGGGCTCTATATGTAAGCACGATGATGCCCTGCCCACGCAACCCATGATTTATCATGGGCTACACGTAATAGGTGTGCATCAAGCTTGCATAGCTGCCTTCAGCGTTGGCAGGAACGCCCAGATTTCTCTGTTCAATTTGACCATTTTCTTGATTGAGGCTCCCATGGATGCAATCCTTGGTTGATCAACAGGTTTAACCTCTCCCAAGTGCAACTGACCGTTCTTGCGCTGAATGCGCATGGAGTGCGTGTGCGTAATGGCCCCTTCAGCATCTGTCTTGAACACCGAGTGGTTGAACTCGTTACGCAGGCGGGTGCTTTCATTAAACAACCGAATGATGCGGCGCAGCTGCCGCGTCACCTCCGGATCAGTCAGCTTGGCCTCTGCCAGCCGTTCAACCAGATCCAAGCGGGCGCGGGTCGTGTTCAAGGTGCCGAAAACGATGGTCGCGGTGATTTCATCGGTGCGCATGAGATACTGCAGCATGTAAATGAACATGCTTTCGTTGTTTGACCAGCAATAACTCATGTTGCCAATAAGCGCGAAAATGAGGTTTCGCTCTCCAGCCTTTTCTTGGGCTATGCGCTGCAGGGCGTCAAAATCGGGCTGAAGTGGCTCGTCCTCGGGCATTTTTGGCATCCTCCCACTCACTCATTTTATGAGTCTAGGGCATTTTGCAGAACTTGCCTCCATGTCTTTTGGGTGAGGTGCATTGCAAATCACCTAAGTAATGGGCGGTGAACCAATGTTGATGTGTGCTTGTAATGCTTTATTTCCCAGTCAACCTAGTAGATATCGAGTGAAAATTTACCAGTAAAGCTGATTTTACATGCGATTGGCACATAACAACGATTAGCCTCCAGATAACAGCAGCTTTCTGGAGTAGTCATGTATGTTTCAATTTTGCAATGGATGTTTTGCGCAACGAGCACTGCGAGAAATGATGTAAATATTCAAATTGAATATATAGATTGTTCGATATCCATGGTCAAAACAGGCCTATTCTGCGCAGTTCATCCAGTAAAAACACAAGGTTAAAAAATAACGGGTGATTTTACACTGTTTGCCGCACCGGGTGTTCGTTTTGTTTAGTGTGCCCGCCTTGGCGTTCTCTTGTCCTTTTAGCCGAGGTCATCTTTACGATTAGAAGATGTGGGGGCAGGACAACAACAGGATCAAGGGATCGAGACAGTAAAGCGTCGCTGACCTGAAAACCATCGGTTTCAGGAAGGCTGTTGCTTTGCCTGAACGGCGCTTGGGCTGTCTCTGGTCTGTTCCCGAAAAAGGGCGACTGCACAAACGCTGCAGGAAACACGCGGTGCTGGACCGTTCGACCCGATGACGTAGAAGATCGTCGCTTCGAAACGCCCGCCAGACCGCTCTATTGGAGCCAAGGCATGTCAGTTGATATTGATGACCTGAAAAACGTGATTGAAGACGCCATCAACGACGTTGATGGGCAAACGCCCATTCCTACCGATAATCCGGGCAATGATGCCGGATTGGCCGCGTATCAGACCAACGAGCTTTCCGATTTCGATCTGGTTGAAGCCCCTGAGCTGTCCAACGCGGCAGACCCATGGCAAACCGTCAGCGTGAATGGCGGCTCGGCAGCAGCTGGAAACGGGATTACCGACGTAAATGACGCCGGAGACGTCGGCGATGATCTTTCGATCTCGGGTGAGGCCGGAGCCTCCGCAGATGCTGCGGGCCGGGCGGACATGTTTGTCCAAAGCATCGAGATGGGCAACAACGTTCAGCAGAACGCCTTTTCGGCTGCGGTCACGGGCGGTGACTACGATGTATCTGCGTCTGGCGGTGAGGGCGCGTCCTTCAACAGCGGTCAGGCGTCAGATTCTCAGCTGGAAACGCTGAGTGCGGTGAGCCTGGAGCAGGCAAACACCGCAGATGATGCGGATGAGATTCTTAACGCGACGGTGCTGAGCGAAAGCAATGTGTCGCGCAATCCCACTCAAACGGTGACCGTTGACGGCGGTGTTGCCACCGCAGGTGATGGCATCAACAGCGTTGGCGGGGGTGCAGTTGGCGCAGCGGGCAGTGTTGGCGACGATCTGTCCATAGAAGGCAGCGCCGATGCCAGCGCGGACGCACAAGGCGTTGCCACATCAGCCAATCAGGCGCTTGCGACCGGGGAAAACACCCAGATCAACGCGGCTGATCTTTCCGTCACGGGCGCAGATGTGAACGTTGCTCAAGGCGGCGGCGCAGGCGCGGGAACTGACGGGGCGGCGCAGCTTTCTTCCATCAGCAGCGCTGAAAATGTTTTCGCAACCTCGTTCTCAGCCGTTGAGCAGCTGAATGAGCTGAACGACGATGCAGACCTGGTGGAAACACCCAGCGTGACCAACGCAAGTCAGCTCACCCAATCGGTTGACGTTGATGGTGGCACCGCCTCTGCCGGTGATGGGGTTGATGTTGGCGGCCTTGTGGGGGCGTCTGGTGTAGGTGGCGACGCCAGCATCGGTGGCTCCGCATCGGCTTCTGCAGATGCCCAAGGCGTTGCCATGTCCTACACGCAGGACATTGACAGTGGCGCAAACCAGCAGGCGAACTCTGCGGCGATTTCTTCGGTTGCCGGAAGCCGCGCTGCCGCAAGTGCGGAAGAAAATGGCGCCACCATTGCTGCTGACAGCGGTGCGTTGATGGCCCCATTTGTTGGCTCCACCCAGGCCGCGGGCATTGCCCAAGAAAACATGGCGGAAGACTCAGATGAGATCTCATCTGCGACGGTTCTCAATGATGGTGACAACCTTGATGGCGGCATCCCGAGTGAAGGCATTGTCACGCAAGGTGTGACCGTGAATGGCGGCATTGCCAACGCTGGAAATGGCATTGCCTCCGGATCTGGTGTAGGCAATGGCACAACAGAAGGCGACACCAGCATCAGCGGCCACACATCCGCGTCCGCAGATGCAATCGGCGGGGCTTCTGCATTCACGCAGGCGCTCACAACTGGCGGCAATCTTCAGCTGAATGACGCCGCCGTTAAAATGGTTGGCGGCAGCACCGCCAAGGCAACCGCAGGCGAGAATGCGGCGCAGGTTGGCGATGTGGCATGGTCTTCGGACTCATTTGCGGTGGGGGCCGATCAGGCCATTGAAAGCGCAAACTACCTGGCAGACGAAGATGAGATCACGGATGCGACGGTTGTAAACAATCCGTTCGACGGCACCACCGACGAGCCGGTGACCAACCTTGAGCAGACAGTGACGGTCACGGGTGGAACATCTACAGCGCTGGATGGCGTGTCGCAATCAGCCGGCACCATCGGCGACTTCAGCAGCGTTGGCGATGATGCCTCCATCGTTGGAAGCTCAGAAGCGGGTGCGGATGCATCCGGAACGGCGACGGCGTTCAATCAGGCTTTGGCGACAGGCGGCAATCGGCAGATCAACGAGGCTTCCGCGTCCACCGTTGGCGGGCATGTGATTTCTGCTGAAGCAGGGGAAAGCGGTGCATCCGTGGGTGCAGTGAATGGCGGTGCTCCAGATGGTCTGACCGTAATTGAGGCCGAGCAGAACATCGGGCAGCTCAACATTGCCGAGGACGATGATTTCATCGCGTCGCCTCTGGTTGAAAATCAGGAAGGCGGCATCGTTGAACAGAGCGTTGCTTCCACTGGTGGCACTGCAACTGCCGGAAATGGCATTCAGCAGGTTGAGGCAAGCAGCCAGATCGGCGGCGACGCTGAGGTGATGGATGATGCCAGCATTGTCGGTAAAACCTCCGCAAGTGCTGATGCATCTGCGGCGGCCAGTGCGTTCAATCAGGTCATCGCAACCGGTGGCAACACACAAGCCAACCAGGCAGACGCTACTATCACCGGTGGCAATAGCGTGTCAGCCTCCGCAGGCAATGATGGTGCGAGTGTTGACATGCCAACCTTGCGCGGCATCACGCCAAAGATCGATCCGGTTGTCAGCATTGAGCAGATGAATGACAGCACGGACAATGACGACATCAACGATGCTCAGGTTGTGAATGCTGGCACCTTGTCCCAAACCATCTCTTCTGTGGGCGGTTCGGCCACAAGTGAAGATGGCATCAGCCAGATCAATGGCGGCAGCTTGGGGGCACAGGATGTCAACGGCGACAGCGCGATCTCCGGCAGTGCCTCGGCAAGCGCGGATGCAACTGCAGTTGCGTCGGCCTTCAACCAGTCCATCAGCACTGGCTCAAATGTTCAGTTGAACCAGGCCTCAGTTGACATCGTTGGCGGTGACGACAGCGCGGCAACTGCTGGGGAGAACAGTGCCTCTCAGGATACATGGGCGCAGGCCCCGCGTTTCATTGGTGCTGACTCGGATGCTGAAGTAACGCTTACCCAACAGAACCTGCTTGAATCCGACACGGATGAGGTGACTTGGGCAACGGTTACCAATGACGGTGCCGTTTATCAGGACGTGGACAGCACCGGCGGCGCCGCTTCCAGCGGAGACGGCATCGACCAGTACTACACGGCACCAGATGGGGCTCGTCTTGGCGGCGATACTGTGGGCGATGACTCCACCATCGCAGGGGCCTCTGATGCGTCAGCGGATGCCAGCGGTGGCTCGGCGGCTTTCGGGCAGTCCATCAATGTGGCAAGCAATGGCCAGCAGAACACGGCAGCGACCAGTGTCGTGGGCGGCGACGCAGTTTCGCTTTCCACGGGCGAGGACAGTGATGGCAGCCTGCCTTCTTCCGTCGCTGGCCCGATTGTTGGCCCGAGAGTGGCGCTGTCTGCGGAGACCACCGTTGAAGTCGAGCAGGCCAACCTGCTGGACAGCGACTATGACTACGTCGAAAGCGCAAGGGTCACCAATGACGGTAGTCTGGTCCAGAACGTTGCCAGTGAAGGCGGCAGCGCCAGCGCTGGGTCCGGTCTCGTTGGCGATGGTTCCAGCCAGATGTTGTCCATGGGTGGGCCGAATGCGACGGGCGATGACGCCTCTGTCTCTGGGTCAACCAGTGCAAGTGCAGATGCCGTTGCTCAGGCCTCAGCTTTCAATCAGCTGATCCGGTCGGGCTCAAACGTTCAGATCAACAATGCAGCTGTTGAAGTGACGGCCTCCAACGCAAACTCCGTGAGCATCGGTGAAGATGCAACCGGTGGGGCAGCGGCGCTGGCCTCTGGCTTCATGGCAGGCAATGCGGACACGCTAATTACCTTGGATCAGGCCAATGGTGCCGATGATGGTGATGAGATCGTCGATGCGGTGGTGACCAACGCCAGCGGCAGCGACGTGGCTCAAAAAGTCACGGCCAATGGCGGCGAAGCCACTGCGCAGCACGGCATCCATGACGATGGCGCCAGCCAGTTCAACGCGGGCGGCACCGTGGGCGACGATTACAGTGTCTCCGCAAAGGCTCTGGCCTCAGCGGATGCGTCGGCTCAAGTCTCTGCTTTCAACCAGACCCTGCTTTCCGGCGGCAACACTCAAGCCAACGCGGCCAGCGTTGACTTTGTTGGCGGCAACGACACGGCGTTGTTTGTGGGCGACGACGATAGTCTGGATCTGTCCGTGACCCCGTCCGGCGGACAGCTTCCGGGTTTGAACAGCTACAAAGACGGCACTGACACCGTCTTCACAGCTGAGCAGACCAACAGCCTGGCCGATCAGGACTACATCGAGAACCCAAGCGTCATCTCGGCAAACAGCACGGACATGGACCAGATGGTCTCTGTTGATGGCGGTGTTGCGATGGCCGGTGACGGCATTCTGGATGCAGAAGATCTGTTCGACTTCTCTGCCGGTGACGACATGTCCATCGCCGCTGCAACCTCCGCCACGGCCGATGCCATGGGTGTGGCCTCTGCCTTCAATCAGACAATCGTCATGGGGGCCAATGTTCAGGCCAACTCCATCGAGGTGTCTGTGGTGGGCGGTTCCTCCACGGTCAACGTCATTGGCGAAGACGACATGGCATCTTGATCTGCCCCTTGAACCAAAGCCTGCGCGGAGACTATCCGCGCAGGTCTTCTTTGAAGACCAACAGTCAAGGCAACCCAGATGCTGTCGCAATCCATCAACGAAATTACATGGCACTTCCTCGGGTATCTCAAGCTGAGGGAAGACCTTGCAACAACATCCATCCGCTACGACCACGCCATATCCGGCTTTGAAGACGTTCTCGTTGAGCAAATGGTGGACGTAAAGCCATGGCGCACGGAAGAACCGGAAGAGCTGCCCTCCACCAATGCCTCACCGGTTGGCGCGGACCCTCTGGGTGTGCCGATCGCAGTGCCGGATCTTTCCTTGGATTTCATTCCCGCTCTGAACGGCATTGTTCTGGGGCCAGAGGGCCAATCACCCGTTGATGCTCCGGCTCAAGCCGTGCCATCTCGACCCGTTGATGGTCCCGCGCCGGTTACTGACTGGGAGCTGGATGTAGAGCTGAACTATGATTTCTTCAGCGCACCGGGTACGTATGTTGGTATTGAGCAGGAAAACGCGCTGCAGGATGACGATGTTCTGGTTCAGGACCATGTGGTCTGGGCTCCAGCAAGCGAGCTTCCATCTGCAGAGGCAGTGCTTCAGAGCGCAGTAGAAGCCTCCGAGGCGGCGGTGGTGCCCGGACTGCTCGCTGAGCTGGCACAACCCGAACCTGAGCTAGCAAAAGAGGCCGCGCAAGGGCAGGTCACCCGTGCTGAAAACGGGTTCAAAGACGTCACCGTGAAGATCGGTGAGAACACCGGCACCTATGACCCAACAGAATTTGAGGCACAAAAAGACGGGGAGGCAGAAACAGCCCCCGTCAGCCAAAAAGAGCCCGAAGCGCCGGAACACAGTGTCGCCTTGGGCGACAACGAAGCAACCAATGTTGCCGTGATTGCCGATTTGATTGAGGCAAAAACATCGGTGGTGGTCATGGGGGATTACTACGCCACCAACGCCATTGTTCAAAGCAACGTCTATGTGGGGGCTGGACAAACAACACAGCAGGCGGCCAGCACCGGTGAACCCACCCTGTTCAACGCCAGCGAGATCAGCAGCTCGGGGGAGACGTTGATTTCTTCCTATGTATCTGGAGCATCAGCGCTTTATTCGTTCGATGTGGATGTGGCGGTGGGGAACCTCTACAACGTCAGCGTTGTGCAGCAGTACAATTTTCTCTCTGACAATGATCACATCCAGTACGAGCTGAACTCGGGCGGCAGCTACGTGTCGCTTGGCGATAACACGCAGGTCAATGCGGCCCAGGTGATCAAGGATGTGTCCGCCTACGACATGATCATTACCGCAGGCGATTATTTTGATCTCAACTACATCTCGCAGCGCAATGTGCTGCTGGATGCCGACCGGGTGTCCTGGGAAGCTTCTGGCTTGACCGATGCGGGGCAAGGCAACCGCCTTATCAACGATGCCAAGATAAAGACGATTGGCGGCGGCTCGCTGTTCAAACCGATGGACTCCGAGGCATCGGCGTTTTTTAGCGGGATAGCACAACACGAAAGTTCTTTGACCTACAAGCCTGCCGGCTTCGAGTTCGGCTTTCCTCAGATCGGCTCCACTGATTTCAAGGTGCTGTTCGTCACTGGAAACAGCTATCACCTGAATGTCATCGAGCAGGTGAATGTCCTTTCCGATATGGACACGGGCCGTATCATCGGTGAGGGCGCTGCGACTGGGGAGTTTGATACACCAAACTACGGCAGCGGCAGCGCAAACCTTGCGCGTAACAAGGCGGAAATCATCGATTACGACAGCCAGTCCGGGTTTCAGTATCTGGGCGGCGCCTACTCCGAGGAAGACCTGCTCATTCAGGTCAACATCTCGGTGGAGGACAGCGCCTCCGCTCCTTCTCAGCTCAAGTCGGCAGGAGACCTTGTGAATGAAGTTATTGCTTTCACAGGAGGGGAGAACAGCGGGCCGACGGACGAGGGGGGCTATGCATTTGCCTCACTCAACGCGGGAGATCTGTTTTCTGATCTCCTTACCTAGATTTTTACAAGGCATTTAATCCAGAAGTAGGTCTTTATGACACTGAGCAATGTTGATGTGACTTTTGCAGCGTGGGGCACGGCGCGTGATCGCGCGGAAACCAAAGGCAGGTTTTGGCGATTGAGGAAAGTGCAGGTGCGTTTGGGCCTGCGGCGCGTGAAGAATGCCATTGCACCTGTGTTCGGCGGGCTTTCTGCTGCGGGGGCGGTGGCTTCGAAGGGGCAAGGGAAGGGGCGGTTGCTTGCGGGCTTGCACGGGCCTCTCCTGCGTCCCTATGCAAAGCCGCCTTTGAACCCGAAGAAAAAGCAGGAGGAGACCGACCTTGATTTTCGGCAGGTGCTGCATTCCGTTCTGGTTCGGGCAAAAATGCACCTCCTTGTTGTGGGTCTTTTCTCGTTTGCATCCAGTATTCTCGTGCTGGCACTGCCGATCTACCTCTTCCAGATTTCAGACCGGGTGCTGACCAGTCGCAGCGTGGATACGTTGGTGATGCTGACTGTCATCGTGGTAGGGCTGATCCTTGCCCATGTGCTGCTTGATATGTTTCGGCGATACATGTTGATGCGCGTTGCCGTGGACCTGGAGACGCGGCTCGGCGCACCCGTGCTGAGCGCCGCAGCCAAAGCCTCCCACAACGGATCAAGCCGGGAATTTCAGGCGCTTGGGGACTTGCAGCAGTTGCGCAGCTTCCTGACGGGCTCTGTGCTCTTGACCATGCTGGATGCGCCAGTTGCGCCAATCTACCTGCTGGCAGTTTTTCTGGTGCATCCGCATCTGGGGCTGATCGTTACTGGCACAATTGTGATCTTGCTGATCGTGGCGCGGATCAACCAGCGACTGACGGCAATACCGTTCAGTCAGGCCGGGGCGTTCAGCGCCCGCGCCAATTTGCAAGCCGATGCCATGGCGCGGAATGCGCAGGTCATCAATGCCATGGGCATGATACCGGAGAGTGTGAGACTGTGGGGGCGCGAAACGGCGAACTCGCTGAAGTCTCAAGTGGTTGGGCAAGACCGAAATGTGGTGATGGCGGGGATCTCCAAGTTCATCCGCTTGTGCACCCAGATCACCATGCTGGGATGGGGGGCGTGGCTGGCGCTGAACAACGAGATCACTGGCGGCATGATTATTGCCGCCTCCATCATTGGCGGGCGGGCTTTGGCTCCGGTGGAAGGCACCATCGAAGGCTGGAAGAGCTTCATCGCCGCGCGTGCCGCATTCGGGCGCATCCGAACTTTGCTGCAAACCTCCCAACTCAATGTGCGCCGCCTGCGCTTGCCGGAACCAAAAGGCGCGCTGGCGGTGGAGCGGGTTCTTTATGTGCCGCCGCCAAACAAGCGCGTCATTCTGAATGGGGTGTCGTTTGACCTGACACCGGGTGAAGCCTTGGCGATTGTGGGGGCCTCAGGCTCCGGGAAGTCTACACTGGGCAAGATGCTGGTGGGGTCCATTGCGCCCACTGCTGGAAACGTGCGTCTTGACAACATGGACCTGCGCAACTGGGATCCGCGTCAGCTTGGCGAAAATGTCGGCTATCTGCCGCAGGATGTGCAGCTGTTTCCCGGTTCCATCAAGGCCAACATCGCGCGCATGAGAGAAAGCGCTTCGGACGCCGAGGTGTTCCACGCTGCGCAAATGGCCAATATTCACGAGATGGTCTCACATTTTCCGCAGGGCTATGAGACAGAAGTGGCGATGGATGGCTCGCCCCTCTCCGGGGGGCAAAAGCAGCGCATTGGTCTTGCCCGCGCCTTCTTCGGCAAGCCGCGGCTGGTGGTGTTGGATGAGCCGAACTCCAATCTGGATGCCACGGGAGAGCAGGCGCTCAGCGAGGCCATGGGGCGCGCCAAGGCGGAAGGCATTACGGTGGTGGCGATCACCCAGCGGCCCCAGCTGCTGCGCTGTGCCGACAAGATCCTGATGTTGAAAGACGGAACCGTGCAGGCCTTCGGGGTGCGCGATGACGTGTTGCCGCTGGTAACAGGCCGGCGCCCGGCGCCAGTGGCCAATGCGACCCCGACCCTTGATCAGACCGCCGCAACGCCCCGGACCCAGCTGGAGCCGACATCATGACCACGCGCAGCCTCATTCTCGATAGCAGTTGGTACGAAGATGTGCCGCGCAGTACCACATTTCCAATTCTGGCCAGTCTCGTGGTCGTACTGGTGACCTTTGTTGGCTTTGGTGTTTGGGCGTCAACAGCCCCCATGGCCGGGGCCGTTGTTGCAACCGGCAGCTTTGTTGCAACGGGCCAAAACAAGATCATTCAGCACCTTGAAGGCGGGATCATCGAAGAGATACTGGTGCGGGAAGGGGACATCGTGGAAGAGGGCGACGTGCTCTTGCGCCTCGATCCCACTGCCCCGCAGGCCAACCTGGCCCGCTTGCAAATCCGGCAAGCGCGTCTTGAGGCGGTTCAGACGCGCCTCGTTCATGAGGGGCGCGGCATCACGCAGATCTCTTGGCCAGAAGGGTTGGAAGCGCACCGCGATGACCCGCGGATACACGCCATCCTGCTCAATCAGGCACTGACTTTTCAGGCGCGCTCCAAAAGGTTGCAGAGTGAAATTGACATCCTGCAACAGAGCATTGATGCGCTGGAAGAAAAAGTGACAGGCGGCAAGACGCAGCGGGTGGCCGTGAAAGAGCAGATGGCGCTGTTTGCAGAAGAGCTTGAGACGAAACGGGAAATGCTGAAGTCCGGCTTGATCCGCAAGTCGGAGGTGCTGGGGTTGGAGCGGGCCATGGCGAACCTGCGCGGCGAGGTTGGACGCATTACAGCGGAAATTGGAGATGCAACGGAGCGCATTGCCCGCACCCGCGCCCAGATCGCCAAAGCACGTCATGAGGCCTCGCAGTTTGCAGTTGATGAACTGCAGGCCATCAATGCGGACCTAGATGATGTGCGTGAGCAGATCTTTGCGGCAAAAGACGTGTTGAAGCGCATCGAGATCAAAGCGCCGGTGCGGGGGGCGGTCATTCGTATGCGCTATCACACAGCTGGCGGGGTTGTAGAAAGCGGCAAGGACTTGATGGAAATTCTGCCGTTGCAGGATGATCTGGTGATTGAGGCCAACATTCACCCAGCGGATATCGACAATGTGCGCAAGGGCCAGAAGGCCATGGTGCGGATGAATGCGCTGAACCAGAGAACGACCCCCATGCTGCCAGCGCAGGTGATTTATGTTTCCGCTGATGCCTTGCCAGATGAACGCCGCTCGTTCACGGCCTCGGATGTTTATGTGGCCCGTGTGAAGCTGGACCCGCAAGCCATAGCCGACGTGATCGACTTTCAGGCAACGCCTGGCATGCCAGCGGAGGTCTATATTACCACGCGGGACCGCACCTTCATTGATTACCTGCTTGAGCCCTTGCAAGACAGCATGGCGCGGGCGTTCCGCGAGCCTTAGTGCCGCAGCCTCATCTGGGAGACTGCGGCAAAGTGGGCGCATCCTTTGGGGGGCCATTAGGCTTTGAAAAAGCATGCTCTGCTTTTGAGCTGGCTCTTCTAAAAAACGCGAAATAGACTGCTTGACCTTCCAGTCACTGGAACCTTTAGGCTCGCCATAACAAGTTGAAAAAGAAGGTGTGCCATGAGCAATCAACAGTCTTCCCCCTCCCATGAGGGGGCTTCCCATGCCGCATGTTGTGGCAGCCATGGAGCTGGCGGCCACGCCCCCGTGGGGCTTGCAGGGGATGAAAACAATACCGCCATTGATCCGGTCTGCGGGATGTCCGTCACTCTTGGTGCCGGAAAACCCTCGTTGCGGTACAAGGGGGAGGACTACCATTTCTGCAATCCCAAATGCCATGACCGGTTCGATGCTGATCCATACTTTTATCTTTCTGGCAACAAGGAAAAAGCCGCGAAGGCGCAGGACAAGTCCGCTCTTTTTACCTGCCCCATGGACCCGGAGATTGTACAGGAAGGGCCTGGCACATGTCCGATATGCGGCATGGCGTTGGAGCCGATGGACGGTGTATCCGATGAGCCGAACCACGAGCTGATCGATTTTACCCGTCGCTTGTGGGTGAGTGTCGGCGCGGCCATTCCGCTGCTGGTCATCACAATGGGGCCCATGGTGGGGCTGCCCATTCGCTCGTGGATTGGCGAAACCCTATCGCTCTATTTGGAGTTGATACTCGCTCTGCCCGTCGTTGGCTGGGCGGCAGCGCCGTTCTTTGCCCGTGGGTGGACCTCCTTGAAAACACGGCACTTCAACATGTGGACCTTGATCATGCTTGGGGTGGGCGCTGCATTTGCTTACAGCGTTGTTGCCGTGCTGTTCCCGCAAATTTTCCCGGATACGCTCAAGACCGAGGCCGGGCACGTGCCGGTCTACTTTGAGGCGGCCGTTGTTATTGTTGCTTTGGTGTTTGTCGGTCAGGTGTTGGAGCTTCGGGCTCGTGAACGCACGGGTGACGCCATACGGGCGTTGATGGACTTGGCGCCAAAGACGGCGCGGCGGGTTCTCCCGGATGGGGAAGAATATGATGCTCCGCTGGAAAACATCGTTGCCGGAGATCTTTTGCGCGTGCGTCCGGGTGAGGCCGTGCCAACAGACGCCATCGTTATCGAAGGCATGTCCTCCGTTGACGAGAGCCTGATTACCGGTGAACCTGTGCCCCAGGAAAAGCAAAGGGGTGATCGCGTAACCGGCGGCACCTTGAACAAATCCGGCACGCTCGTGATTGAAGCGGCTTCCGTTGGTTCAGACACCGTGCTTTCTCAGATTGTGGGCATGGTTGCCAACGCGCAGCGTTCTCGGGCCCCCATTCAAGGGCTGGCAGATCGCGTTGCCGGGTGGTTTGTGCCCACTGTCGTTCTGGTGGCGGTGGTTGCGTTCGGCATCTGGGCGCTGTTTGGTCCCTCTCCAGCTCTTGCGCATGCCATCGTCGCTGCCGTTTCTGTGCTCATCATTGCGTGCCCTTGTGCGCTTGGGCTGGCAACGCCCATGTCCATCATGACCGCGACCGGGCGGGGGGCACAGGCCGGGGTCTTGATCAAGGACGCAGAAGCGCTGGAGCGCATGGCGCGGGTCGATACGCTGGTGCTGGACAAGACCGGCACCATTACCGAAGGAAAACCGACGCTAATGGATGTGGTGGTGCTCTCATTTTCGGGCGAAAACGAACTCCTCGGGTTGGCGGCTTCGCTGGAAAAAGCCTCTGAACACCCGCTGGCGGATGCCATTGTTGCAGGTGCGGCAGAACGGGGTGTGGCCCTTTACTCTGTCGACCAGTTTCATGCGCATGTAGGGCAGGGCGTTTCTGGTGTTGTGGCAGGCAAGAAGGTGCTGCTCGGCAATGCAGCCCTAATGAGCGCCAACACCATCGGAACGGACTCCTTTGCCAACGTGGCGGATGATCTGCGGGACGCGGGAAAGACCGTAATGATCATTGCGGTCAACGGTGAAGTGGCTGGTCTGCTTGCGGTTGCCGATCCCATCAAGGAAACCAGCCGAGAGGCCATTTCACGGCTGCGGGCCGAGGGCCTGCGGGTTGTCATGGCAACAGGAGACAATGAACGTACGGCAAAGGCCGTGGCGCGGGAGCTGAACCTTGATGAAGTGCGCGCAGGCGTGCGGCCAGAGGAAAAACAACAGCTGATTGACGAGTTGCACGCGCAGGGCCGAAAGGTCGCCATGGCCGGAGATGGCGTGAATGACGCACCGGCGCTGGCAGCGGCGGATGTGGGCATTGCCATGGGCACAGGGGCAGATGTCGCCGTTGAAAGCGCGGGCATAACCTTGCTTTCAGGAGACCTGAACGGGGTGTCCAAGGCGCGTGTGCTGGCGCAAGGTACCTTGAGTAACATCAAGCAGAACCTGTTCTTCGCCTTTGTCTACAATGCAGGTGGGGTACCGATTGCCGCCGGTCTGTTGTACCCTCTCACGGGTACATTGCTCTCGCCCATGCTTGCGGCAGCGGCAATGAGCTTGTCATCTGTTTCGGTGATATCAAACGCGTTGCGGTTACGTAAGCTTAAGTTGTAAACTGGCTAAAGGCTCCGGGCTTTCCGGGGCCTTCAGGCGATTCCCTCTGGAGGTTGGACCCATGAATATTGGTGCAGCAGCTCGCCGCTCTGACTTGGCGGCAAAGACCATAAGGTACTACGAGGAGATTGACCTGATCCGTCCGGCCCGTGCCGAGAATGGCTACCGCGACTACTCCGAAAAAGACGTGCAACGGCTGCAGTTCCTGCAACGAGCGCGCAACCTTGGCTTTTCCATCGAGGAGTGCCGATCGCTGCTCTCGCTCTATGAAGACGAAGAACGAACGAGCTCCAGCGTCAAGGCAATGACGCTGGAAAAAATTTGTGAAGTGGATGAAAAGATCCGCTCCTTGCAACATCTCAAGCGAACCTTGCACGAGTTGGCTGAGGACTGCCCGGGCAGTGAGGATCCTGACTGCCCGATTATCAACGAGTTGAGCAACTGAACCCCAGACTGCCCGTTTTCGCCTCTGGAAACTCAAAGAAGTTGGGGGCTATGGCGGTGCGCGAACCTGCTAGCACTAGGGTCTGAAGGATCCTATCCGACTCGAAGGCCTTACCCGCCTTCGACGGTGCAAGCGGAGTGACGTTGGTCAGTGCTCAGCCCTGTCAAAACCGGGGGCGCAGAACTGCGCCGGTTTTTTTGGCGTTTATCGCGCATCCTTGGCGCGCTGTTGCTTGCAGCAATTCTCAATGTTTCAAATGGTGTTTATGCCGCTGATCCGCCGGAGCAGGCGGCAGGCAATGCCGATGCGCTGACGCAGGACGATTTTGCGTTTCGCTGGTATGGCTTGTTTACGCCTTGCGAAGGCCGCTGCGCGGTGTCCATCTATAACGGTTCCTATGTGAAAGACGGCATGTATCAGATTTTCACGGAGGCGCATCCGCCGCACACATGGGATTACGACAATGACTTCATTGTGGCTGGCGCGGCGTCCAAGCGCATTCTTTCGCTCTGGGACATGGTGCACGTTGAACCGGAAGTGGGGATCGCGCGCCGTTATGGGCAGCAACATGTAACGGAAGTGTGGCTGGCCGCGTACTTGCGTTTCGACGGGTTTCCATGGCGCGAGTATCTTTACACCTCCGTTGCCGTTTCAACGGGCATCAACTACGCGGACAAGATCACCCCCGTGGAAGAAGCGCGGGGCGGGAAGGCAGGCGGCGACCGCCTTCTGCACTACCTCGCTCCGGAAATCACCTTTGCCCTGCCGGAGTATGAGCATATTCAGCTCATGTTCCGCTTCCATCACCGCTCGGGGGCCTATGGCTTCATTAGCGATACGGACGGCGGTGCGCACTACGGAACAGTAGGCCTGCGCGTTTGGTTCTAGCTGCCGAACTTGCGGTGCGCGTCCAGCGCCAAGCCCATGCCCACAGCGCCGAACACATCCCCTTCCACGATTTGTGCCTCTGGAAACTTGGCGCGGAACATGGATTGCAGCAGGGGCACACGGGTGGTGCCGCCGGTCAGGAACACGCAGTCGATGGTCGGCGCGGTCACGCCGGCCATGGAAAGGGCTGTGTCGATCTCTTCGGAAAGCCTTTCAGCGGAGGGATTTATGGCCGCGTCAAACTCTGCCTTGGTGAGCGACAGCGACAGCGACAGCGCGCTTTCTTTCAGGGGCAAGGAAACGGTCACTTCCGCTGCGTCGGACAAGTCAATCTTCGCCTGCTCGCAAAGGCCTGCCAGCGCATGGCCCTGCCGATGTGTCACCACGTCTATTATCCGGTCGACCCGAAGGGGTTCGGCAGCTTCGCGGCGCACTTCACGCAGTTCTCTGAGGATCTTTGGGTCGTACATGCGGTTGATGGAGTGCCAGGTGGCGAGTTCAAAGTAGTACTTTGACGGCAGGGGCCGCTTGCCGTCACGGCTCAAGCTCTTGTAGCCCATATGAGGCATGACTTGCGCCATGGAGAGCAGCTGGTCGAAGTCAGTGCCGCCAATGTGAACGCCGGTATTTGCGAGAATATCATCCAGCCGGTCGGCTGCTTTTGCGCGTTCCGGTGAGACACGGACCACGGAGAAGTCGGCAGTGCCGCCGCCGATATCAATCACAAGAACCACTTCTTCGCGGGTGGCCTGCTGCTCATAAGCAAGCGCGGCGGCAATGGGCTCATATTGGAAGGCAACCGAGCTGAAACCCTGTGCCCGTGTCATTTCTTCCAGCGTGTTCTGAGCGGCACGGTCGGCCTCTGCATCATCATCGACGAAATGCACGGGACGGCCCATGACCACCTGTGAGACGTCACCGCCCGCAAAATGCGTGAGCTTGTCCTTCAAGTGTCCGAGAAAGATGCCGATGATTTCCTTGAAGGGGACGGACTGCGCGAGGATAGGGGTCTTTTCTTCAATTAGGGCAGAGCCGAGCACGCTTTTCAAGGAGCGCATAAGGCGGCCTTCAAAACCGTCCATATAGTCTGCTCGCGCTTGACGGCCAAACACGGTCTCTTGCTCTTCAAAATTGAAGAAGATCGCGGTGGGAATGTCGGTTGCTTCGCCTTCCACGGGGACGAGCTTCGGTCCGTTGCCGGTGAAAACCCCGAGGGTGGAATTGGACGTGCCAAAATCAATGCCTGCGCAAGTAGGGGTCATGCTCGCCTCGCCTGAATGGTCTCTCGGTAAGAAGGGGGAGAGCGTGCCTACACGATGGGAGGAGAAACGTCCAGTGCTCACGTGAGTTTTCGCAGCAGGGAAGAGCTGCTTTCCCTAACTGCGGGGACAAGTGAGGCGAACGCGCCTCACTTGGTTTTTAGGGGCCAAAGCACAAGGCACAAGGCGCAGGGGGCAGAGCGCAGGTCAGTCAATCACCATGCCAAGGGAGGCGCTGCGAACAGCCTCTGTCCGGTTTGTCCAGCCGCGGCCAAAGCTGCTGAAATGCGACAGCCCGCGGTAGTAGGCAAGCCGGGCGTCCGCATAGGCGTTGATCAAGCGACGGGTCGCTAACTCGGTAGTTGCGGCAAGGGTGCGGGGGCCAATCACACCGTCTTCCTCGGCCCCCACCAAGCGTTGCAGCAGTCTGGCCGCCCGGCCCGGTCCGGCATTGACGCCAAAATCAAACAGCATCAGATCAAGGCCAGCAGGAAGCTGATCACATGAAAGGGCCTGCCAGTAGCGCGCCCGGTAAATCTGCTTGGCTTCCGTGCGAGACAGAGCCTTCACATCCTCGGCGGACAAGGCGAGATCGCCGCGCCAGTCGCGCAGAGTGGCAAGCGTGATGCCGAAGTTGGTCGCGCCGCCCGGATCTTGCGGGTGGTCCACATAGCCGCCCTCATGAGAGAGGACAATCTCGACGCACGCCTCGAAACGCTCTTGTGTTGCGGGGGGTGTGAAAGAGGCGGGCTGGGGCGAAAGCTGCTGGGGCGAAAGCTGCTGGGGTGAATGCTGCAGGGGTGTGAGCTGCAGGGGTGTGAGCTGCGGTGAGGGGGAAGAAAACGGTTGGCGCACCGGGGTGGCAAGGGCAGCGTCTTTTGCGCGGGACCCCTGCGAGGAGCCTAGCCAAAAACTGATGACGGTGGCAAAGCCCGCAGTCAGAGCGCCAATGGCAATGTTGAGCAGCTGAAACGCTTCTCGGTTGCTCGCCTCAACCGGCGCTTGCCACAGCACCAGCAAGCCAGCCAAAATGCCGAAGAAGCCGAGAGTGACAACCATGGAGACCGCTACAGGCCCCCAAGCAAACGGATTTGCACTGCTTGCCAGTGTCGAAAACGCGGAACGCGCTTCGCGCTGGTCTGCCAAATGCCGGTCGAGCCGCGCCAGCGCATCCTGACGCGCATTTTCCGCCTGCTTGACTGAGGCATTGAGGCGTTTGGCCTGAAGATCGGCATTCAATTTGGCAAGGGCGAGGGTGAGTTGCACCTCCAGTTCCCTGTCGTGCTCCAGGGCCGCGCGGATCTTTTCCGGATCCGTTGCACCCGTAACGCTTTTGATCACGCGGCTGATGCGGCGGGTGGAAACGCTCTCCTCATCCGGCTCAAGGGCGGATACCAGATCGGGCAGAAGGGAAAGGGCGATGGATAAGAACGGGTTCATGGCGCGGTCATTCCTCATGAAAGCAAGAGGGCTTCAGTCTAAGTGCCGCTGCCAAGGCGGGGGATAAGTGCCGCGCCTAGCGACGAACCCAGCACAAGATCGTGTCCTGCATCACCCGCAGGCGCTCATCCAGCTCTTCATTGCTCATCAGGTCGCGTTGGTACACGGTCGAGAGTGTGTGCTGGTTTATCAGGTAAAAAAAACCGAGGGCGGCAATGGAGATGTTGAGCTGTATGGGATCAATATCATCGCGCAATGAGCCATCTTCTCGCCCGCGCTGCAGGATTTCTTTCATGCGCACCAGATGGGTCTGGTTGATTTGCCTCGTGTCGGCAGAGGCTTTGACGTGGCGGCCTTGCAACTGGTTTTCCGCGTTGAGCAGCCGTATGAACTCCGGATTCTTGAGGTAGTAGGTCCATGAAAAGGTAACGAGAGCCTTGATCGCTTCCAGAGGGGACAAGGGGTCCAGTTCCAAGGCAGCTTCCTGCTGGCGAATGTCGCGATAAGCCTCGTCGAGAACCACTGAGAACAAAGCATCCTTGTTGCCGAAATAGTGGTAGAGCATGTTCTTGTTCACGCCCGCACTTTCTGCAATCCGGTCCACGCGCGCGCCTTCAAATCCGGCGGAGGCAAATTCATCCCGCGCGGCCTCCAAAATCTTGCGGCGTGTCTCCTTTGCGTTGCGACGCTGCTTCATGGGGTTAGGCTTTTCGGTTTCTGTCATCATGTCTTTCTGAAGGGATGGACACGCGCCCTGTGTTGCTGCCCATCATCCCTGTTGCTGCCACGGCTTACGCTGTTTTTCTCGGGGCAACTTGAACAATGCAACAATAATTCATTCCGTTCACGTTACCTTGAGCCTATTGATTCCAGTGATCTTTCCCAGTCACACCACGGTGCTGCGAGTGCGTTGTTGGTAAAATCACTGCTTGTACTAACTAACTGGATAGTTAATTAATGGCAACAGACAACCGTGGAGTATCACAGATGACTGTTTCCGAACGCCCCGTCGCCCTTATCACCGGTGCTGCCAGAGGCATTGGCAGAGGCTGTGCCGTGGCGCTGGCAAAGGCGGGCTTCAATGTTCTGCTTAACGACCGCGACGGCGCAGAGGATATCGCTTTGCTGCAAAGCGCAGCGCGGGACATCCAGGCCTTGGGGGGAGATGCCGAAATTTTTGCCTGTGATGTTGCGGATCTGGACCTTCATTGCGTGCTGTTTGCCGCCGCGCTCGACAAGTGGGGCCGTCTTGACGTTGTGATGAACAACGCTGGTGTCTCGGTGAAAAGCCGAGGTGACATTCTGGATGTTGAGGTGGACAGCTACGACTACAACCTCTCGGTCAATACCCGTGCCGTGTTCTTTCTCACCCAGCGGGCGGCGAAATACATGCTGGCACAGGGCCAGATTGGCGACCAGCACCGCGCCATCATCAACGTAACCTCCTGCAACGTAGTGGCTTTGGCATTGAACCGCGGTGAGTATTGTGTCTCCAAGGCGGCGTCCAGCATGACCACCAAGCTGTTCTCCCTGCGTTTGGCGGAAGAAGGAATTGGGGTCTACGAAATCCAGCCGGGCATCATAGAGACGGAAATGACGCGCCCCTCCAAGGCGAAATACGACAAGCTGATTGCGGAAGGCCTTGTGCCCATGAAGCGCTGGGGCCAGCCAGAAGACATTGCCAAATACGTGGTGAGCATGGCGGAAGGCCAGATGCCCTACTCCATTGGACAGGCTGTCTTGGTTGATGGTGGCCTCACCATCCCGAATTTCTGACGGCGGGGAGATTGTTGAGTTCCCATGCGTGTATTGGAAAAGAACAGCCCGCTTTTAAGCCTCAATACCGCTAGCTTGGGGCATCGCAGTCCGATTTCTGAAGTGATTGAGCGCGCCGCCCGTCATGGCTTTGGCAGCATCGTGCCGTGGCGCCGCGATCTTGAAGGCTGCGAGGTGCATGCGGTCGCCCGCCAGATCAAGGACGCAGGGCTGAAGGTCAATGGGCTGTGCCGCTCCACTTACTTTCCGCAGGAAACAGAGCAAACGCGCCGGGCGGCCCTTGAGGACAACAAGCGAGCGCTTGAGACCGCAGCGCTGCTGGGTGCGGACTGCTACATCCTTGTGGTGGGAAGCTTGCCTGCAGGCTCCAGGGATCTTGCGAGCGCGCGCCGTCAAGTTAAGGACGGTGTCGCCGAGCTGATGGAAACCGCCCGAGAGCTTCGGGTGCCTCTGGCGCTGGAGCCGTTGCACCCCATGACAGCCGGGGACCGGTCTTGCCTCAACACGTTGGGGCAGGCGCTGGACTGGTGTGAGGCGCTCGACCCACACAACAGCGGGGATCTCGGCGTTGCGTTGGACGTCTACCACCTGTGGTGGGACGAGTATCTGGAGCGCGACATTGCCCGTGCCGGCAAGCAGAACCGCATTTTGGGCTTCCATGTGTCTGACTGGCTGGTGCCCACCACCGATCTGGTTCAGGACAGGGGCATGATGGGCGATGGCGTTGTGGACCTGCGCCAAATTCGGCGTTGGGTGGAGGCGGCAGGGTACGCAGGGCCTGTCGAGGTGGAAATATTCTCAAAAAACAACTGGTGGCTGCAGAATGAAGATGATGTGCTTTCAACCTGCATCGACCGCATGACCACCGTTTGCTGACCCAGTGGGGATGACATGAAGTTAAGTGAGCAGACAAGATGGGTGCGCCATGAAGCCCATGGCGAGATCGTCCTCAACCGCCCGGAAAAGGGCAACGCGCTGACCTATGCCATGCTGGAAGACCTTGACAAGATCTGTGAGGAAGCACGGAGGGACCGAGACCTTCGGGCCATTGTCCTGCGCGGGGAAGGCGACCGGTTCTTTTGCACCGGCGGAGACATCGAGGCATGGGGCAGCCTGACGCCGCACGATATGGGGCGTGACTGGATACTGTTTGGCATTGAGGTGTTTGAGCGCTTGCGCAAGTTGCCCCAGCCGATCATTGCGGCCATCAACGGTCATTGCCTTGGCGGCGGGCTGGAGCTGGCCATGGCCGCAGACCTGCGCCTGTGTACGGCACGCGCCAAGTTCGGCACGCCGGAAGTCACGCTGGGCATGATCCCCGGCTGGATGGGCGTGCGCCGTCTGGCGGAGATCGCCGGGGTTTCACGCGCGCGTCATCTCACCCTCTTGGGGGCGCCGATTTCTGCCCAAACAGCCGAGAGCTGGGGGCTGGTCACGGCTGTCTGTGAGGATCAGGAGGCCTTGCAAACCAGAACTGCAGAGTGGTTGGCGCAGCTTTCCGGCAACGGCCCTTCGGCCATGGCTCTGGTGAAGGGGCTGCTCGACACCATGCACGAGGATATGGCGCAGCACCACGCCAGCGCGGTGGCGCAGGCCGCCGGAACGGAAGATTGCAGGGAAGGCGTTCAAGCTTTCCTTGAAAAGCGCAGACCCACCTATACCAACCGCTAGAGCGAACCATCGACTGGACTGAACCCATGGCAAAAGCAGAGTTTTTGAGCGCCCAAGACGCGGCCGCCCTGATCAAGGATGGCGATACCATTGCCATATCCGGCAATGGCGCAGGGATGATCTCCGCTGAGGAGATTTTGGAGGCCATCGAAACGCGGTTTTTGGAGACCGGCCATCCGCGGGATCTGACGCTTGTTCATTCTCTCGGGCTGGGTGATCGCGACCGAATGGGCACCAACCGCTTTGCCCATGAGGGCATGGTGAAGCGGGTCATTGCCGCTCATTTCACATGGTCGCCCAAGATGCAGCAGCTTGTGCGCGACGAAAAAGTGGAGGCCTATTGCTTCCCCGGCGGTGTAGTGCAGCATCTCCTGCGGGAAATCGGCGCGGGCCGTCCGGGCCTGTTCACCCATTCGGGCCTCGGCACTTTTGTTGACCCTCGTCAGCAGGGGGGTAAGTGCAATGCCCGTACCACCGAAGATCTGGTGGAGCTGATGGAGGTGGATGGCAAGGAGATCCTTCGCTACAAGCCGTTCAAGGTGGATGTGGCCATTGTGCGCGGCACCTATGCCGACACCAAGGGCAACATCAGCCCGGAGGAAGAGAGCATCGACATGGACATTCACTCCATGGCTCTTGCCGCCCACAACTGTGGTGGGCTGGTGCTGGCGCAGGTGCGTCAGGTGGTGACGCAAGGTGCCCTGCACGCCCGGCACGTGCGCATTCCGGGCATCATGGTGAATGGTGTGGTTGCGGCACCCGAGCAACCTCAGTTTTATGGGCGCTCCTACGACCTTACCGTTTCGGGCGCCAAACGGGCCTATCTTGGGGAGGCGACGGCAGATATTCCCGCCAAGCTGGAGCGCCGCATCATCGCCCGCCGCGCCGCACTAGAGCTGAAGGGGAATGCTTCGCTCAACTTCGGGTTCGGCATTCCCGGTGGCATTTTTGGCGTTGTTGCAGAACAGGGTATTGGCGATAGGCTCTGGATGAGCCTTGAGCAGGGCATTCATAATGGCCGCATGCTGGACGATGCCTTGTTCGGGGCTGCGAGCAACACCGACGCCATCATCCCTTCCATCGAGCAGTTCGACTACTACTCAGGCGGCGGAATTGACGTGACCTTTTTGGGCATGGGCGAAGCGGACCGGCACGGCAACGTGAATGTGTCCCATCTGGGCGGCAATTTGATTGGTCCGGGTGGCTTTATCGAAATTGCCCAAAACGCCAAGAAGGTGGTGTTCTGCGGCACGTTTGATGCGGCAGGGGCCAAGGTCGCTTTTGAAGGCGGCAAGCTCGCGGTGGTCCAACCGGGAAAGGTGCGCAAGTTCACCCAAAAGGTGGCGGCGATCACCTTTTCTGGCGCCTTTGCCCGGCAGTCCGGGCAGGAGGTGCTTTACATAACCGAGCGCGCGGTGTTCCGCTTGAGCGATGAAGGGCTAGAGATCATCGAGCTGGCGCCGGGCATCGAGCCTGAGCGGGACATTTTTCCATTCATGGACTTCCGGCCCGGGCTCAATTTGCAGCGGACCATGCCCGAAGGGTGTTTTCTCTAAAGAAAAAGGCGGGAGCTGGTCCCGCCTTTGTTCAATCTCCGCAGTGCCTTAGCAGGCAGCTGTGATGATGATTTCCACTTTCAGCTCTGGGGAAGCGAGCTTGGCTTCGCCGCAAGCGCGGGCAGGGGCGTGGCCTTCTGGCACCCAAGCATCCCAAACGTTGTTCATGGCAGCGAAGTCGGCCATGTCGGAAAGCCAGACAATTGCCTGGAGAATACGTGTGCGATCGGAACCGGCTTGCTCCAAAAGCGCGTCAATGCGGCGCAAGCACTCCTTGGTCTGCTCTTCAACGCTGTCGCCGCGGTTTCCCACCTGTCCGCAGAGATAAACCGTGCCATTGTGCTTCACGATCTTGCTCATGCGCTGTTTGATTTCCATGCGCTCGATTTCGGCCATTTTTCGCTCCGGTGTTTAGAGGTTTTTTCTGAGACGCGACCCTATAGGCGCTGCGATGCCATGCCAAAGGGCATTCCGCCACAGCTCATGATCCCCACACAGATAAATCGCCGCAGGTTAGCGATCGACCCGATTGTGGGTGAAGGGGCCATGCTCCGGGAAGGAGAATCTAAAATCTTGTTCCCGCCACCAATCGCAGCTGAGCGCCGTTTCAACAGTCTGGAAATCGGGGGACTGGCGTGAGCTCGGATGCGTGTGCACACGTTTAAAGATCACATCGAGAAGGAAATCCCTTCGCGCCAGCAAGGGCCGGTTACACCACTGAAAATAATAGGAGTTCGTCTGCCAGCTACCCGTTCTGGTCCGAGAAAACGCGTCTGGTTGTGCTGCGACCGGATCAGCCTCAGCATAAACGGCACGACCAATCTGAAAATCTGCCTTGCGCTTGCCTTTTATGATGCGTTTGAGATTAATCTTCCAATCTGCTGGTGGTGTATATGGCAACGCAGTATCCAAGGGAGCTTTTAGCTTAAAGTAGTTCATGTACTTCTGAACCCCTACAAACGGCTCGCCTGGGTTTCTGCGATCACTGAGCTGCACTGTATCGACACCATCTCGCAAGTCAGAAACGGCAGCGTCAATCGCTGCTTTCATAGCAGCGGGCGTTGCGATCGATTGGCAATCGTTTTCCAGATAAATCACCAAGTCGGTATCAAGAGCTTTTACAGCTTCTTCCATACCACGGTGTATGCCAATGTTTTTGGGTGAGCCAGCAGCCCTCCAGCCAAACTCTTCCACGAGTGGTTGTTCGATGTGTTGGTCAAATTCCTGAAAGAAAACAACCGCATCATCAACTACTGAGAGCAACCCGCTGTCCTTGTGGGATTCTAATGACAGCCTAAGCGTTTGATGCGCCTTCCACGTGAGTATGGCCGCGCCAATAGTGGGATTGGGTGGAAAGGTGCTGCTTGCGCTCATGCTTGATATCTCTTAGGTCTGCTGCTTATTGCCTTACCACACCCTATCAGTTATTAGCCCCTCTAAATCAAGGATAAACAACCCTCGGGAAAATCATGTCCAGCACGGAAAGCGCCCCGGTCAATGTGGTCTGCATGAAATGGGGAACCCTTTATGGGCCTGAATATGCAAACCGTCTTTATGCGATGACAGCTCGCAACCTGAAGCGGCCTTTCCGGTTCGTTTGCTTTACGGATGACCACCGAGGACTTCGACCTGAGATCGAGGTAATGGAGATCCCTCCAATTAAAATTGACGCGCCTTTTGAAAACACGCCGTGGCGGAAGTTGGCGCTCTATCATCCAGAGCTTGGAGACCTTACCGGACCAACCCTTTTCTTTGACCTCGACTTGGTGATCACAGGGCCCTTAGATCGCTTCTTTGAGCATCCGGGAGACTACGTAGTCATTCACAACTGGACACAACCAAAGCGTATTGTTGGAAATACAAGTGTTTTTCGCTTTAACGTCGGTGCTCACGCGGATCTATATGAGTTGTTTCAGAGCAAGCCGACCCAGTTCTGGTTCGAAAAGTACAGAATTGAGCAGACCTATTTGTCTTTTGAATTAGATAAACAAGGTAAGCTCTCCTATTGGCCCGCTGAGTGGTGCGTGTCTTTTAAAGCGAGCTGCCTACCTGGGGGGTGGAAATTTCCCGGTATTCTGTTGAACTGGGTATTGCCTTCCAAGCTGCCGGAGACAGCTAGCGTCTGTGTATTCCATGGAAATCCTAATCCCGACGATGCACTAAAGGGGCATTGGCCCGGTGCCTGGTATAAACGCCTTCGTCCTGCAACCTGGATTTCGAACTATTGGCATGAGTAATGCGCGCGAGGCGCCAATCACGGAAAAGGGGCATGTAGTGACCACCTATTCTTTGCGCATTTTGTGCGTTGGAAACTTTGGCCGCAAATCTGCCTTTCGCTGCTTTTACAACATTGACCACAAGCTTGCGAATGGCTTTATTCGCAATGGTCATAATGTTGTTTGCTTTTCCGACCGGGATCACGCACGTGAGGCGACGGTTTTTGGAAGCCAGAAACTTGGCAAGAAAAAAATGGCCGAAAAGCTTTTGGAAATAGCCAAAAACTACAAGCCACATCTGGTTTTGTTCGGGCACTGTGATCTTTTCGGCGATGAGCTGTATTTGCGGATGAAAGAGTTGTTACCGGACGTTCGATTGGCGACTTTTTGCGTTGATGCGGTGTTCCGAACAAAAACAATGGAAAGCTTTGCACGACGGGCAGCGCATTGCGATGCGGCTTTCATCACAACCGCAGATAAAGCGCAGCTTGCCAAGCTCGGCATCCCTTTAGACAAACTTCACTTCATGCCCAACCCGGTTGATCCTTCCGTCGAAACGGCCCGGGTATTTGACCGTCCTCTAGATGAGTTCGAATGGGATGGACAGTTTCTGGGTACGGGAATTGGAAAACGTGAAGAACAACTGAACTTCATCTCCAGTGAACTGCCTAATGACTATCGCTTTAGGTCGGGTGGGCGAGCTTTTGGTTCCGATCGCATTGAGGGCATGGATTTCCTTGAGTGCCTCACGGATGCCCCGGTGAGTCCGAATTTGCCACTGGACGACACTGATCCAAGCCTCATGCCTTATCTTTATTCCTCTGATCGTATTGCGCAACTCTTGGGGCAAGGCGTAACAACGTTGGTTCCGAAGGCTGCCGGCCTCAGCGATTTGTATGGCGAGGGCGTAGTTGAGTACGCAAGCCGAGAAGAACTTGTGGAATGCATGGCACGCCTAAAAACTGACGACGAAATGCGCCGTAAGATCGGCCAAGTTGGCCAACAAATTGCTCGAGATATAACGGGGGTCGAAGAAGTTGCGCGCTACATTGTTTCACAAACACTATCTCCACACGAAATGAAGCGGCAATGGTTTGCTGGTAATTGATTAGGGGCAGATACCACATTTTCTGACAGTTCTAACAATAAAAGCAGGTCGGCTGGATGCAAAAACAAGAATTTCGTGTAGATGTGGTTATAGTGAGCTATAATAGTTCTGGTATTATAAGAAAAGCTATAGAAAATCTTCCGAAATGGGCTCAAGTAATTGTAGTCGATAACAACAGTTCAGATGATATCGCGAATGCGTTGTTTGAGACCAATGCACGTTTGATTTCTCTTGAGCGGAATTATGGTTTTGGGACTGCTTGCAACCGCGGCGCCGAAATTGGTTCGGCACCATTCATCCTTTTCCTGAATCCGGACGCTCAGATTGATCCAGAGGCGCTCGCCCATCTCATGTGTCAGCTAGAGGAACACAGTGAGTGGGGCATGATTGCACCTAAGATCTGCTACAGTGATGGGTCAGAGTTTTTCCGAGGAATGTCGTTCTTTGAACCAGAATTGGGTGCACCGAAGATAGATGACGGTGTAGGTGAGGTGTATGTGCAATCAGGCAGTGTTCTGCTTTGTAAGCGCAGTGTTTTCGAAGAGGTAGGCGGATTTGATGAGAACATCTTTTTGTTTATGGAAGATGATGACCTATCCTATCGCGTCCGTCTTCTAGGCTACAAGCTTGTTGCTGATCGCAGGGTTTCTGCGGTGCATCTTCATGGTCAATCTAGCGGCAGTAGCCTAAAGTTGGAGAAATTCAAGGCACTCGAAGCAGAGCGATCGAAAATCTATGCTGCCAAGAAGCATGACATCGCCTACTCCGTACCTAAACAAATCACTCAGGCTAGAAAGCGCCTGCTTAGGGCGGTTCTTTTGCTTGATTTCAAGAGAGTTGCACGAAATTGGGGCCGACTCGAAGCCCTAGTCGAAGCAAGGGGATGACGATGCAGACTTCAGGCTTCGAGAGACTCGATATCTCCGATGTGTTCCTGATAACACCAAAGAGATTTGGAGATGCTCGAGGTTTCTTTACCGAGACCTATAACAAACAGCGTTTTGAGGCCTTGTCTGGCCTCGAAATTGATTTTGTCCAGGATAACTGTTCTTACTCGTCAGAGAAGGGAACCCTGCGAGGTCTTCATTTTCAGCTTCCTCCCTATGATCAAGCAAAGCTCGTGAGTGTAAACCGCGGAGCGATCTTTGATGTCGCCGTCGATTTTAGGAAAGGCTCCCCTACTTTTGGTCGCTGGGTCAGCGCGATCCTGGACGCTGCAAAGGGACAACAGATTTTTGTACCCCGCGGCTTTTTACATGGCTTTGTCACGCTACAAGAAGACACAGAAGTTAGTTACAAGGTTGATAACTACTATTCGGCGGAGCACGATGCAGGTGTCATGTGGAATGATGAGCAACTCGGCATAGCATGGCCTGAATGTGATCCAATACTGTCGACCAAAGACCGGGCTTTACCAAGGCTTTCTGAAGTTGCAACGCCTTTTTCTTGCTGAGGAAAAAACAGTGCCACTAAAAATCCTCGTTACGGGCGGATCGGGCTTTATCGGTTCAGCTGTCGTACGCGAAATAATTCGAAACACTGAACATTCAGTCTTAAATCTTGATGCGCTTACGTATGCCGCCACGCCGGAAGCAATTGAGGAGTGCGCGTCGTCTGAGCGGTATGCTTTTGTCCAGGCGGATATCAGGGATAAGGACCGTGTTGCACGTATTGTACACGATTTCACTCCAGATCGCATAATGCACTTGGCGGCAGAGAGCCATGTAGATCGTTCTATTGATGGGCCTGGAGCGTTTGTTGAAACGAATGTCCTTGGAACATTCAATATGTTGCAGGCGGCGCTCGGTTATTGGACCTCACTTGATGAGAGCGGTAAAAAGTCGTTCCTGTTTCATCACATATCAACTGATGAAGTGTTCGGATCTCTATCTATGAGCGATCCGGAGTTTACCGAGGAAACCGCATACTCCCCCAACTCCCCTTACTCCGCCAGCAAAGCGAGTTCAGATCACTTTGTGCGTGCATGGTTTGAGACGTATGGGCTGCCTACAGTTGTGTCTAACTGCTCAAACAATTATGGACCGTGGCAACACCCAGAGAAACTCATTCCAACTGTGATTGTCAAAGCGCTGCGAAACGAACCCATCCCGGTTTATGGGAAAGGGGAGAATGTTCGCGATTGGCTCTTTGTTGAAGATCATGCAGGAGCGCTTCTTGAAGTGTTGGAGCATGGAAGAGCGGGAGGGACTTACAACATTGGGGGGCTTTCCGAGCGCCGCAACATTGATGTAGTGCGTGAGATTTGCAAAATCATGGACAGGTTGCGTCCAGGTGGCGGTCCACATGATAGGCTAATCACTTTTGTCGCTGATCGCCCTGGGCATGATCTGCGTTATGCTGTCAGTATTGATCACATTAAGAAAGAGTTGAACTGGGCACCGCAACAGAGCTTTGAAAGTGGTTTAGAAAAAACCGTTGCGTGGTATCTTGACCAAGAAGATTGGTGGTCTGGAATTGCTGATGGGAAGCGCCTTGGACTTTCGTCATCTGCTGAGAACAAAGACAAATGAAGATCGCCGTTGTAGGTAAGTCAGGCCAAGTCGCCCAATCGCTGTATCAGGCGTTTGAGCAGTTGAACTATGATGTCCAATTCATCGGCCGAAGTCAGCTGGATTTGGCGTGTGTTGACCATATCATGCCTGTCCTTGACGCACTTGCCCCTTCTGTTTTGATCAATTCCGCCGCTTTCACTGCCGTGGACTTGGCCGAGGAACAACAAGGCCTCGCCCATCTTGTAAACGCCCAGGCACCGATAGCTATGGCGCAGTGGTGTTCAAAGAATGATTGCCGGATGGTGCACATCTCGACAGACTACGTTTTTGATGGGGCAAACAAACTCGCCTACACCGAAACGGACACGCCTTCACCTATCAATGCCTATGGTGCGACAAAGCTGGCCGGTGAAATGGGGGTATCGGATGCTCTACCTGAGGCACTAATTTTGCGGTGCTCTTGGGTCCATAGCCCCTATGGCCGAAACTTTGCGAAGACGATGCTTCAGTTGGCAGATAGCCGTAGCGAGCTGAACATAGTTGATGATCAAATGGGTTGTCCTACCTCGGCTCAGGACTTGGCTGACTTGATTGTAACGAGTTTACCGCAAATTGTTGATGGCGAACTGACTGGCCTAGTCCATGCCGCGGCATCTGGAAATGCCAGCTGGGCGGACTTGGCGCAGGAGATTTTTCATCAATCAACCCTCCGAGGCTTGTTGAGTTCTTCAATAACCGTCAACCGTATATCTTCCTCTGAGTATCCGCAGAAGGCACGCCGCCCCAAGAACTCAGTTTTGGATTGTGCAAAGCTGAGGTCTATCGGTTTGGCCCTTCCTGGCTGGCGACTTGGTGTTGCGCGCACGCTCACAAATCTCAAAATCGCAAAGGTATCAGCGCTATGAAGGGCATCATCCTCGCTGGAGGCTCAGGTACACGTCTTCATCCGGTAACACTAGCGATCTCCAAGCAGCTCTTGCCTATCTATGACAAGCCGATGATTTATTATCCCTTGTCGGTCTTGATGTTAGCAGGCATAAAGGAGATTCTGGTAATTTCAACTCCCCGAGATTTGCCCGGATTTGAGCGGCTATTAGGCGACGGTTCACAATGGGGGCTGCGCCTAAGCTATGCTGAGCAGCCTAGCCCTGATGGCATTGCGCAGGCCTTTATCATCGGCAAGGAGTTTATTGGTAACGATAGTGTCGCTCTCATCTTGGGCGATAACGTGTTCTATGGACATGGCCTTACCGATCTATTGAAGTCCGCTGCGTCTCGTCAGACCGGCGGGTCCGTATTCGCCTATCACGTGACGGATCCTGAGCGCTATGGTGTTGTCTCTTTTGATGAAGGTGGTGTCGCCCTGGACATCGAGGAAAAACCCAAGGTGCCAAAGTCTAACTACGCCGTCACGGGCCTTTATTTCTACGACAACGACGTCGTTAAAATTGCCGAGAGCCTGAAACCATCTGCGCGAGGTGAGCTGGAAATCACCGATGTCAACAAAGCCTATCTCGCTGCAGGCAAGCTCCATGTAGAAGTAATGGGCCGTGGGTATGCATGGTTGGATACGGGAACCCACGACTCCCTCCTCCAGGCTTCCAGCTTTGTGCAAACACTGCAGGTTCGGCAGGGCGTCAAAATCGGCGATCCGAATGAGGTATACCTAAAAACTTCCGGCTAATTCACATTAGAAAACTCAAAAAGATATCCAACTATGACCGTCAGAAAGCAAAAGATTTGTTGTATAATTGGCACCAGGCCCGAGTGCATCAAAGTGGCGCCCGTAGCACGGGCGCTGCAAAAAAACGAGAATTTTGAGTGCATTGTTGTCTCAACCGGTCAGCATACTGATATCTTGGAGCATACTTTTTCAGATCTCAAGTTCTCACCAGATGTGAAGTTGAAGACGATGGTGCCAGGGCAGTCGTTGTCCAGTCTGACGGGTCGGCTTTTTGAACAGTTGGGCAGTGCTCTAGAGGAAATCAAACCTGACATGATATTGGTTCAGGGTGATACAACGTCTTCCATGGTGGGAGCAATGATAGGGTTCTACCAGAAGATCCCTGTTGGGCACATTGAGGCTGGCTTGAGAAGTTACAATTTGAATTCTCCATTTCCTGAGGAGATGAACAGGCAACTCATTGGTATTCTGGCTTCTGTGCACTTTGCCCCAACGCCCAAGGCTCTTGAGAACCTAAAAGCTGAAGGTAAAAACTCAGATGATTTGATGGAGACCGGTAACACCGGAATCGACACGCTATTATCAACGGCGCTGGATGCGAGAAAAGTTGGCGTCTCATTGCCAGGCAATGTAAGCCTGTTTCTGGCGTCATATCCGAGGTTTTGTTTGATCACGGCGCACAGAAGAGAAAATTTTGGCGTAGGTATCCGCAGTATCTGTGCTGGAATTAGAAGTGCCGCACGGCGTGTTCCAGAAGTTGGTTTTCTGATGTGTGTCCATCCGAATCCCAACGTACAAGGTGTTGTGGAGGATTTGCTGAAAGGCTGTGAGAATATTACACTGATACCACCTGTAGATTACAGTCAGTTCGTTCACTTGATGGACCTTAGCTCCATAATCGTCACTGACTCAGGAGGTGTTCAGGAAGAGGCTCCGAGCCTTGTTAAGCCTATTTTGGTTACAAGAAACGAAACCGAGAGGCCTGAGGGGATTGAGGCTGGGTGTGCAAAATTGGTTGGAACCGACCAGGATTTGATTGAAAAAAGCATTGTCGAATTGCTGACTAATCAAGAGTTCTACCAAAGCATGGCTGCTTCAAAGAACCCTTATGGGGACGGTCAGGCAAGTTCAAGAATTGCTAGATTTTTGAGTGAATATTTGAATGATGAGTAATTCGGAGAAGTTTCGCTCTGGCGGCGACCAGACCACACTGCGGTCTGGTGAGGAGTTGCAACGTATTCTCGCTGAAATCGAAAGTAAGAGGAGCTTCTGTCTTCTTAGATACGGAGACGGAGAGCGACTAATCATGGCCGGAAAACCCGTAAAAGCCCAAGAGGGCTGGGAAGCGCCCGGATATCTCACGAAACTCGGCCAAGATCTGAATAGATGTTTTGCTGTTCAGCATGAGAATGTCGTCCACGGTATATCATGTCCTTGTTGTGACAAGGCAAGTCATTATTGGTTTGCAACGCGCGCTGCTGAAGATGCGCGCATTACGTTCGCGAACCTGTTTGTAAACGCACAATATCAAGAGTTCCGAAACTGGATTGAGACCTCTTCAAAGCCATTTGTAGTTATCGCTGACGAGAGCGCTTCTAATAATTCGGTTGTCATTGGTGGGCGCGCACCGTTAAAGACAATCTATGTGCCGTCAAACGGTGTTGTCGAATGGGAGAGCCACTCCGCCGAGATACTAAACAGCATTGTTGCCCAAGTCGGCGAAGTTGAAGGTGCTCTTTTCCTTGTGTCTGCCGGCCCGATGGCCGCGCCGATTATTATGCAGCTATGGGACATTGCACCTAATAACGTCTATTTGGACGTTGGGTCATCTATAGACGAGTTTACTCACCAAAGAAAAACTCGGCCGTACCACAGTCAAGACACGAAACATGCCGCAATGCGCTGTGAACTACCGGACTGCGCAGACTTGCAGAGACAAGTAACTGTAGTAGTTGGCGTCTATGGCCGTCCTACCTACCTGAAAGAGCAAATAGAGGCTATAGAGCAACAAACACTTAGGCCTGCAGAAATAATAGTATTTAAGGATCATAAAGACGACTTTGATTTTAGATTTTTCGAAGGTTTCCACGATCGTGCGACGCTGATTACTATTTCAAGAAATACGGGTGTTTGGGGGAGGTTTGCAGCCGCTCTTCACGCAAAAACAAAATATGTGTGCGTTTTTGATGATGATACTGTCCCCGGGAGCAAATGGCTTCAGAACTGCTTGGAAACAATAAAAACACATCGGGGTTTGTTGGGTACAAACGGGCTTCTATTCCATCCAAAGTATTCATACAAGCACTTGGAGCAGTATGGTTGGGCGAATCCGGACAAAAAAGTGCGGCGAGTTGATATCGTCGGGCATTCATGGTTTTTTGAACGTCAATGGCTGTCTGCGTTCTGGCGGGACTCCGACGATTTTCACCAATGGCGCATAGTCGGTGAAGATATACATTTTGCTCATATGCTTCAAAAGTACTTAAAATTGAAGACATATGTGCCGCCACATCCGCCCTATGATATTGAAATGTTCGGCTCACTTCCTGAAAGCGCTAAAGAAAAAGGTAGAGATGCCGTTGCCATCAGCATGTCCGAGGAAGGCTTCTCGCCAATGGGGAAATATCTAGAGCAAGCAAAGAAAAATGGTTTCAGGCTTGTTATGCGCACTCAGTTGCATGCACTGTTCTTCAAAATATATCGCAAGTGGAGATCAAAGAAAGCATGATGAAAGACGAGTGCCCGTTAGTATCAGTGGTAATACCGGTATTTAATGGCGAACAATACATAGCGTCTACCATTCAATCCGTTTTAGACCAGGCCTATGAGCATGTTGAGATAGTCGTGGTAGATGATTGTTCGGAAGATAGATCTTTTAAAGCTGCGTCTGAGGCGATGGAAGATCTTGATGTTTCTGTGGTCAAAAAACTTGATGTGAATTCGGGTGTATGCATTGCCCGTAATCATGCAATTGAACTGGCTTCGGGCCAGTTTATCGTTCCTCTAGATGCTGATGATGTGCTCCATCCGTCTTTCATTCAAAAGGGCATTGATGTTTTCCGTAAGCGCGGATCTGAGGTCGATGTAGTTTATTCCAAAACTCAGTTTATGGGAGCTCGTTGCGACGAGTTTGTGCTTCCAGACTATTGCCCTAATATTATGCGCCGGAGGAACTTGGTGCCGGTAACTGGAATGTTTAGAAAATCTGATTGGCAACGGTATGGTGGCTACAATGAGAACATGAAATATGGTTTAGAAGATTGGGATTTCTGGCTGAATTTTGTCGAGGATGAAAAGACGTTTCACCGTATTCCAGAAAAGCTATTTTTCTATCGGCAACATGAGAGAAAGCAAGGTAGCCGAAACGCGGACCTTGCGGAAAATGCACGCCGTTTGACCTTGATGCATGTTCAGATAAAAAGAAATCATCCCAAATTGTATAATAGCGAGCCAAACCCCGTGTTGCTTGGGAAACACAGAATATACTCAATTTTGAACTATTTAACACTTGGCTTGCATCCTAAGATCCGGCAAAAACACGATAGATACTCAATTGAAGCAGAGTATGAATTGAGTCTTGAAGCCCGGCCGAAGTTCTTTTCTCGAAAGTCGTACTAGAGCACTTTTTTAGGTGTTTACGTCTAGTGGGATTTGGAGCTGCATACCCTATGGCAGCCTTGCCTTCCATGGCCCTGCCCAATACCCATCAGTTTTCGGAAACTAACCTACCGACTTTTCTTTACCGGTACGTGTCTAGTGCACGATTGCTCTTTTCTATACAATAGTTGCGTTATATGATTTTCGCTCTTAAAAAGAGCATATACGTTCACATCATCCCTCTCAAAAGCGCAGCGTATCCGTTTTTTATGGCTTTTCGAGAGATAGGTAGTTGATTTGAGAATTGTAATTGAGATGAAGTTATTGAAGAATATCTTTAACGAGCGTCACAAGCTACTTGGTTTACGTGAGTTTCTGGCTTACGTACTTTCTCGTAACGATAAGAAAGTAAGATTCAAAGGTATTGCAAGTAAGATTGGCTCCAAAGATCGGGTGTTTATTTTAGGAAATGGTCCTTCATTAAACCAGCATGATATGAACTTACTCAAAGGCGAAGACTATTTTCTTTGCAATCACGCTGAACGCATGAAGTGGACACGTGACATAGTACACCCATACTATATCGCCACGGATCCGTTCGTAGTGAAGGGATTAAGTGGCGGAGAAATACATCTTAAAGCACAAAACTACTTTATAGATGAAAGTTTATGTCCTGGATTATCAGAGAATTTTATATCTAAGTCGTCCATATTTTGGTGCAGGTCAGCAAGTGGTGGTAGCATTTCTCGGGGCCTCACTAAAACTCCATGGGTAAGTCTCCCGGGCGGTAGCACAGTGCTCATTTCTGCTGCACAAGTGGCGGTAAATCTAGGATATAAGAATGTTTATATCCTCGGTTGTGATTTGAATTACAGTGGGGACGTTATGTATTCATATGACAAGATTGCTGCTAGCCCCAATATGAGGAAGAGTGATCGATCCGCCATGGTAAAAAAAACTAATTTAGCATTCGACAGAATTGCTCGTGAAGCAATGAAGCGAGGTGTTCTAATTGCGAATGCTACGCCGGGTGGAAATCTAAATTCGCTGCCAAGGGTTAGTTTCGAGGGGTTGTTTTCAGAAGAAAAAATCGCCGTACATAACTAGGGGCGTTTCGTTTCCTTCTCGGCCTTTGTAAGGCCGGCGAGCAAGCAATAGTTGATCAGCGCAAGCCCAAAAATTAAGCCACGTTTACATTTAACCCCCCCAACAAACTTGCCATCAGCGCCAGGGCTTTGGGTTCGTTGATGGGGGCCGATGGGTCATTCCAGGTCGCGGAGAGGCGGTATTTTGTACCGCCTTTTGTTTCCAATTGATAGGTGAAGTTCAGCACGCCAATTTCGCTGCCGCCTTTATAGGCCACATGGTGCCAGTCGGCTTTTTCCGCCGCGCCGAGGAAGATTTTCATGGCGGGGTCATCGCCCACTTTCTCGATGATCTCGCAGAGTTCTTCTGCACTTGCATACCACTGCAGGCCTTCTTTGTAGGGAAGGGCGGCAGCATCCGGTGCTGGCAGCGGGCGGTCCGTCAGCTCGGCCAAAATGGCAAGGCGCTGGTTAATGCTTGAAGCTGCATAGCGGTCCGCAAGGGCCGGGTCGGCCTTGAGCTGAAAGAACTGACGTGTGGTCAGAAAAGGCGTCCGTCCGTCTGCGCCGTCCAGAGTGCGCGCACCCACCAGGTTGATGATGAGATCTGCCGCAGAATTATCTGAGTTGGCAATCATTTGCTGGGTGACCGCTTTCACGCTCTGAAGGCCGCCAATGTTCTTTCCACTGACAAGCCCGCCGGGCAGGGAGGCGAACTCCTCTGACAAGCGCAGCTTTTGTGTTGCCTTCAGGTTGCCAGCCTTCAACTTGGCGCGCAGTGCGTCCAGCACCCACATCTTGAAGGAGGAGCCAATGGCGAGGCGCTCCTGCGCGTTGTACTGAGCTTCTACGCGGCCATCCTTGATCAGCAGGTGGCTATGGCGAGGTGCAAGCTCACGCATCGCCTGCAGAATGTCCTGAATGTTGGTCAACCTGCTGCGCGGTGACTTGATGAAAAAGCCAGAGGCGTGGCCTGCGCGCGTGCGGTCCAAAAGCACTGGCAAAACAAAGTCCTGCGTGGTCACCAGATAGCCAGGCCCTTTGGGGTCGCGGGCGACCTCCACCGCAGGGCCATAGACGCTGCGCGCCTGCTGCAGCGACGCCTTAAGGGCATCGGGCGCGACAACCTGAAGAAAGCCAGAGGAAAACATGGATAAGTCCTCAGGCTCTGCCGCCCAGATGCGGAAGATCAAGTCTTCAGGCGTCATGGCGCGTAAAGCCATGGCCTCTGGCGTAAGGCGTTTTGCCGGAGACAGCTTCTGCAGGCCAGCCTGTATGTTCTTGAGGCCTTGGACCATTTCCTGAAGAAGACGCATACTGTGGGAGCTCCTGTTCCGGCGCTTGGGTGAAACACATTCACCCGTTTAGCGCGGTTTCAGGGGGCAATCCAGTTTGGAATTCAACTGAGAAACAGCTTGTTCACGGCTCAGCCTGCTTTGGGCAGGGATTGGGCTGCTTGAAACAATGTTGTGCACCGGGCGCCACTGCGACAGTAGGCAAGCACGGGCGCGGGCAGGCGGTCGATTGCCTCAGCCATTTCAAGCGCGGCGGTCATCAGGTCAGAGCTTTGGTCAACGGGTATAAACACCAATTCCATGCCGGCTTCTTCGGCGGCCTTGTTCACTTCGGCCACGGTGGGTTGGCCAAAATCCTCCCCGTCCGGGCGGTTGCAGATCAGCGCGTTGAACCCGTGCTCCTTAAGGGCAGGCACATCTTCCGGCGTAATCTGACCGGCAACAAAAAAGTCAGGGGTGAGCTGGCGTATGGACACGCGTTTTTCTCCAGTCAGCTGAGTGAGTAACTGGGAGAAATACTTAATCATCTGCGCAGGCTTTCACAAGGGCCGGGGCCCGCTCCTCCCACGAAGAAGAGGCGAACCCGGCAGGACATCCGGTGAAGTGGGGCGTTTTAAACGCGGCGGGCCACTGCCATGCCGATGATCATGGCGGCGACAAAAACAAGTGCGCTTGTCGTTGCAAGTCCGGCAGATGACAGGGCAGGTCCTGGACAGAGGCCCCCCAAACCCCAGCCAATGCCAAAAATGCCAGCGCCAGCCAGAAGGCGCTTGTCCACTGCGGCCTTGAGCGGCAGGTGAAAGCTGTTGTCCAGCAATGGCTTTTCCAACTTGTTGAAGAAGAAAAACGCAGGCATGGCCACCGCGATTGCCCCGCCCATCACAAAAGCGAGGCTTGGGTCCCACGTGCCAGCAAGGTCGAGGAAGTTTTGCACCTTGGCCGGGTTGTCCATGCCCGAAAGCGCCAGACCGAAACCGAAGATCAGGCCTGCTGCAAGGCCGAGAAAAAGTCGTGCCATGGGATCAGCCTCCAACAAGATGGCGCAGAACGAACACGGTGATGAAACCGGTCGCCATGAAGGTGAGCGTTGCTGCAATGGAGCGCACAGACAAACGGGAGATGCCACAGACCCCATGGCCGCTGGTGCAGCCGTTGCCATAAACGGAGCCAAAGCCCACCAGCACTCCGGCAATGGCGAGCAGGGGCAAGCCTGCGGTAAAGGTCTGCTGGATTGGGCCGCCACTCAGCAGTTGAAAGAGCACCGGTGCGGCTATGAGGCCGATGATAAAGGTCACCTCCCAGCCGCGTTCATTTGCACTGCCGGATGGCGGCAGAAGGCGGCTCACAATGCCACTGATGCCCGCAATCCGGCCAAGACCGGCATAAAGAAGCACGGCCGAAAGACCAATCAAGATGCCGCCCGCTAGCGAGGCGAGGGGGGTAAAGCTCGTTTCCATGTCCCTGTCCACTTTGCACGGCGCGTTCGCGCTGTTGCGTGATGCTCTAAATATTAGATAATTCTAATATAGAGATTTGCGCCAAGGGTCAACAGGGGGCGAAGCGCACATTCGGCGGGCATTCCGGCCCGGCTCAGGCGGGGTTCCGGTGTCGGACCCGGTTCAGTGCCACCATTGCACAGCCGAACAGAAGCGCCCAGAACGCGCTGCCAATGCCGAGCGCGGAAACGCCGGATGTGGCAATGAGGAATGTGACCATGGCTGCCTCGCGGTTTTCGGTGTCTTTAAGCGCGCCGCTCATGGAAGCGGTGAGCGCACCGATGAGAGCGAGACCAGCCACCGCTTCGATCAGGATTGGCGGCGAGAGTGAGATGAACGCCACCGCGGCCGCTGCAAAAATGCCGAGAAAAATGTAAAGAACACCGCCGAAGACGGCAGACCAGTAGCGCCTTGCAGGGTCTGGGTGAACCTCCTCGCCCGCGCACATGGCGGCGGTAATGGCTGCCATGTTGACAGACAGCGCCCCAAAAGGGCCGCCGATCATGGTTGCAATCCCCGTTGCCCCAATGGTTGGGCCGGAGCGGGGCTTGTAGCCAAAGCTGTTCAGGATGGCCATGCCGGGGATGTTCTGTGAGGCCATGGTTACGATGTAAAGCGGCACGGCAATGCCCACAAGTGCGGCCCAACTGAACTCCGGAAACACAAGAATTGGCGTTGCGACCAGTGTGGCCGTGGCCATGCCGGAAAGGTCGTTGGTCAAGGAAATGGCAATGGCGGTGGCAACAACAGCCGCCGGCACAGCGGCGATCCTGTTCATGCGGCCAACGATAAGCCATGTCAGCACGATGGGCAGAGCGACCAGCGGCAGGCTTGCCACGGCTTTGACGGGGGCCAGACACAACACCATCAACACGCCTGCCAGCATGGCCTGCGCAATGCTCGTCGGAATGGCAGAAATCAGCCGCTCCAAAGGCCGAAAATAGGCGGTCACAACCACCAGAAGCCCTGCCACCACAAAAGCGCCGGTCGCGAGCGCGAAGCCGCCTTCAAGAGGCGCGGACGAGGCAAGCAGGGCGGCACCGGGCGTTGACCATGCGATGCTGATGGGCATCTTCGTTTTCAGGCTTAAAAGGATGGCAAGGGCGCCCATGAGGATGGACAGGACCATGAGACCGGAAGCCGCCTGTTCCGGTGTCGCTCCAACCTGGCGCAGCCCTTGGATGATCACCGCAAAGGAGCTGGCAAAGCCAACAAATGCGGCAAGGAAACCGGCGAAGACTGCCGTTGATGAAATGCTTTTGAACATGGCGGGGCCCGACTCGATAGGTATATGCGGCAAGACCGCGCAGGGTAACGGTCTCAAGTGTTAAGTAAATACCCGATGTGTAGGTGCTGGCTGAATGGCGCTAAACATTAAGGGGAGAGGCAGCATTGGTGGGGGGCACGACGCTGATGAAAAAGGCAGGGCAGAACAAGGTCCGCGACAACTGGCAAATCTATGCCGTGTTCATCAATGTGGCTGTGCCGGGCCTTTACATGGTGGCCCAGCACTCGCTGTTCGAGCTGCCCAATTCGGTGTTTGCCGCGCAGCTGCCCGGCAGCACGGGGCTCGCGCTCTTCATGATCTTAACACTCTGCAACATGTATCTGGCCTTGCTGCTTCAGGGCTGGCAGCGCTGGTTCATCGTTTTGTTGATGATCCTCAACACCGCCAGTCTCGTGCTCTTGAGCATGCTTTCAGTGTTCAACGCGCTTACGTTGATACCGCTGTTGTTCTGAATGGCTTTTCAGTCCGGTTTGTCCTTGCGGTCCTTGCTGTCTACTCCGATCGGGGCGAAGTACAGCCACACGAGAAGCGCGATGAACGCGAAGACCTCGATGTTCATGATCGTATCGAGCCACTCGCTCATTTGACACTCTCCTCTGCCTTAAGGGTTTTCAAGAAGGCGACCACCAGCAGGCAAACGATAAAGACAAACGGCAGTGCGCCAAGGGCGATGATTGTTTTCACCGTGGCCACGTCTCCGGTCAGGATCATCACAAAGCCCAGCCCACCCAAAATCACGCCCCAGACCAGTTTGACCCGCGACGGCGGATTAACATCCCCCTCGCAGGAAAACATGGAAAGAACGAAAGCGGCACTCACCACACTGGTTACAATGAAAAGGAAGGTGGCGATGATTACTGCGATGCTGGTCAGGGTCGGCAAGGGGAACATGTCGAGCACGTAGTAAGTCACTGCATCCAGATTGGTGCGTGTCACTTCCAGAATGGGTACCGTGTCCACCAGCGCAGCATGAAAGCCCACGCCGCCAAACACTCCGAACCAGATGACAGAAAACGCCGTTGGCACCAAAATCACGCCGCACAAGAACTCGCGGATTGTGCGGCCCTTGGAAATGCGCGCAATGAACACGCCCACAAACGGAGCCCACGCCAGCCACCATACCATGTAGTTCAGCGTCCAGGCTTGGAACCAGTCATTGACCGTCTCGTCAAGGAAGGTGAACGTTCGGAAGCCATGGGGTACCACGCTGGAGAGGTATTCGCCGATGGATTGCACCAGCCCGCCCATGATGTAGTGGGTTGGACCTGCCAGCAGCAGGAACACAAGCAGCAAAATGGCTATGCCCATGGCAAGGTTTGCCAACAGCGACATGCCTTTGCCCAGATCCACCACGAGCGCGGGAAAGTAGCACAGGCACAAGGCTGCAAACACGAGGACGGTAAGGGTCATGCCGGAACCCTCCAGGCCAAACATGATGTTCAGCCCTTCCTGCACTTGAAACACACCCATGGCAACTGAGCCGCCAAGGCCGATTGCAATGGCAAAGATCGCCAGCAGGTCACTCAGCCAGGCCACGGCCCGTACGAGCACATGATCACCAAAGCCATGGCGAATGGGGGCCCCGATGACGCTTGGCTCGCCCTTGCGAAAGCCAAAATACGCAATCACCAGCCCTGTCATGGCGTAGATGGCCCAAGCGTGCAGGCCCCAATGAAAGTTGGTCAGAAACAGCGCCTTGTCTGCGGCAAAGGATTCTTCTGTTTGCTCTGTCAGGGTCAGAAAATGGGTTACGGGCTCGGCGGTTGCCCAGTACAGCAGGCCCACCCCCATACCAGCGGAAAACAGCATGGTCAGCCAGGAAACCACGTCGAACTCAGGTTCGTCGTCATCCGCGCCCAGCTTGATGTTGCCATAGCGGCTCACCGCAATGGCAAAGCTGATGAGGAGCAGGAAGCTCACCGTAAGCATGATGAACCATCCGCGAGAGGTGAACTGAACGGTCACCAACTCGGTGGCGATGGCGGCAAGGCTGGCAACATCATAAAGGCCCCATCCGGCGATGAAGGCAGTAAGCGCAAGGGCAATGAGGAGTTTCGGCTTGGCAAACATGCACGCTCCTTGGTCGGGGCCAAATCAGCCCAAGGTTGCGCGCAACACTACAACTAAAAACTGAAGCTGTCGTTAGGGTAAAGGGCGCGCGTGCGCCGGCTTCCTGAAAACCGGCGCAGCGTGTTTTGCAGCCATATGGTTGGTTATCCGCGTCCGCGATAGGGCTGAACACCCTGATCTGGCACCCACGTGCCAGCAGGGATTTCCCCATGCTGCCAGAACACATCAATGGGCATTCCACCGCGCGGGTACCAGTAACCGCCAATGCGCAGCCAGCGCGGCTCGATCAGCTTTACAATGCGCTTGCCAATCGCCACTGTGCAGTCTTCGTGAAACGCGCCATGGTTGCGGAAGGACAGGAGATAGAGCTTCAGGCTCTTGCTCTCCACCAGCCATTTGTCAGCCACAAAGTCCAGCACCAGGTGGGCAAAGTCCGGTTGGCTGGTTACCGGGCAAATGGAAGTGAACTCCGGCATGGTGAAGCGGGTCACATAGTTCGTGTCTTCGTGTGGGTTGGGCACGCGCTCCAGCACGGCTTCTTCCGGGCTCTGTGGCAATGGGGTGGAAACGCCAAGTTGGCCAAGGCCCTGTTCGGAATGGGTCATTGTCTCGCCTCTGTATATTGGGGGATCAAGCGGGTTGCAGGCCACGGCGGGCGTCATAGCGACGGATCAGCGCCACCAATGGGATGTTGGCAAACACGACCCATGCCTTGCCGACAATCTGTTCCAGAAGAAAATCCAGATTGCCGAACGCGAGCTGAAGAAAGATCACGCTGTCCAGCACCAGTCCCACCAACGAGGACAGCACCACGGCGCGCACCAAACCGCGTCGTTGCAGCGGCGTGAAAATGGCAAGATCGGCAAATTCCGACAGCAGGAACGCCACAACGGAGGCAATTACAAGGGCAGGTGGGGCCACCATCCACGACAGCAGCGCACCAACGGCAATGGCCACAATGGCCCAGTTGAGGCCGAGGCGGCGCTGCACCAGGTCACGGAGCAAAAGCGCCGCACCGACAACAACAACGCCGCTTGGTGCCATCAAGCCAAAGCCGACAGGGATCAGGCACGGGCCGTTGGACGGGCACACGGTGCCAACGTTTGCAAGCATCCAGTTGGAAGTGGGAATACACGCCGCAAACAGGGCGAGAAAGAACAAGCCCTCAAGGCGCTGCCTTGAGATCTGATTGGGTGTCATAGGGAACTCCTTGCGCTTACAGGCGGAATAGACCTGGGCGCATTCGTTTCTTTTTCGGGTTCACGCGCTGACAGGCGAAGCAGCCTGGGCGCATCCGCAGCCTTCTAATGGTTCCTGCGTAAATCACCAGTGTTTTTGTGAAGGAAAACCGCTGGAGCTGTGGGTTTAGGGCTCTTTTTCGCTGCGCATGGTGGCGATCACCTTCAGCATCAGGTCGATGAACTGCTCCACCTCTTCATCGCTCAAGCCCGCAAGGGCGGCTTTATTTTGTGCTTTGGCCGCCTCATAGGCAGCCTCCCGAATTGCCTTGCCTTTCTCACTGAGGAAAATGACACGCGCGCGGGAATCATCCGGGTGGGGTTTGCGATGAATGAGGCCATCGCGTTCCATGCGCTTCAAGGTGGCAGCCATGGTGGCTTGCTCCACGTCTGTGGCCCGAACGAGATCGGCTTGTGTGCAGCTGCCCCGCTCCCAGAGTTCAAGAAGGGCAGGGAACTGGCCGGGCGAAATGCCAAGCGGGCGAATGCGCTCGTAAAGGCCTTCGGCAAACAGACGCGCCATGAGGTTGGCCAAGTATCCGGCAGATCGGTTTTTAGAAAACTCCATGGCTCTGTCTAACACAGAGTTGCATAGCATGCTATGTTTATGATATATAGCATACTATATAAATAAATGAGGACGGACATGAAAAGCACCCCGAACCAGTACGGCACTGTTGCTGTTACTCTGCATTGGCTGAGCGCTGCGGTGATCGTTGCATTGCTCACCTCCGGCTTCTTGTCGGGCTATGCGTCCTCCGAAGTGGCGCGCAAGACCATTTTGGCCGCTCATGTGCCCATGGGGCTCGGCATTCTGGTGCTCACTGTGCTGCGTATTGGTTGGTGGCTGGTGGCGGACCGCAAGCCAGCGCCTGCGCAAGAGGGTAACGCTTTGCAAAACCGGTTGGCGCGGATTGTTCACACGCTAACTTACGTCCTGATCCTGTTCGTGTGCATCAGTGGCATTGGCATGATGGCACTTACCGGCGCCGCGGATGTGCTGTTTGATGTCACGGCTGGGCCTCTGCCAGACTTTACTGAAGTTGGCCCCCGGGCGGGTCATGGCCTCGGCGTGCGTTTGCTGATGGGCCTTCTGGCGCTTCATGTTGTGGCGGCGCTTTATCACCACTTCTTGCGCAAGGATCAGTCGTTGTCCCGCATGTGGTACGTGGACGACAAAGGATAGCAAGGCGAAAGGCGCGGTACACCGCGCCTCGTGTCTTGCCAGGCGCTAAGAGGAGTAGCTTATTCTTTTCAGGTCCGGCGCAATCCTGCAGGAGTTAAAGAAATCTGGGTTTTGGTTCAGATTGTCCGCAGTGTAGTAGCGTTGGAGTGCTGCTGCTTCGTTGGCATCCAATGAAAAAGATGTAGTGCTTTGAATGGTATGGCGCTCGCCATCCTCATCGTTCCAGATCGTTTCAAGCACAATGCTGTACTCGCCTTTTTGAGCCCACGTGATCATGGGCTCATAAGCCTTGCTCAGATTCTCGGTGATCTCCGGGTCGACATCGTAGGCGGGCTCTGAATCCAACGAGAGATCAGCGTACTCGATGGCACTCTCCAGCCGCTGAAACAAAATGCGGAAGGTTTCAATGTTCTGGCTCGACCAGTCTGGCTGATAGACGGCACTGGCAACCCATTGTTCCGTCGGCGCTATACCGCGGCTGACAAAGGGTTCAAACACGGGCCGGGCAAGCATATCCACTTTGGTTTCGGACTGAACGCCGGGGTCTTGAAAAGCGGCCACAACTTTGCCGCTGCTGTCGGCAATGGCCAATCGCATGGAAAGCACGGTCGCATAGCCATCTCCCACGTTCTGATAGGGGATTTTGGCCGTGGCAAACACACCCCACTTTCCGCAGCGAAGCGCAAAATCGGCAAGTTCGCTCTCTTCAATCTCACCCTGCTGAAAGTAGGTGTAGAGCGGCGGAAACTGGCTTGCAAACAACGCAACAAGTGCGATTACAGTCGCGCCAACAGAAGAAATGCGATCAATATTCATTGGGCACCCAACTCAATCCAAGAATAAACCCGAAAATGGAATTTATTCTAATACTAGTTGAGTTGAGCGCCTTAACAACACCTAAGAAATACAAAACTACGTAACGTCAGGAAGCGCTTGGCAACACTTTGCGCAGGAATGCCTTGGTCCGATCATCCTCCGGTGCAGAGAAGATCTTTGAGGGTGGGCCTTGCTCGACGATCCGGCCGCCTTCCATGAAGATCACCCGATCAGCGATGTCTTTGGCAAAGCTCATCTCGTGGGTAACGATCAGCATGGTGCGGTGCTGGTCGGCGACCCGTTTCATGAGCTGCAGCACTTCCTCCACCCATTCCGGGTCGAGTGCGGAGGTCGGCTCGTCCACCAGCATCAGGTCCGTATCAACAGACATGGCGCGTCCAATGCCAACGCGCTGCTGCTGACCACCCGAAAGCGCGGCAGGATAGGCGTCCGCCTTGTCTGCGAGGCCAATGGTGGCAAGGATCTCATCCGCTCTGTTCAGTGCCTCCTCACGGCCCCACTTGCGCACGGTATAAAGACCTTCGGCAATGTTCTCGCGGGCGGTCTTGTTGGCAAACAGGGCGTAGTTCTGAAACACGAAGCTGGTGCGCAGGCGCAGGCGTTGAATGTCCTTCGGGCTGGCCTTGGTCACGTCGATGGTTTCATCATCGAAGATGATTTCTCCGCCATCCGGCGTGTCGAGAAAGTTCAGGCAGCGCAGCAGCGTCGACTTGCCTGTGCCTGAAGGGCCAATGATGACAATGCGTTCGCCCTTTTCGATATCCAGATCGATGCCGTTCAGCACAGGCGTGCCATTATAAATCTTGGTGAGGCCGCGGATCTTGATCATCGTACAAATGCCTTCGACAGTCTGCCTTCCAGGCGCTGCTGGAAGAGGGAGAGCACTTCAACGATCACCCAATAGAACACGGCGACCACGATGAAGGTTTCAAAGTAGAGGAAGCTGCCCGCCGCTTCCTTCTGGGCTGCCCCCATCAACTCGGTCACCCCAAGGGTGAACGCCAGCGAGGTGCCCTTGATCAGGTCGATGAAGTAGTTGACCAGCGTTGGTGCGGCCACGCGGGAGGCCTGAGGCAGGATGATCCGGCGCATCATCTGCGCCATGGACATGCCTATGGCCTTGGAGGCTTCCCACTGGCTGCGGTCCACGCCAAGGATGGCGGCGCGAATGCTTTCTGCCATGTAAGCGGCAAAGTGCAGGGTCAGGCCGATGATCGCGGCGCTTACGCCGTCCAGTGCTGTCAGGATCGGCAGCAGCTGTGGCAAGCCGTAATAGAACAGGAACAGCTGAACCAAGAGCGGTGTGCCGCGAAAGAAGGAGATGAACACCCGCGTGATGCCATCCAGAACCGGAATGCGCGCCACGCGGATAATCGCAAGCAGAGAGGCCAATGCGAGCGCCAGTGCCATCGATACCGAGGCCATGCCAAGGGTGAGGGGCACGTATTTCAGGAGCACGGGCACCAGCCCGAGCATGTACTCAAAGTCGAGCGCTCGCATCAGGATACTCTCTACGCTTGGGGGCTTGCTGCTTGGGAGGAAGCAGAGGCCCTCTTAGTTCTTGGTGATGTCCGCTTCGAACCACTTCTGGGAGATTTCGGCGAGCTTGCCGTTTTCCTTCAGCGTGGTGAGGGCGGCGTCCACTTTTTCTGCCAGCGCCTTGCTCTCATCGTCAGAGCGGAATGGCAGCGCGTTGCGGATCTCGGAGAAGGGCTCGCCAGCAAGGGCCAGCGGCAGCGGTGTTTCCTTGATCAACTGTGCAGCGCTCACACGGTCCATGACGAAGGCATCAACACGGCCCAGAGCGGTTTCCTGTGCCAGATTGCTCTCGTATGTCTTGATGTCGATCTCGTCTGCATAGGGCAGTTCGCGCAGAAGCTGCTCGAAGTTGGAGCCCAGGTTCACCGCAACGGAGCGCCCTTTCAGGGCCTCAACGCCGGTTACTTCGTCCTGGTTGCCGTCCTTCACCACGACCTGCGCACCGTCATAAACGTAGGGCTGGGTAAAGGTGAACTTGGCTTCGCGCTCTGGCGTTATGGTGATCTGGTTGGCAATGGTGTCGATGCGGCCAGCTTCAAGCGCCCCAACCAGACCGGAAAAGCTCATGGTCACAAACTCGATGTCGTCGCCGGTGACTTCGCCAACAGCGTTCATGACATCCACCTCAAAACCCTGAAGTTTGTCCTGCTGAACAAAGGTGAATGGGAAATAGCCGCCGGACATGCCAACGCGGATGGTGTCAGCCTGAGCTGCCGGGATCGCGGTCAAAAGAGCCGCTGCTACAACAAGAGCACGCATGATTAAACCTTGATTGCTTGAGTGATGAAGTGCGTTGGGCTCTATATAGCGGCTTTGGAATAAAATTCCCATAGGAGGCCGTAAGGGGTAATAAGAAAAGCAGTAAAACCTAGTTCAGAGAAAAATGTTGGAAATGCATTCTATTGCTACGCAATTTCTACAATCTCATTCCATACGGGGTATTGGTGAAGGGAAGTTGTTCTAGCGGGCTTGCGCTGTCGCGTTCAACTTTCTCGTGAAGACGCTAATATGAGAATGATTTTTGGTTAGTACCCCGTTTTTGGTATATCAGAGCTGCCGGGTTTGGCAGCTCCGGGCTTGTTCAGGCGGGGCTTTCGTTTCTCCCCCTTTCAAAGGGGCATAACTGACAGGGCGTTCTCTGTGATCTGCACCTTGTACGTGCCGTCTTCCTCGTCTTGAAGGGCAAAACGGGTCGAGGCCCCTTCGAAGAAACCGCGCAGCTCCGTATAGCCGACCGCCTGACAGCCCCAGCCGGAAACGCTGCCGAAGAAAACCGTTTCATCAAAGCGCTGGTCCGCCCTCATCCGGGCGAACATCTGGAAACCTTTAAAGATCTCAGGGGCTGCGGTGCGATCAAAGACTTCCGCCACCAAGGCACCTTCTGCGGCGTAGGTGATGACAAGGGGCAGGTGCGCCACGGCCATCCAGTATCCGCACCTGCAGGCAATGCCGAGGCTTGAAGCCATTGGCGTGGTTTGAATGGAGGTCTCCGAAAAGGCGATTTGACCCGGTGCCAGCGCTTCTGGGTTGGCCGCCATGGTGAGGGGATAGGGCATTTGTTGTTCTCCTTCCCAGCTATCCAAGAGGCGAAGACCCGCCGTTTTGCTTGGTGTGAAGGGGATAACCAGACCTGTTTCAAACGTGGTTTCCGAATGCTTTCCGGGCATTGAAAAAAGCTATCCCCGCTGCGCTGAGGTGCGGGGCACAGGGCGCAGGGACAAGCTGGGGCCGAAGACAGCAAGCCAAGGACTGCGGGCGGGCGCCCGCGCTTTGCAGGAACGGCAGACAGAGGGGTCAAGGACGCCGTGTCTGGCCAATGATGGGCGTGTGAACAGGTGTTGCCACACCGTAGATAACGGCCAGCGTACCGCCACCGCGCCAAATCTTGCGCGGGCCCACCAGATTGGAGGTTTCCGGGGCCTGCGAGAAGTCATCCCAGGTGTTGGCGATCCAAAGGTTCCCGGCGGTGTCCGTGGCCACGTCGGTCACGCCTTTTATGCTGCCGCTCTGGAAGCTGTGCAGCACGGTGCCAACTTGGGTGTTGAGGGAGGTCTCGCCGCGGGTGACGCCTGCCATCAGCACAACGCTGCGGTTCCAGAGGCTGGCGATCCAGATATCGTCGTTGCCGTCAACGCTCACACTCCATGGCATGTCCAGCGCGCCATCACCGGCAAATCCCTCTGCCGTGATCAGTTCACCATCGGGCCGAATGGCATAAATGCGTCCCTGCGGGGCATGGCTGTCTTTTTCCGCAAGGAACTGCTCAATGATCCGGTCAAACGTTGAAAGGGCAGGCTCGCCTTCCCGAGGCTCAGGCAGCGGCGTGTCAGGCGACAAAGCGCTGGCCACCCAGATGTTGCCAAGGGAGTCTATGGCAAGGCCGCGCGGCGCATTGGGCACCTTGATGCTCTTTGCCTTGGAAGGGTCGCCCGCATTGAAACGCAGCACCGTATCGCTGCCGCCGTTGCCAACCCAAACGCGGTCCTCGTCATCCACCACCACGCCAAAGGGACGGTCGAGCCCATCGACAACGATGATCTTGCCGTTCTCCGTGTTGCCATTTCGAAAGTAGATCAGCTGATTGCCTTGGGCGTCAGCGGCCCAGACGTCTTCACTTGCTGCGCCGGAAACGCCCGTAATCTGCTGTATCTCGCCATTCAGCTTGGAATCTTCAGAGGTGCCGATGAGGTCTCCGGCGAAATTGAATTTCGAAATCTCGCCGTTCAATGACCCCACCCAAATGGCGTCGTAGGCGTTGGCCACGCCCCAATCCACCCCGTTGAGATCGCCAGCGGTCCATCCTGTTGGCGCGGGGGATTTGGGCTCACCATTGGGGCCGAGCTTGGCAAGGCCGCCGCCAATGTTTTGCCCCGGAGAGGACAGGGAGCCTTGCATCCACACTTGGCCGCTCCACACATTGCCCCAGCGGTCTACGGCCAGCCGCGCAGGCGCGTTGATGCCGCCTCCGGCAAAAGCGAGGATCATGGCAAAGTCGCGTGGTCGGAAATCAAGGTAAGGCACGAACGGGGCCTCCCGGCGCTGGCCGCCTTCGGGCACCGGAAAGGCCCGGTCAAACAGGTCATAGATGTCTGGTGCCCCAATCCATGGCTGCTGGGCAATGGCTGCAATCACATCAATGGTGGTGGGGTGCACAGAGCGGTCCTGCTGAACGGGCAAGGCCAGACGCTCAAAGGCATCGGCCCAGACCTCATCCTCAGTGCGGTAATAGGCCGTGATCAGGCTGGCAAGGGTGTTGAGCTTGGCAAGACTGTTGTTTTCTCTAGCGTTCAGCGGGCTCAGCACGGCCTCACCCCACGTGCCGGTGAGTGGGTCCACCAGATTGGGCATGTTGGCAGCGGCAATGAGAAGGCCCCGCTGGTTGCCGCGAATGTCCACCCCGTTCATAAACTGGGCATGGGTGAAGATGGTGGCAATGGTGGTCAGCTCGTTGATGAAAACCTGCTCCTGCAAGCGCGGCCCAATGGCCGACATCAACATCACCTGATTGTTCTCCACGTGGGCGGCTGTCAGGTAAAACAGCCCGTCCTCATTAGCCCCGTCGAGCCGGGAAAAGGTGAAGCTGCCGTTCTCATCGGTCACAGCGGCCCCAAGCTGGTCGGCCCCTGCCTCGCCATCGGTTTGCCAGAGGATCACCGGGGACGCCACCAGAGGTTCGCCGCCAAGCGTGGCGACGCCTTGAAGCTGGGCGGCCCAACTCGGTACGGGGACAAGGGCAAGTAGTGCTAGAGCGCCAATCAGTTGGCGCACAGCGGTTATCATCGGCATTCTCCGGCCTTTTTGCGAAAAACTATAGCGCTTAAACGGCAAAAAGCACCAAGCTGTTTGAACTAGGGTTTACGCGGCGCGTGCGCTCGCCGCGTGAGATCGAAAAGATGTACCCGGCTAACTTATTGAACGGGAACGGTTACGGGCCCCATCACCGGGGTCTCGACCGGCTTGGCCGCGCCGTAAATCACGGCGATGCCGGTGCCGCCAGCCCAGGTGGAGGAAGGGCGGCTGGGGTCGTCACTCACCACAACCTCGGCATCGTTCCAGTTGTTGGCAAGCCAGACGTTGCCTGCCGGGTCGATGGCAACATCCGTTACCATCTGAATGCTTCCGCTTTGGAAAATGTGAACCACATCGCCCGGATCAACATCCAGCATTTCATCGCTGCGTTTGACGCCCGCCAGAAGCGCGACGCCGCGTCCACCAAAATTGCCGAGCCAGACATCATCGTGGCCATCCACGGAAACGCCCCACGGGACGTTGATCTTGCCATCGCCGTTAAAGCCCTTTGGATGAACCTGTTCACCAGACGGGCTGATCAAACTGACAACGCCGGAGCTTTCACCGCCAACAAGCTGTTTTTCCATGGACTTTGCCAGCAGCTCGAACTGCTTCATGATGGGCGTTCCAGCGGGAATGGCGGGCGGCTCCGCCCCCACATCCAGCAGACTGGCGACCCACAGGTTGCCGGAGGAATCCAGCGCCACCCCGCGCACACCGGTGCCCACGCTGTAGCTTTCAACGGCGCTGGGATCATCGGCAGGAAAGCGCAGCACGGTGTTGGACTGAGAGTTGCTCACCCAGACCCGGTTTTCCGCGTCAACAGCGATGCCAAAGGGCGACTTCAGGCCTTCAACTTGAACCAGCTTTCCCTGTTTGGTGTCTCCTCCCGGAAAATGGACCAGCTGGTCCTTGGAGCCATCGGCAATCCAAACATCGCCATTGGGCGCGGTTGCGACCCCCATCAGTTCCCCCAGTTGGCCGGTAAGGTCTGCGTCCTTTTCAGTGCCAATCAGGTTGCCGTCAAAGTCGAACTTGCTGATGGTGCTGTTCAGGGCTGCCACCCAGATGCCGGTCTGGTCAACACCCGTGCCCCAGCCCACGCCATCCACGCGCTGGCCAGTAAAGCCCGTGATGGGCGGTGAAAGGGCCGTTCCATCGGGTGCCAGTTTGGTCAAGCCGCCGCCAATGTTGTGCACGACGCTGGACTGGGAACCGGGCATCCAGTTCTGACCGCTCCACACATTGCCTTGCGCATCAATGGCCAGACGCCCCGGCGCGTAAGTTCCGCCCCCGGCAAAGCGCAGCACCAACGCAAAGTCGTCGGGCGCATACTGGAGATAGGGCTGGAACGGCGCAGGCCGCCGAAGCAGGCCCTCTTTCATGGGGTAGGCAGTCTCAAACAGCTTGAAAATCTGCTCTGCATTTTGCCAAGGTGCCCGTGCCAGCGTTACCGCCACATCCAGTGTGGTGCGGGCGGCGGTTTTATCAGCCGGTGTGGCGTCTACCTGATCTTGATAGGTTCCTGTCCAGTCCAAATCCTTGGAAAGGGCATAGGCTGTCAGCAGGGACGCCATGGTGTTCAGCTTGGCCAGTGTGGTGCTCTGCGTGCTGTTGAGCGGATCGAGCAGCGCATCACCCCACGTTCCTGTGGCGGGGTCTACAAGATTGGGGGTGTTGCGCGCTGCGATCGAAAGGCCAAGCGGTGTACCGACCAGCTTGTGGTCCTTGAGGAACTGGGCGTGGGTGAAAACGCTGGCAACGGTTGTCAGCTCATTCACCACCGCCTTCTCTGGAAACTCTGTGCCCAGAACCGACAGGAGAAGAAGGTTCTTGTTCTCTTGTGCTGTGACCAGAAGATAGAAGCTGCCCTGTGCCGAGATTGCATCAAATTGCTTGAAGGAAAAGCTGCCATCCGCCTTGGTGGTGGTCACGTTGAGCTGTTCTGGCCCGTTCAAACCGTTTGTTTGCCAAAGGGTTACATTGGCATCCGGTAGCGGGGCGTGGCCAACCGAGACGCTGCCTTCCAAAGACTGCGCCTGCGCTGAAGTCTGGACAATAAACAGCGCAAGGAACGCGAATGTTCCTGCCAGCAGGGTTTTCATCTCTGAACTCCTGTTCTTGTTGTTGCGCAAGATTAGGAGTTCAGAGGTGAATCCACGATAAAACACCGGAACAAATTAGCCCTAGCGTTTTTAAATGCTTAAAGCCGTGTTGAGTTATGCCCCCATCCGGCGGGGATTACTCCGCCGCAACGGCCTGCGGGCATGGGGGAACAGACAGCGAGAAAAGGGCGTCGCGCGACGGGACAAACGTGCAATCCTCAACGCCTTGATCCTGTACGTCGATAATGCGTTGGTTTGCGCTGCCGCGCCATTTCAAGCGTGGATCGTGCAACGCTTGAATGAATTTGCCGTCGATCAGCACGTCGATGTCGTGCAGCACCTCGCGCTGTGCACTGGTCATGCTTTCCAGCGTGTAGCCGGTCCACATCCAGATGTCCTTGCCCGGCGCTTCCCGGCGCACACGGGCCACCAGATTGGCGATGGCTTCCACGTTGCTCGGGAACAGCGGGTCGCCACCGGACAGGGACAGACCCCGCCGCTTGATGCGGGTGTCGGTCAGGTCCGCGATGATCTGGTCTTCAACCGCGCTGGTGAATGGTGCGCCGCTCTCCGGCTTCCAGGTGCGCGCGTTATAGCACCCCGGACACTTGTGTGCGCACCCAGAGACGAACAGGGTGCAGCGCGTGCCGGGACCATTGACCACATCAATTGGATAATACTGATGGAAATTCATCGGAACCTCTAGGTGTCAAACGGCGTTCAGAGGTGCTTGACGCGCCGCTTCACTTCTTCCTGCTTGCCGAAGTTGAAAGGGCGTGCATCCGGGTTGCCCAGATAGCCGCAGACACGGCGGATCACGGAAACGCGGCCGGGGTTGCGGTTGCCGCAGCTTGGGCACTGGAAGCCCTTGCTGGTGCAGGTAAACTCGCCGGTGTAGCCGCAGTCGTAGCACTCGTCGATGGGCGTGTTGGTGCCGTAGTAGGGCACGCGGTCATAGGAGAAATCCCAGACATCTTCCAGTGCTTCGATGTTGCGCTGCATGTTTGGAAACTCGCCGTAGCAGATGAAACCACCGGACGCGATTTCCGGGTAGGGTTGTTCAAACTCGATCTTGTGGTAGGGCGAAACTTTCTTCTCCACGTCCAGATGGAACGAGTTGGTGTAGTAGCCCTTGTCGGTGACGCCGTCGAGCATGCCGAACGCCTTGGTGTCCAGCGCACAGAAGCGGCTGCACAGGTTCTCTGATGGGGTGGAATAGAGGCTGAAGGCGTAGCCTGTCTCTTCCTTCCACTGATCAACGGCGGCCTTGAGACGGCGAACGATTTCAAGACCCTTTTCCTGAAGCGCCTCGCTGTCGTAGATGTGTCCTTGCCCCCCATAAAGCGCGTTGATGGTCTCATGCAGGCCGATGTAGCCGAGAGAAATGGAGGCGCGCCCATTCTTGAAAATCTCGGAGATGTCGTCGTCAGCCTTGAGGCGAACGCCGCACGCGCCTTCCATGTAAAGGATTGGCGCAACACGCGCTTTCACACCCTTCAGGCGCTCGATGCGGGTGTCGAGGGCCCGGCGCGCCAGCTTCAGCCGCTCATCGAGGAGCTGGAAGAACCGCTCTTCCTTGCCGTAGGCTTCCAGCGCGATACGCGGCAGATTGAGGCTGACCACGCCCAGGTTGTTGCGGCCATCATGCATTTCCTTGCCCTCTTCCTCATAGGGATTGAGGAACGAGCGGCAGCCCATGGGTGCCTTGAAGGAGCCGGTAACCTCCACAACCTTGTCGTAGTTCAGGATGTCCGGGTACATGCGCTTGGACGCACATTCCAGCGCCATCTGCTTGATGTCGTAGTTCGGGTCGTTCTTGCGCAGGTTCAGGCCATCCTTGATGGTGAACACCAGCTTCGGGAAGATCGCTGTCTTGGCGTTGATGCCAAGTCCCGCCATGCGGTTGCGCAGGATGGATTTCTGGATGAGACGGGACTGCCAGGAGGTGCCAAGGCCAAAGCCCAAGGTGACGAACGGGGTCTGGCCGTTGGCCGTGTGCAGCGTGTTGACTTCGTACTCCAGCGACTGGAACGCGTCGTAGCATTCCTTCTCCGTGCGGTCTTCCGCATAGGCGCGCGGGTTCTTGACCTCCCACTTTTCAGCCACTTCCAGGTGCTTTTCAAAGCTAGCCGATACATAGGGGGCCAGCACTTCATCAATGCGGTTGATGGTGGTGCCGCCATAGATGTGGCTGGCAACCTGCGCGATGATCTGGGCCGTGACAGCGGTGGCGGTGGAGATGGACTTGGGCGTGCCGATTTCCGCATTGCCCATCTTGAAGCCGCCGGTCAGCATGCCTTCCAGATCAATCAACATGCAGTTGAACATGGGAAAGAACGGGGCGTAGTCCATGTCGTGATAGTGGATCTCGCCGGTCTCGTGCGCCTTGGCAATGTCGCGGGGCAAGATGTAGCGCTTGGCATAATGCTTGGCGACAATGCCCGCCAACAGGTCGCGCTGGGTCGGGATGACCTTGCCGTCCTTGTTGGCGTTTTCGTTGAGCACTTCCGCGTTGCTCTGGTCAATGAGCCCGCGAATTTCCTCGTTCAGCTTGCTGTAGCGCTCGCGGGCGATATCCCGGTCGTGACGGTACTCGATGTACGCACGGGCTGCGGCCTTGTGCGGACCGGCCATCAGGATGTCTTCAACCGCGTTCTGGATCGCGTCGATGTTCACCTCATCAGCAGCATTGAGCTGCTCGGTCACCGCCTGCGCTACATCTTGTGCATAAGCCTCGCCCATACCTTCAGATGCAGGTGCTGCGCTTAGCACGGCGTCTTTGATGCGGACAGGGTCAAACGGCACACGACAGCCGTCACGCTTGATGACTTGAGGTTTCACGGGTGGCTCCAATGGGGTGAAATTCGAACGGCCTCTTCATCCCCCCAATAGCCTCTGGAAAACAATATGTAGTAGATACTAACTCAGGAAAACCCAACATCTCTGAGGGATTGCGGCGGAAATTTGTCGTGGATTTGGATTTGGTCAAAAAAAGGGTTGACGCTAGGCCGCCTTTCGGCGGGTCATTTGAAACGCTTTATTAACCCTGTTTTAGCAGCTGTCTGTGACAGACGCTTGGCGCTTATAGGTTGAAATAAAAAGCGAAACCACGATTCCTTTGTCCCGACTCCCCCTATGGGGTGATTTGCCTACGCTTTTTCCCATATCGCCAGTATGCAAATCAGCATATTGAACTATGCTGTCGCTGGGTTGTGCTTTACCATGATGCGGGCAGGGGCGGACCGGGGCCGCAGCTGAGCGTGGTCAGTTTCGGCACAGGATAAGCAGGCAATTTGATTAAATTGCAAGGCATTCACTTGGGGTAGAAGCGCTGAAATGACAGCTCTAGACACCGTGCTCATGCATCAGATCTATGATGCCATGCTGACTGGGCGTCCGTTGGCGGAAGCACTGCGGCCGTTTACGTCCCAGCATGATGAGGTCGTGTTTACCGGTCGGTTGCAAGACCACACGGTACCGCAAAACGCTAATATGAATGCCTTCATCGTCAACGGCACACAGGCCTATATGGACGACTTCATCCGTGTCGCGCATCAAAATCCGCTGGCACCGATCTTGATGAAGGCTCCGGTTGATGAACTGGTGGATTTCAACGCCTACAAGGATTTCCGCGAGCTGGAGGAGACGCCCTACAATCGCGAGTTCCTGATCAGGCATAACGGGATTTCCAAAGCCGTTGGGGTGATCTTGCGCCGCGAGGGCACCAAGACCGCCCAAGTGGTCGCCAACATTCCGAAGGCCTATAACGGCAACTCCTATGATGAGCTGCGCAGCACCATGCAGCGCATTGTGCCCGTTTTGCGCTCTGCCTATTCCTATGCCCATGAAATGCACTTGCGCCAGCAAGAGCAGGCGATTGACGTTTGCGGTCGGTTTTGGCTTGAGCAGATTCCCACGCCGGCCTTCATTCTTGGCAAAGGCGGCAAGGTGAAGGCGTTCAACGAGGCGGCAACACGCTTCTTGAAGGCTTCCCCGATGTTGTGGTTGGACAGGCACAACATGTTGAATGCCTCCCTCACGGACCATGAGCAGAACTTGCAGGATATGGTCGCTACCTGCCTGACACAGCATGTGCCGGTTGGCCCGATGGTGCTGAACCATCCCAAGGGGCTGGGTGTGATGGCGCAAGCCCTGCCATTGCATGGGCTCTATGAGGCACCGGATTACCACCGCTTCTTCATGGCGGACAGCACACACATGCTGCTGACACTGTTTGATCCTGCCGATGTTCAACAAGCACCGGAGGAGTTGGTTGGCGGCATTTTGGGCACCACCGACAAACAGACGAAACTGATCCTTGAACTGGCAAAGGGGCGGGGGCTGCGAGAGAGCGCAGACAGCCTTGGCATTTCTTACAATACAGCCCGCAATCACATTCAAAATGCGGCAGGACGGGCAGGATTGAACTCTCAAACCGAGCTGGTTCGGGTGGTCAGTGCGATTTCAGCTCATGCTGGGCAATTTTCTTCCAAAAAGTAGTTTTCTCCAAGCTAATGTGGACAACAGATGTAACTTCATCGTTCCACTTGTGCCATTTATGAATTGTGACAAAACTGTGGGATTGCACACGGTTTGTAGCGCAATACGCTGGGGCAAATTGGAATGGATGAACTCACCTCTCAAATCGTACAGGGCATGTACGGTGCCGTCATGACCGGCGGGCATCTCACAGATGCGTTGCGCCCGCTTGCCAAACGCTACGATGAGGTGATTTTTGTTTTTCGGCTTCAGAATCAAGGCGGTAATGGGCAAGAATACCCCTATGTTGAAACCTTGAATGCCGCGCCCACATTCCTTCAGGATTTCGCAAGGGTAGCCCATGGCAACCCCAACAGCGCAGCGCTGCTAAAAGCGCCACTCGGAGAGCTGATGCGGCTCAACCGATACGCGCAGTTCTCCCAGCTTGAGAACACCGAGTACAACCATGAATTTTTGCGCAGGCACAACAACATTGAGAACTCCAGCGCCATCATATTGAAGCGCGAGGGCGTGAACACCGCGCAGATCAATGTCAATTTCCCACGAGGATTTAATGGCAGTGCTCTCTTTGACCTTGAGGGTACTTTAGAGCGCCTGATGCCTTTTGCGCAGTCTGCCTATCAGCTGTCCTTGGAAATGAATGCGCGACGGGCCGAAGAGGCGCTGATGAAAGCCGAAACGTTCTGGCTCAATCAGTTGCCAACGCCCTCCTTCATTGTGGCAAAAGGCGGTGTGGTGAAGGTGATGAACAAGAGCGCAGAGCAGTACCTTCGCACCTCGCCTCTTCTTCAGCTTTCGCGCAGCAAACAACTTGTTGCCATCCGCAGTGAGGATCATCTGCTGCTTGAAAGCCTTTTGGTGCAAACGTTGACCAAGCGCTTGCCCGCAGGGCCAATCATGCTGACCAATGCCTTCGCGCCCGGCATCATGCTCTCCGGCCTGCCGCTCCACTCGCTCTACGATGCGCCGGATTATCATCGGTTCTTCATGGTGGAGGGAGACCTTGCACTGATAACCCTGTTTGATCCGAGAGACCTGCCACAGGCCGATGAGGAGTTGATCCAGCGCCTGTTGGGCCTGACCCACAAACAAAGCCAGTTGGTGCTGGGCCTTGCCAATGGGGCGACCCTACGGGAGACAGCGGACAGCCTGGGCATGTCCTACAACACGGCGCGCAATCACATGCAAAATGCCACGGGCCGGGTTGGCGTCAACTCGCAAACGGAGCTTGTGCGCCTTGTCGGGACCATCTCAGCGCATTCGGGCCGATTTTCTTGGGGCCAAGATAAAGCCTGACGATTCCTGCGGCCGGTTGGTGCTGCGCTATGCTCTCAATAAGCGAACATCACTTACCCAGTGATCGTAGGAACGGGTGTTTTTCAGCGCGAACTAGACCAAAAGAATAATGGATAGAGTGCATTTTTTCGACCTGCATAGTGCAATTGCATCATGCGAAGCAGTGCGCCGCCGATTTATGTTGTCTCCATATTAAACGGGCATTCAATTTCCAGCCCAGCCCACGGAAGTGTGCACATTTATATTGACTAGCCTTTGACACAGGTTCGATCAGAGCTTTCCGACTGACGAACCCTGTACTTTGCATCCGTCTTCCGCCACAGAAGACGCATGCTTTTTGTGGGGAGCGCCACCCCCACAAAACAAAGCCCGGATCTGCCACGATCCGGGCTTTTTCTTTTTCAAAGACAAGGTGCCTTGGCGTTGGTTACACCAGCTCGGCGTGAGACAAGTGCAGGTATTGCAGGTAGCGTTCGTACTGGGTCACCACATCAGCAATGATCTGCTCTTCGGTGTAGCCCATCACGTCGTACTCCTGACCGCCTTGCTCAAGGAACACTTCCACACGGTAGTAGAAGGTGCCGTCATCTTCTTCTGCGCGGCTGTCCTCGGCTTCTTCGGTGTCTTCATCCATCACCAGCTCACCCGGACCCATTGCGAGGGCCGTGGTGAAGTAGCGTTTGCGCAGGGCATAGACGAAGACGTTCTCGTCCGCCTGCTGGATTTCAAGACGCAGGTTCGTGATGCCGGTCAACTTGACCCGGAAGCCCTGCTCATCAAACTCGGAACGGACGTTTTCCAACGCAGGTCTTGCAACGGTGCGCAAGAAATGGTTGGCGTCGCGCCGGGTCGGACGAGAGTTCAGGCTGCGGATGCGGCTTTGCCAATCCACCGTCGTTTTGGTGTATTGCACCGTGGTGTGGTGGTTTTGCAGGTTGCGCATGCGCAGCGCATCATCCTGAAGCGCCTTGTAAAGGCCAAAGCACATGGCCAGCATGACCAGAACGAATGGCAGCGCGCTGACGATGGTTGCCGTTTGCAAAGCAGCCAGACCGCCCGCCCACAACAACACAATGGCCACAACACCCTGAAGCAGAGCCCAGAAAATGCGCTGCCATACCGGGGCATCGGTAACGCCGTCAGAGGTGAGGCTGTCGATGACCAGTGAGCCGGAGTCCGAAGAGGTCACGAAGAACACGACAACCAGAATGATGGCAATGCCGGACAGGATTTCTGTCAAAGGCATGTATTCAAAGAACTTGAAGAGCGCCACGGACACGTCCGTGTTGACCGCTTCCGCCAGATCGGTGGCCCCGCCATTCATGATAAGGTCAATGCCGCTGTTGCCGAAGATGGTGAACCAGATCAGCGCAACACCGGTTGGCACAAACAAGATGCCGACGAGGAACTCGCGAATGGTTCGGCCACGGGAAACGCGGGCGATAAACGTGCCAACAAATGGTGACCAGGAAATCCACCAGCCCCAGTAGAGCAGGGTCCACCCCCCCAGCCAGGCGTCCTTGCGATCGTAGGCATAGAGGTTGAATGTCTTGTTCACCAAGTCACCGAGGTAAGAACCGGCGTTCTGCACCAAGGTCTGCAGCAGCGTCACTGTTGGGCCGACGATCAGGATCAGCACCAACAGGCTGAAAGCCAGCATGAGGTTCAGCTCACTGAGCTTTTTCACGCCGCGGTCAAGGCCGGAGAACACAGAGGCTGTCGCCATCAGCGAGATCACAACGATCAGAAGGATCTGAATGTTGGTGGAGACAGGCACGCCAAACAGATAGTTCAGGCCTGCGTTCACCTGCATGGAGCCATAGCCGAGGGAGGTCGCCACACCAATCAGCGTGCCGATAACGGCGAAGGTGTCGACCGCGTGGCCGATCGGGCCATAGATGCGCTCGCCAATGAGCGGATAGAGCGCAGAGCGCGGCAGCAGCGGCAACTGGTGGCGATAGGTGAAGTAGGCCAGCGACAACGCCACAACAGCATAGATTGCCCAAGCGTGCAGACCCCAGTGGAACATGGTGATCTTGAGCGCTTCGCGGGCAGCTTCGATGGTTTCAGGCGAAACATCGGGCGGGGCCAGAAAGTGCATGACCGGCTCGCCAACGCCAAAGAACACCAGACCAATGCCCATGCCAGCAGAAAACAGCATGGAGAACCAGCTGCCATAGCTGTAGTCGGGTTCTGCGTGATCCGGGCCGAGCTTGATGTCGCCGTAGCGGCTGGCCATCACGAACACAATGAAAATGAGAAAGATTGCAACGCCCAGAATATACAGCCAACCCACATGGGTTTCGATCCACGACTGGATGGCGGAGTAAAACTGTTGCGATTCAGTGGGCCACGCGGCCCCGGTCAGCACAAGCAATGCAATCATAGCCACAGAACCGCCAAAGACGGGTGGACTAAATTTGTAGTGGAACTTCATCGGAATACACCAATAAATGCTGCATATTCTTGCAGCTTGTTTGGAAGGGACATGTAATGCCTAAGTCTTCAGTCTTCATGCCCTGGAAGACTGGCGTAGATAATGTTTTTCTTAGGCTTGCGATATGTGTAGCTCTACTTAGTCTAGCTGACAGATTCGTACTTTGAGCCAGAGCCTGTCAGAATTTCCATGAATTTCAATAGTGTAGATTAGGCAGTACCGCGTAGATTCAGCGGTTTTTTTTATGCTTGTGGCTAAAACTCAGCGCTCAGCAATCGCAAAACGCCCCGCTTTGAGACAAGGCGGGGCGTTTCAGGTTATAGATCAGCAGCGAGAAGGTGGCGGACCTTGGGCCCGCCGCGGCCCCGGTTCAGGGCGTTCACCGCGTCTTGAATGGCCCGGTCATCATGCGTCACTCGGTCGTGCTGCAACAGGTGCGCCCGCCAACTTGGCACTATGAAGTACTCCACCCAGGTTTGCGTGTCTTCTGCATCCTGCAGGATGTTCCAATCCAGCGCGCCGTCTCTGCGGCGGACTTTGGCGAGCTGCTGGATTGCGTCCAGAAATGCGGGCTGATCGCCCTCGGCCACGGTGTATTCCAGCGTGACCATCACCGGTCCGCGATCATGTTCCACGTCGCTCTCAACAACGGGCGCCGGCCAGTGCAGGGAGGGGGCGAGGTTGAGGTCGCCTGCTGCGGTCAGGTGCCACTTGCGCGTCAGGAACACACAGGACGCAAGGCCCAATGCCGCAACTGCGAGCGCAGCAGGAATGCTGAAACTTGAGGCGACCTGCCCCCAGACCACGCTGCCCAAGGCCATGGACCCGAAGAACACGGTGAGAAAAACGGAAAGGCCGCGGGCCCTTACCCACTCCGGCAAGGAAGATTGTGCCGATACGTTGAGGCTGGAAAGCACGGAGATCCAGAACAGGCCACCCAGCAGAGCGCCCGCATAAGCGGCCCACACCGATGGGATGAAGGCGAAGGCGATCAGCACGGCAGCGGTGCCGAGGGAACCGGCCATCACCGTTTGGTCTGCGTCCAGCCGCGCGCGTATGGAGGGCAGCAACAGCGCGCCCATCACCGCACCTGCGCCCACCAAACCCATGAGCACGCCGTAAAGATCTGGGCCGCCTTGCAGAACGTCCTTGGAGATCAACGGCAGCATGGCCCAGTAGGCACTGGCGAACAGGAAGAACGCCACTGCCCGCACCAGCGTGGAGGTAAGGGCCACACTGTTGAAGGCATAGCGCAGGCCGGTCAGGATTGCCGGAATGAAAGGCTCCTTGATGACACGGGTTTTCTCGGCCTTGTTTTCGGGCCGCCAGTAGAGCAAAGCGCCGATGATGGCGATAAAGCTCAAGGCGTTCAACGCAAACGGGGCGGCAAGGCCCACCAGCGAGATCAGGAGACCGGCGAGCGCCGGGCCAATCGCGCGGCTGATGTTGATGCCCATGGAGTTCAGTGCCACGGCGGAGGAAAGCTGCTCTTTGGGGATCAGCTGAGGCACGATGGCCTGCCACGCTGGGGCCATGAAGGCCGCGCCGGTGCCGAACAGAAAGGTGAAGATGAGCAACAGGCTCGTCGTCATCGCGCCCAGAGCCACCAGCACCGCAAACAGGGCGGCGGTGCCGCCCATGAGCATGTTGACCAGAAGCAGGATCTTGCGCCGGTCCACCAGATCTGCAAGGGCCCCGGCAATCAACGCAAACAGAAACACCGGCAATGTGGTTGCTGCTTGCACCAATGCGACCATCAGCGGGCTTGGGCTCAAGGTGGTCATGAGCCAGGCCGCGCCCACCTCATGCATCCATGTGCCCACGTTGGAGATGACGGTTGCCCCCCACAGCACGGCAAACGCACTGTGGGAGAAAGGGGCCCAAGCGCCCGGTTTCGGCGCAGGGGTGACGGGGTCAGCCTTGGAAGACATCGGCCCACTCCGGGTGCTTTTTGCGCTGCGCGTTCACAAAGGGGCACAGTGGCAGGATCTTGTAGTTTCCTTCGCGAGCATCGGCCACGAGGCGCTCAACAAGCTGAAGGCCAACGCCCATGCCGCGCATGCTGTCAGGCACGTCGGTATGATCGGCGATGACCAGCTTTTCGCTGGCAATTGAGAACGTCAATTCGGCGGGTTCGGCAATCCCATCAACCCGGGCGATGTACTGCCCCTTGGTCTCGGTGGTTTCGCGGGTGATATGAACGGGTGTTGTGGTGGACATTGCGGTTTCCTTGTGGCGGGAGCGGATAAAGCCGCCATTGACTTCAAGACCATAGGGCCGGATCAGCTTTCCTTCGAACCTTGATCGGTCGCGGAGAGCTGCTGCGGAGATGCCGGTGCTGCAGGCTTGCAACCGGTGGCATAGCTCTTTGCGTGCAGGCATTCGGCCGCAGCTTGATCGACAGTCAATTGGTCTCGCGCCCACGAGACCGCTGTTTCTCCAACCAACATGCCCAGAAGGCCCAGCAGCGCGATCACCGGCGGCGCCGGGGATCGTGTGCCAAGCAAGGCATAAAGCGCACCAACACCAAGCCCGATGCCGAGCGATACCAGATAGGGGGTCGCGTTCATTTCCGGCTCTCCTTATCAGACCGCAAAGCACGAACAGCCAAGCGCGCCCCAGAAGCTCTTGAGGTCTTTGGTTGGAATAGGGGTGGCCCAAGCGATCTGGTGCTGGTGGCCATGGAGGCCGCAGCCGTGCGAGCAGCCATCATGACACGCCCGTTCCATTGCTTGCGGCGGTGCATAGACACCCTCGCGCTGTGCCGGCGAAGACAGATGTAGCACCGGAGACCATGAAGGGCTGGCTGGCGGAAGCGGCGGATCGTAGCTCGCAAACGCGCCGCTGGCATAAACAATGCGACCGCCCACAACGGTCAATTCAGCGCTGATCTGCTTGATCTCCTCCGCAGGAACCGTGAGATAGTCCGCAGAAAGAACCGCAAGGTCGGCGTATTTGCCTGCGCTCAGAGTGCCCTTTTGCTCCGCCTCGCCAGAGAACCACGCCGAGCCGTTGGTCCAGAGGCGCAAGGCGGTCTCGCGGTCCAGCGTGTTGGCTTCCGGGTAAAGGCGCATGCCGCCAAGGGTCTTGCCGGTGGTGAGCCAGTAGAGCGCCACCCAAGGGTCATAGGAGGCGACGCGGGTCGCATCCGTGCCCGCACCGACCGGCACGCCCATCTCCAGCATCTTGGTGACAGGCGGTGTTGCCTCTGCTGCGCGCTCGCCATAGCGGTGAACAAAGTACTCGCCTTGATACGCCATGCGGTGCTGAATGGCGATGCCGCCGCCCAGAGCCTTGATGCGTTCAATGTTGCGCTCGGACACCGTTTCTGCGTGGTCGATAATGAACCGCGTTTCAAATGGAGTGCGGCCATTGACGCGTTCAAAGACGCTCAAGAACCGGTCAATGGTTTCGTCATAGGTGGCATGGATGCGGAACGGCCATTTGTTGGTTGCCAGCAACTCAACAATGGGTTCAAGCTCTTGTTCCATGTGCGGGGCCACATCCGGCCGTGGCTCAAGGAAGTTCTCGAAGTCGGCGGCAGACCAGGTGAGGTTCTCACCGGCACCATTCATGCGCAGATACGCATCACCAGCGCCCGGTTCTGTCATGGCCACCCAGCGTTCGTAATCGCTCAGCTCCTCGCCCGCCTTCTGCGCGAACAGATTGTAGGCAATTCGCAGGGTCAGCTGGTCGTCGTTGCGAAGGCGCTCAATAACCTCATAGTCATCAGGGTAGTTCTGGCCGCCGCCGCCCGCATCAATCACGGAGGTTACCCCGAGGCGGTTAAGTTCACGCATGAAGTGGCGTGTGGAGTTGATCTGGTCTTCAAGCGGGAGTTTTGGGCCCTGAGCCAGCGTTGAATAGAGAATGAGTGCGGACGGTTTGGCAATCAGCATGCCTGTTGGGCGGCCATGGCTGTCTTTTTCGATCAGGCCACCGGGAGGGTTCTGGCTGTCAGAGGTGATGCCAAGCGCGTTCAGCGCCGCTTTGTTCAGCAGGGCGCGCCCATAGAGATGAAGAATGAAAACCGGCGTGTCTGGAGCCGCTGCGTTGATTTCATCCAGCGTTGGCATGCGCCGCTCGGCGAACTGAAACTCCGACCAGCCGCCCACAACACGCACCCATTGCGGGGCAGGTGTCCGGTCGGCTTGCTCTTTCAAGAGGCGCAGGGCATCGGCAACAGAGGGCACGTTTTCCCAGCGCAGCTCCATGTTGTAGTTAAGGCCGCCGCGAATGAGGTGGGTATGGCTGTCGTTGAGGCCCGGAATGACGCGCTGTCCCTGAAGGTCGATCACTTTGGTGGTCTCACGGGCAAGGCGCATGATCTGTTCGTTTGTACCGACAGCGTCAATCAGGCCGTCTTTGATAGCAAGTGCCTGCGCCGCAGGTTGCTGCGGATCCAGTGTGGTCACCTTGCCGTTCATGAGGATTAGGTCTACGTCGGCCATGCTATTCCTTCCGTTGTTCTGTCGGCTCTCAGGAGCGCCGAGGAAAAGCGGTGGCCTGCATTCCCCAACACGGGCTACCGTCAATGTTCGTAGTCTACTCGCTCATGAAAGAGAGGGGGCGACGGCACCAGCTTTGAAAGGTGCCGTCATCCGGGTTACTTGGCGTCGCGACTGTCGCCAAAGGTGACCACCGGTGACCAGTTCGGGCTCACGGGTGGCACATGGCTGAGGTCATGCGTGGCAAACTCATCCTTGGCGTAGACCACACGGCCACCAACTGCGGTCAGGGCAGAGGTGATGCGTGCGATTTCCGCGTCTGTGACCGCGAAATAGTCGCGATCCAGAATGGCAAAGTCTGCAAGCTGGCCTTCGGTGATGGCGCCCTTCTTGCCGGAATCTCCGGTGAACCAGGAAGAACCAACGGTCCAGACGCGCAGCGCCTCTTCACGGGTCAGCAGGTTGTCATCGTCGTACATGCGCATGCCGCCGCGCGACAGGCCTGTGGCCATCCACTGGATGGAGTACCATGGGTTATAGGAGGTCACGCGGGTTGCGTCCGTGCCGCCGCCCATTGGGATGCCAAGGTCCATGATAAAGCGGAAGTTTGGCGTCTTCTTCAGCTTCTCCATGCCATAGGTCTTGACGAAGTCCTCTGCCTGGAACTGCAAGCGGTTCTGCAACGCCACACCGCCGCCCAGCTCTGCAATGCGCTCAAGGTTGCGCTCAGAGAAGGTTTCCACGTGGTCAACGAACCAGCCATCCACGAGGCCCGCGCCGCGTTTGACATCTTCATAGACCTTCAACAGGCGATCGCCGGTCTCGTCGTAGGTGATGTGCTGGCGGAACGCCCAGCCCTTTTCACCCAGCAAGGTCATGATCTTGTGCTGGATCTCTTCCGCGTTCCGGTCAATGTCCGGACGCTCTTCGCCGAAGATCTCAAAGTCGTAGGAAGCCCATGACAGGTTCTCACCTGCACCGATGAGGCGCAGCATGTCATCGCCTTCACCCGGCGTGAAACGGTCGGTCCAGTCTTGGTAGTGTTCGAACTCGCGGCCTTTCACCTGCGGGAAGGTGTGGTAGCCGATGCGCGTGGTCAGCAGACCCTCGCGGTGCATGTGGTTGATGACCTGATATGGGTCCGCATCCGGGAATTCCATGCCGCCGCCACCGGCGTCAGACACGGAGGTGATGCCCATGGAGTTCAGCTCGTCCATGTATTGCATGGAGGAGTTGATCTGGTCGCGGATCGACAGCTTCGGGGCCTGGCTCAGGGTCTTGTACATGAGCAGGCCGGACGGTGCGGAAATGAGACGGCCGGTCGGATCGCCGTTCGCATCCTTTTCGATAACGCCGCCCGGGTAGGTTGGGTGGCCTTCCTTGTCATAGCCGAAGTATGAGATCGCGCGGCTGTTCAGCAGCGTCATCTTGTAAAGGTAGTGGATCAAGACCGGATGGTTCGGCGCAACGCTGTCCAGCTCCGCCACGGTTGGCAACCGCTTTTCCTTGAACTGGAACTCTGAGAAGCCACCAGCAACGCGGATGAACTGACCTTCCGGCGTGCGCTCTGCCTGAATGCGCAACAGGTGCAGCGCTTCTTCCAGACTGTCTGCATGGTCCCAGCGAACTTCCAGATTGTAGTTTACGCCACCCCGAATGGAGTGGGTGTGGCTGTCGATCAGGCCGGGAATGATGCGCTTCTTGTTGGCGCGCACCACCTGCGTGAACGGGCCAATCAAGGGCGTGACATCCGCCTCGTCACCAATCTTGATGAACTTACCATCACGGGCGGCAAGTGCCGTGGCTTCCGGGCGGTTGGGGTCCATTGTGGTGATGCGGCCATCAAGCACAACGAGGTCAGCATAGGCGTCGGTCGTTTGGCCAACGGCTGAATGAAGAGGGGCAGAGCCCAGAAGGGCAGCGGTGCCCGCAAGAAACTGGCGGCGTTGAATAGGCATAGCAAAGGCTCCAGCCGCACGCGGTGCGGTCAGTTGTGATTGCTTCTATTGTCAGGAGTTCGGGGTGGGCAGACCGGCTGTTTTTGTTTTTGGGGGCCGGTCTGTCCTGTTTGTTCAGCCTTACTTGGCTGGAACTGGGTCGAGCTTGGGGCCGTGCTCAGCGCGTTCTGGGGCCTTGTGAACCATGGTGTAGGCGTAATCTACGCCCATGCCGTAGGCGCCGGAGTGTTCCTGAACAAGGCCGATGACCTGATCATAGGTGTCCTTGCGGGCCCAGTCGCGCTGCAGCTCAAGCAGAACCTGCTGCCATGTGACTGGAATGACACCCGCCTGCACCATGCGCTCCATGGCGTAGTCGTGTGCTTCCTTGGTGGTGCCACCGGAAGCGTCTGCGACCATGTAGATCTCGTAGCCGCCTTCGCGGATCGCATCGAGAGAGAACATCAGGTTGCAGACCTCGGTCCACAAACCGGAAACAATCACCTTCTTGCGACCGTTCTTGGCCAGCGCGTCGCGCACCTTCTGGTCATCCCAAGAGTTCATGGAGGTCCGCTCCAGCAGCGGCGCATCAGGGAACACAGAGAGCAGCTCTGGATAGGTGTGGCCAGAGAAGCTTTCGGTCTCAACCGTGGTGATGGTCGCTGGCAGGTCGAAAATCTTCGCGGCCTTGGCGAGACCAACTGTGTTGTTCTTCAGGGTCTGGCGGTCGATGGACTGAACGCCGAATGCCATCTGAGGCTGGTGATCGATGAAAATGATCTGGGAATTTTCAGGGGTCAGCAGTTCCAGTTTATTGGACATTTCCGGTCTCCTTGTGTGCCGCTTTCAGGCGGTGGATCTAAGCATGTGTGTCTGTGGCAGAGCCCTGTTTGGTTGACGGTCCAGGCTGGATTGAAGCGCCCGGTGGTCAGTTGTTCCCTGCGTGATGACCCTAATATCTGCGGATTTGGCGCCAAGACAATCAGGTAAAGAATGGCCACACTGTTCACTTTTAATGAACGATAAGGGGGTGCAAATGGGAATGTACACAATGCAGAGATCGTAGCTTTGCGTAGCTGACGTCGGGTCTCTGGCGATTGCACAGTAGTTTTCATCTGTTGGCTCGCGGAGAGCCATGATAGCCAAGTCATTGTTGACGATGGGGCAAGTATTTGTTGGGTGTGCGTTCCTCACCTTCCGTGCTCGGGAGGCGGCTTACCTATGCATATGCTGGAAGCGATCCTTCAGAAAAATAAAGGGAATTTCGTTGCTTCCATGCGCGGTTTGAATTTCTCATTCTGAATGCGCGCACCAGATGCACCTCCTTCAGGAGGCCATCCTCAGGTGGCGGAACCTCATAAAAATGGGTAGAGAATCGCGCAGGTGACCCTTCGTTATCCGGTGCGGCAGGCACTTTTTTTGGAATTTTTTTTTGCTTGACGTTTTCTTGCAGAAACAAGTGCTTGCGCCGTAAAACGTAAAGAAACATTCGAGAAAATCCAATGTAATACATGATCATGCGCATCATTCCGTGAGATGATAATAAAATCGATTAAATTTATAGTTATATACTTGAAAGATGCTTCGAACTATTTGAATTATGGGGCTGTTTTGAATAGGTTTTTATTTCTCTCAAATCCCATGATGTATCACTGCTGTTTTACAAAATTACTTGTTTCGAGTATAAGGCACTTGTTTTTCATTGGACACGAAAGAGGTTATTACATGAGATCCATTCAGTTAGCTGCCGCGGGTATTGCCCTGTCTGCTGCCTTCGCAGTTGCTCCCGCAGGCGCTGCCGAGGCTCAGTGTGAGATCGATCGTCCGGTTGTTTTTGCTGGCTTGGACTGGGACTCTAACGCGTTCCACAACTCCGTTGCGCAGTTCATCCTTGAAAACGGCTACGGCTGTCAGACGGACTCAATTCCAGGCTCCACCATTCCAATGCTGAACGGCATGGTGCGTGGTGACATTGACGTCACCATGGAAGTTTGGAAGAGCGTGCTTGGCGATGCCCTGCCACCAGTTGAAGAAGCCGGCAAGGTTGTGAATCTGGGCGTGAACTTCCCGGATGCGCTTCAGGCATGGTTTATTCCGAAGTACCTTGTTGAGGGCGAAGATGCGCCAGCAAAGGGTCTGACGTCTGTTTACGATCTGCCTAAGTACAAGGAAGTTTTTGCCGATCCTGAAGAGCCAGGCATGGGCCGCTTTTACAACTGCGTACCAGGCTGGGGCTGTGAGGTGGTCAACACCAAAAAGATGCACGCTTACGGTCTGACGGATGACTTCGTGAACTTCCGCCCAGGTACCGGTGCATCCATGGCAGCAGCCATCGAATCCAGCATCCTGCGCAAGAAGCCGATCGTATTCTACTACTGGGGCCCAACCTGGGTTCTGGGTAAGGTACAGGATCAGCTGGTACAGCTCGAAGAGCCTGAGTTCGATCAGGAAATCTTCGACGCCATGAACGCAGAAAGCGATCCAACTCAGGTAAAGGCTGCGGTGGAAACGCCACTGACCGAGATCTACACCTACGCAAACACCGAGTTTGCTGAGAGTGCACCACAGATCGTTGAGTTCCTGAAGAACTACGAAACCACCAGCGCGGACATCTCCAAGGCTCTTGCTTACATGCAGGACACTGGTGCGTCCACGGATGAGGCGGCAGTCGAGTTCTTGAAGAACAACCGCGATGCATGGGCATCTTGGGTTCCAGCGGACGTTAAAGAGCGCGTAGAAGCTGCTCTGAACGCAAGCTAAGCTCAGAGGCTCTCCCACGGGCGTGGTTCAAACGTGTGCCGCTTGAGCACCCTGTGAGAGCTTTGAAGAGACAAACAGGCCCGCGCCTCCATGAGGGCGCGGGCCTTTTTTGTGTCTGTTCAAAGGGGGGGCTGAGCCGCGATGTTGTGGGGTGAGTCTGTCGGCGGCGTGCCGGGAGCGTGGCCGGAGCGCTCAGCGCGTGCGCCCCACTTGGGCGTAGGTCATCGTTTTTGGCTGTTTTTCGGGCAATATCACGGGTTCAGCTCTGCGTTGGGTGGAGGGTAGAGCTGCGTTTCATGCAGGGCATGCTGGTTTTGCGCCTTTCCCGTCAGCGCCCCTCACGCCTCATAGGGTTCCTGATAATCGATTATGAAGTGCCCATGACAACGGGTTTATGGCCTATCCTACTGAAAATAAATGATAATATCCGTATTCCGCTAGCGTGAGCTATGCATCGACGTGCTCGAGATTGGTGGTATTTTAGGTTAACTATGCGTGAAACGCATGACGGAACTGCGTTTCGGTCTGTTTTTATCCGTAAGCCATTCGTCCATATTCAGGGTGTAGCGAAAAGGCGCTCCCAAGAAAAGCGCCAAGCTCCCCCACCCGAGAGGGAAACGAAAGGATACGAAATGTCTATTACTGCTGTATTTGATGGCGCTCTGAGCTCCGACGTTGAAAATAAGTCTGGTCTGTCCCGCTTTGTAGCTCGTGTAATCCGTGCTCGCGAAATGCAGGCTCAGCGTCAGGTCGCACAGACCCTGCTGAAGATGGATGATGTTACTCTGGCTGCTATGGGCCGCTCCCGTGCTGCTCTGAAGCGCGAACTCTCTGAACTGGGCTAATCGCCTTCGTCTCAGAGCTTATAAGAAGGAAAAGTGTCTGCCCGATCAGGGCCCTTTGAAACAGACAGCTTCCTTCCGACAAAAAAACCTCAGCTTCCCTGTTTGGCCCATGTGAGCCTCCCCGGAAGCGGAGGTTTTTCTAGTTTCAGGCCTTTAAAACTGCATCAGCGCGCAGGTGAAGGCCACGGCGCCGCCCATATTGGACGCATGCGCAGACCCTTCCAGTTCCACAAAGTGTACATTCGCCGCCGAGGCACCCGCGCTCCGTGCGAACTCACGCCGGCCAGCCCCAAGGTCTGCCGCAGGCTCATCCTGCGCTGAACCCAGGAAGAGGTTGAGAGGATGGAGCGGGTCTTGCCGCGGCACATTGAAAACGAAAAGCGTGGGCTTGCCGGGCTTTCCGAAAAAGAGCAGAGACAATTGGGTGGGCTTCTGGCAAAACTACTGGAACATATCAGCGCGTCGGACGCAGACCCCTCCGACACCTAAGCGTTTCTTTAGTTTTTAAGTTTCACCGCGGCACCTCGTTTGGCGGCGCGCAGTGAACTGGAGTGAACCCGTGCCCAAGTTTCTGAGCATTTTCCCGTTTCTGTTCTCCCTGATTGTCGCGCCTGAATTGGCGGGCGCGCAGGAGGGGAATTTCAACGCCGGCGTCACGCGCATCATGGTGCAGACCGACAACGAGCCGCTGACCGCGTTGGTGTGGTACCCAACCGAAGAGCATGGGGAGCCGTGGTCTTTGGGGCCGTTCCAGATTGCTGCGGTACGCGACAGCGCGGTATCAACGCGCGAGGCCTTTCCGCTGGTGGTCATCTCCCACGGACGACAATCGGACCCGTTGGCCCACCGGCAGCTTGCAGCCAGTCTGGCTCGCAACGGGTTTGTAGTTGTGGCGCCAACCCACAAGGGCGATGCTTTTGGCATGCCCCCTCAGCCCCTTTCGGAAGTGTTCCGTCAACGGCCTGAGGAGGCGAGAAGCGTCATCAGCAGTATGTTGGCGGATGAGCGCTTCGCACCGTCCATTGATCCCGAGCGCGTCGGCATGATTGGCTACTCGGCGGGTGGGTACACTGCTCTGGTGCTTGCTGGGGCCAGCCCCAACTTTGCCGCTGCGGCGGCCTATTGTGCGGGGGAAGGCACGGCCGACGTGGGCTCGTGCGGATCTGATGGCTGGCTGATGAGCGCCGATGCGCAACGCGCCTTGGAGACATGGCAGCCCATCGCAGACCCGCGTCTGAAGGCCGTGGTGTTGTTTGATCCTCATGCCATGATGTTCGACGGCTCTGGTCTGGCAAGGGTTCAGGCTCCGGTACTGCTCTATCGCCCTGAGAACGACAGCCTGATGCCCGCGCAAGTCAACGCGGAGCTGGTGTCCTCCAGTCTTGGCGATCTGGCCACGGCGCATACCGTGCCCGGCAGGCACTTCGTTTTCATTGACCCATGCCCACCTGCCATTGCCGCAGAAGCAGCCCTGATCTGCCAGGACGCGCCAGAGGTGGACCGGGCGGCGCTGCATCGGCAGATTGAGGCAGAGGTCGCGGCCTATCTCAAGCAGCACCTTTAAGCGCTCTCAGGCGGAACTTCCCATAAAACCGTTTGTTTGGGCGAGATAATTCCCCCTTTTGGAAGACCTCTCAACTTTCGTAGGGTAATCTAGCAGCACCCTTGAAGGTGACTTTCAAAAAACCTGATGAAATGCAGAACGCAGTGGCCCGAGCCGCTGCGTTTTTTTCTATTGGTTCCAAACAGGCGGGCATGGGTGTTTTGCTGTCATGCCATGCGCCGAATCCTCTATATCTGTCAGATAGATAACGGATCTTTATGGATCTATCTATTTTCCTGATAGACGAGCCTCGCCGATTTCATGCGCTTTTCTTCGGTTTATACACGTCATGCGTGTTGCAGCGCCGGGCCAAAACTAGTCGATTTCCCGTAGAAAAAACACGAGGATTCAACGGGTTAGCGTACTGTGAAATATCTCTAAAGGTGGAAGTTCAAATCAGGAAAACTGATACAAAACTGGAAGCCGCGCCCAGTTAGGGGGTGGCGCTGCGTCACTTGCTTAAGACTCAAAAAAACCACCATTATAGTCAATTAGATAGGTGCCTTGCTGATCTCTGATGCCTGCCGGTGGAGCGCAGGAAATACGATGCTTTTGCGGCTTCACTTCACAGATGCCGCAAAACAAAGCCGCTGAAACAGCCCGGCTTCAGCGGCAAATAGTTCATTTAAATCAAATAGATAATTAGGTTTTTCTGTCCTTCAGAGAACTTGTATTGATATATCAAATAGTTGCGCGTGATCACTATCAGTTATCCTGATATAATCTGCCGCTGTTACATCTTGATGGGATTTTGCTTAATCATGCGCTTCGCCTCGCGCAAAATCACGTCTTTCAGCGGGTTTTCTTCGGCATTTGTCCGCCAGACGAAGGACAACATCCGCTCGATTTTGATCTCCGGCACATTGAGCATCACGAACTCGCCGCTTTCGATGTACTGGATCACATCCATATAGGGCAGGCAGCTGATGTAAGGGCCGTTGGAGATCAACGCCCGCAGCACTGGCACGTGCTCATATTCACGCCAGACGTCCAGATCATCCAGCACGCCAAACAGCGCTGCATCGAAGATGGCACGTGTACCAGAGCCGGGTTCGCGCAGCACCCATTTGGCCTGTTCCAGCTGGGTCAGGCTTACTCTTTCGTTAGCCGCATAAGGATGGTGCTTTGAAGCCACAATCACCAGGTGGTCGTGACACCAGACCTCCTGCTGCAGGCGGCTGTCATCACAGCGCCCCTCGATGATGCCCAGATCATAGCGGAACTCGCGTACCCCTTGGGTCACACGTTCCGTATTTCGCACCTCCAGATTGATACGTAACTCAGGGAACTCCCTATCAAGATTACTGATAAGGTCCGGTACCAGGTGTTCGGCGCCGGTCTGACTGGCCCCAACGGAGATCTCACCGCTGATAAGGTGTTGATCGTAAAAGCCAAGTTCAATTTCCTTGGCATCGAACAGAAGCTGCTTTGCGCGGGGGCGCAGCCACAGACCCCAGTGAGTGAGTACCAACCGACGCCCCTGTCGTTCGAACAGGGGGCGGCCCAGTGTTTTTTCCAATTGTGACAACGCCATGCTGGCCGCTGACTGTGTCAACGCCAGCTTATCAGCTGCCTGACTGACGCTGCCGCTGCTTGCAACGGCGTCAAACACAGCCAGCTGCTTCAACGAATAGCGCATTTCTTGATTTTCCTAGTTGCCCGAATGGCTTCCGCATAGGGCGGGACGCTCGGTGAGGGGATTGAACAGCACATCAATTTTACTGAATCCACTCCGAAAAACAATCAATTTTACTCGGCAGGTCACATCCGGCTAACTGAGGTCATCCCAAACGCAAATGGGGCTCAAAACCGAAGGAGATCAAAGAGTTATGTACGCAGCTTTTCAAAAGTCCAAGCGTCGCACAGGCTCTCTAAAAAACGAAGGAGACCTGTATGGCATCTGACTTGAAAGTGGTTGAACTTTCCCAGTTCAGTCCATCGGAGATGATGCAGCAGGCAGAACACTACGCTTCCTCCAAAACCTCAAAACCGACCGCCATGACCCTTGGATTGGCTGTCATGGCCGGAGTGTTCATTGGCCTCGCGTTCGTCTTCTACATCACCATCACCACGGGCAGTGAGGCCCTGGGGTGGGGACTGACCCGGGTGGCCGGGGGGCTTGCGTTCAGCATGGGCCTCATTCTGGTGGTCATCTGCGGGGGGGAACTGTTCACCAGTTCGGTTCTCTCTGCAATTGCCAGAGCCAACCGGCAGATCACCTCGTTTCAGATGCTGAAAGGGTGGGCCAAGGTATATGTCGGCAACTTCTTCGGGGCCATGTTGCTTCTTCTGCTGGTTGCCATGGCAGGCCTTTACCAACTGGACCACGGGCAGTGGGGCTTAAATGCACTCAACATTTCCCAGCACAAACTGCACCACACGCCGGCCCAGGCATTCGCCCTCGGCATCTTGTGTAACATGCTGGTTTGTCTGGCAATCTGGATGACATTCAGTTCCACGCAGATGCTGACAAAAGCCATGATGGTTGTTCTGCCAGTGGCCATGTTCGTCAGCACCGGCTTTGAGCACAGCGTCGCCAACATGTTCATGGTGCCGCTGGGTATCACGATCCAGAACTTCGCGGGACCAGAGTTCTGGCAGTCCGTAGGGGCCACGCCCGGCCAATACAGTGATCTGACGCTTTACAACTTCATTGTCGCGAACCTGATCCCCGTGACACTGGGCAACATCGTTGGGGGCGCCGTGCTTGTCGGCCTCAGCAATTGGCGGATTTACCAGTTCGCCAAACCGAAACAACCTGAGGTCCAAATCACGCGCTTGTTCGACAAGAAGGCGGCCACGATAGGAGAGATCAAAATGCTTAAAGACAACCTGCTCATCGAAAACATCATGCACGCTGAACCGATCACTCTGGCACCTGATCTCCCCGTGCGCACCGCCCTCGACACTCTGCTCGACAACGACATCAATGGTGCTCCTGTTGTCGACAAGGACAAGCAGCTTCTCGGTTTCTTCTCTGTTCAAGATGTCCTGGTTGAACTGTGGGTGCAGGACTACATGCCCGACACCGACCGTCAGGTGCAGCACTTGATGCGCCGGGAAGTGGAAACGGTTGAAGCAGGCGACAGCGTCCTTCAACTGGCCGAATACCTCAGCATCGACAAGGAAACCCTCTACCCAACCACCGGCATGGGGTATGCCACACGCCTTGCCACCCAGCCACTGGCAGAACGGGCCAAGGAAGCCATCGTCAGCCGCCCACACCAGTACCCTGTGATGAAGGGCGATACGGTGATTGGTCTGGTAACCCGGATGGATGTGGTCAAGGCCCTGCGCCCGGTATACGGCGAAAAGATCAACGTGCTGGACGGCATCAAGAAGGAAGCCATTGCCAGCTAAGAGAGATCCTCTGGTTCCTACTGCCCAAGTCTCCACTTAAGGAACCAGAGGTACCATGTCCACGGTTTTGGAAGGGCCGTGGATTGGTCTAACCCCCCGGCTGGAAGGTCCGGGGGGTTATTTGCATTGGGGCGTGAGCATTACGCACACGCAATGACGCCGCCACCTATCACAAGTTGAATTTTGGGCAATGCGGCTGGATGAAGCAGCTTTGCAGCCCCCGCCTCGCCGCTGGTCCGCTTCACAAGCCGTCTGTGCTGGCGTCAAGGGCTGTAACAGCCATTATGCCGAAGACGGGGTTCGTGCCATGCCGTGGAATTTCGAAAGTGAAGAAAACACCTTCAAGGTCAGTCAGGATGGGGACTGGCTGGTTGGGGTTTTCAACGGCGATACCGACAACCAATCCTCGGTGTCCTTTACCACCACAATCGACTTTGATGATGCCAAGGCCCAACTGCCCGCCGATATGTGGGCCCAATTCGGTTACATGACCACCAACCCGACGGGGGAAGGGCTGGGCTATATGCTGTGCTTTGTCGCCGCGACCCGTGCGCTGGAGCAGGACCCAAAGGTCACAAGGATTTTCATCTCCTCCGGCAGTGTTGAAGGCGGCGGCCAAGCCCTCATCAAGAAGCTCGGCGGTGTTTTTGACATGGATCTGGAGTTTGAAACCACCACTGGCGGCACACTGAAGCTGCCGGGTTACATCATCGATGTTGAAACCATGCAAACCAACTCCGCACAAGGCTTCAAGAACAAGGGCTGGCGCTTGAGTTAGCCATTGGCCGCGCACCTCGCGCTCCAAACTCTCCTCAAACGGCAAGACAGGCCCCGGTTGGTGGCCTGTCTTTTGGGTTTAATGCAGCAGCGCGGGGGCCGGTCAGTCAAGCCACGGCAAAACCTTGCCAAACTGAACCAGCTCGCCCTTCGGCAAGTCCTGCTCAGGTGATGCAAGCACCAGATCCAGTATGGCACGTGCCGCGTCATCCGGGTTCTGTGCCTCATCCATGTTGTCAAACCATGGACGGGAGGCGTCCGTGTCCACCAGCCCCGGACAGACCGCGTTGAACATGATGTTGGCTTCTGGGCGCTCCTGTGCAATTTTCCGCGCAGCGATGCGTGCCGTAGCTACCTGCCCGATTTTAGAGGGCACGTTGATCCACTCTGGCCAGCCTTCGGCTTTTGCCGTTCCCGCTTCCGCGGCAGCCACATAGGCGTCCATAGTGCCTTCAATGTCATCAAAGGAAAGCGTGTTCGTATCGAACAGCGGGCGCAAAGTGCAAGGCAGCAGGGATAGACGGCCAAACCCGCTGGCAACCATCACATAGCGGGCCTTGGGGTTCAAAAGCGGCCACAACGCACCCAGCAGTGCGCGCGAACCGTGATTGTTGGTAGCAATGAGCTGGCGCACTTGTTCTTCTTGGGGGCGGTCTTTCACCATGCGTGCGGCGGCGTTGGACACCACAATGTCAATGCCGCCATGGTCCGCTTGGAGCTTCGCAGCGAAATTGGCAATGCTCTCCGGTTTGGTAACATCCAGAAGGCCCAGCTTAACAGCGGCGCGTGTTTCGCCGAGTGACGCCACAGCGGCTAAGCCGCGGTCTTCGTTTCGCGCGCATAGATAAACAATATCATTCTTTTCAAGTCGGCGCGCTAAACCGCGGGCGAGAGCGAGGCCAAGGCCCTGATTGGCCCCGGTGACAAGTGCAACTCGTGTCATGCTTTTTCCTTTCGCGATGGGTCAGGAAAGCGCAGCGTCCGGAACCGCAGTCTTTTGCCGTGTTTTTCCGTTCGAAGCGCGCCCTGTGGTGCCCTCAACATGACATCTGTGCGAAATAATGATAATGGTGCAAAATAGAATGTATTGATGCAATGATAGAATAATGATCTATAACAATTTGGCGCTGTTTGTAGTGTTGGCGCAGGAGCTGAACTTCACCAAAGTCGCGCAACGCACGGCCATTCCAGCAAGCCGCGTCAGCCGCCGAATTGCCGAGCTGGAAGCGCACTTGGGGGTGAAACTGTTCGAACGCACAACCCGCATGGTTCGGTTGACTGAAGAGGGCCGCCGCTTGCTGGACCGGTGCCAAACGCCGTTTGAACAGCTGCAAGACGTGGCTGGCGTGTTCTCGGAGGGCGCCCGGCCCATACTTCGCCTCACGGCGCCGCCGTTGGCAGCCCGCACCACTATTGGGCCGAGGTTGCTTGCCTTTGCCGCCCGTCATCCGGAGCTGCAGGTTGATCTTACGACCACCACGGCTGAACTGGATTTCGTGCGGGATAACATTGACTTGGCTTTCCGCCTCGGGCCGCTCTCGGACTCGACGCTGGTCGCGCGCAAGCTTTGGCACGTGCCCTATGCCTTTTGCGCAGGGCGTGGCTTCGCTGAACAGCATGGGCTACTTGGCCCGATTTCTCGCGAGCGGTTGCTTGCCGTGCCCGCCATTTTGGCCCGGCAGTCTTGGACCTTGCAAAATGGCGAGGTGCTGAAGCCCACCAACATTACCCACCTCTTCGACGATCTTAACCTTGTTCATCAGGCCATGGTTCTGGGAATGGGGGTCGCGATGTTGCCTGAGGACATGCTGGAAAAGGAGGCCGTCGTGCTGGACGTGGCCCAGACCCAGCCGCTTGAACGCGCGATGTATGCCGTCTATCCCAGCCGACGTTTGTTGCCAGCTCGGGTGCGGGCCCTCATTGAGCACATGTCAGAGGGCGGGCAGGGTTCCCCACAACCGTAGCACCTTCAGCAACGTCCTTTGTCACCACAGCGCCTGCGCCCACGATTGCCTCATCGCCAATCGACACGCCCGGCATGATCACGGCCGCGCCGCCGATCCAGACACGAGATCCGATGGTCACAGGCTTGGCGATTTCCAGCCCTGCCACCCGCTTTTCCGGGTCTTTGTGGTGCTGCGCGCAGTAGATCTGCACGTTTGGCCCCAGCATGGTCTGGTCCCCGATGCGCACTGGCGCGCTGTCCAGAATTGTGCAGCCAGCATTCAGATAAACCTGCGCGCCCAAATGGATGTTAAAGCCATAGGAGCAGTGAAACGGGCTTTCGATGAGGGTGCTGTCGGTGGACGAGCCCAAAAGCGCCCGCAGCTTTGGGCTGATAAAGCCCCGCTCTTGTGGGGGGAGGGTGCAGTGCTCATGCACTGCTTCATGGGCCCTGCGGCGCAGCCCATCAAGCTCGTCATCAAGGCAGCAATACCACTCACCAGCCGCCATTTTCTGCCGTTCACTATGCATCAATTGCCCCCTTGCAGACGATCACCGCAAAGTGTCGAGGGCTCCCCATAAAAAGGCAAGAGGACAATGGCACGCATGTACCGTTCAATGGCGGCTCCCATCGTTTGGTCAAGCCACCTCTCGCCCGTTTGACTCATGTAAGCTTCAACCGGACTGTTGGCACCAAAGCTTTAGGTTGCTTTGTCGTGTTTACTCGTTGTCTCGTTGAGTTATGCTGGGCGCAGTTTTTAGGGGGCATCATGGCAGAGAAAGAAGATCCGGAAGGCGACAACATGCATGCCGTTTGGGCCCTGCTGTTTTGGTGCCCGCCAGCCGTCGCCGGCTTTCTCGGGGTCTATTTTGGATGGACCCGGACCCAGTTCATTATTGCTTTCAGCATCGCGACGCTCCCCCTTACGGTGTCGCTGGCGTGCTATTGTTTTGTCCTGGTCATGGATTTTTGGCGCAAAGCCTCCTGGCTCTGGCGAATTGCAGCAATGTTTGGCTTTGCCATTTTCGCCTATGGAGTCAGCCCCTTCATTCTGGCCATTTGGGGCTGAACCGGCGGCCCTTGTGTTCCCTTGCCCCCCATGCCCCTCATGGCACAACCTTTGACAACGGCACGCCTGCACCCGTCCATGAAGGGGTGCGCGCGCTCTAGGCCAGCACTGCCGCGCCAACGGCGGCCTTGAGCTTGGCAGGGCACACGGAGAAAACGGCGTTGGGTGCGCCTGCAGCCGCCCAAACAACCTCGTGGTTCAGCAGGGCAGGGTCCATGTAAACGGCGACCGGGCACATGTGGCCAATCGGGGCAACACCGCCAATGGCAAAGCCGGTTTCCTTGCGCACGCGCTTGGCATCTGCCCGTGTCAGCGGTCCACCAACAACGGTCGCTGCGGCCTCCAGGTCCGCCTGTCGGTCACCTGCAACAAGAAGCAGCACGAACTCTTCCGTGTCTTCCCGCTGGAAAATCAAGGATTTGACGATCTGCCCCACTTCGCACTTGCACGCATTCGCGGCTTCTTCTGCGGTGCGGGTGCTGTCCGGCATGGTCAAGATCGTGATCTCAAGCCCAGCTGCTTCCGCCGCCTCTGCTACCCGCTCCATGCTGCTTTTCTTCGCCATGCCCACCTCAAGTAATGGATTCAACAGAGGTTTGGAATAGCCACATGGGGCCGCGTTCGCAAGCCCGCACACGCTTGAGTTTAACTCCAGTTTGAGGCGGGCTTGGGAACGAGCCTACAGCATTTCCAGCGAAACGGGCCGTGTCGGGGCCGGATAGAGGGCATCCAGTTGCGCCAGAACATCGTCGCCAAGCTGGATGTCCAGAGCGGCCCTGTTTTCGCGCAGGCGCAGCACATGACTGGCTTTTGGAATGGCGAGCATGTTGGCGCGGCGCAGTACCCAGGTAAGGCCCAGTTGCGCGGGCGTCATGCCAGCTTCCTTGGCAACGGCGTTAAAGCTGTGATCACGCAGCAGTCGGCCCTGCTCAATAGGGGAATACGCCATGACCGGCGTGTTGTTTTCCTCCATGAGCGGCAGCAGGTCGAATTCCGGGCCGCGCCGGGTCAGGTTATAAAGGATCTGGTTGGTCGCACAGTCCTGCCCGCCATCACAGGCCCAGACCTCCTCCATGTCCATGGGGTCGAAGTTGCTGACGCCCCAATCGCGAATGAAGCCGCGTTCTTGCAGCCACTTGAAGGCATCAATCGTCTCCTGCAGTGGCACACTTCCCGGCCAGTGCAGCAGGTACATGTCAAGGTACTCGGTCTTCAGGCGGCGCAGCGTGCGTTCACAAGCCGCCAGAACCCCATCAAATGTGGCGTTGTAGGGGTAAACCTTGGAGACGAGGAATGCCTTGTCGCGCTGGCCTTCAATCGCTTCGCCAATCAGCTCCTCAGAGCGGCCATCGCCATACATTTCGGCGGTGTCGATCACTTCCAGCCCGCGCTCAAGGCCCTCGCGCAGAACGGCGATCTCATCCCGGCGGTCTGAACGGCCTTCGGCAATCATCCAGGTCCCCATGCCAAGCACAGGCACTTCCCGCTCGCTGCCAAACTTGATCTTGCGCATCCTGCTCTCCTTCCCCGTGCATATGAGCTGATCTTCTGCGTAACCCGCCAAAATCCCGCGGGCCAATTGGGAAAAACCCGCAAAATGCGAAATTTTCGAACACGTTCGATTTTCTTGCGAACATTAAGATATCCACCAAGCAGGAAAATGACAAAAAGCTGTTTTAAAGGAACTGCTGAATTTGATAAAACCTCAGCAAAATTCTTCGGCATTTGCCGAATTCTGCCAAAGAAGGGTTATGCGTTGGCAAAAATTGCACTGATCACAGGCGTCACAGGACAGGATGGGGCGTACCTAGCAGAACTATTGCTTGCAAAAGGATATACTGTTCACGGTATAAAGCGCAGATCTTCGTCTTTCAACACAAAGCGCATCGACCATTTCTATGAAGACCCGCACATCGAAAATCAGCGGTTTTTTTTACATTATGGTGACATGACAGATGCCACCAATCTAATACGCATTATTCAGGAAGTTCAGCCAGACGAGATCTACAATCTGGCAGCTCAAAGTCACGTTCAAGTTAGCTTTGAAACCCCTGAATACACAGCGAATTCAGATGCTTTGGGAACGCTGAGAATATTGGAAGCAATTAGAATCCTACATATGGAAGAAAAGGTTCGCTTCTATCAAGCATCTACCTCCGAGCTTTATGGTAAAGTTCAAGAGGTTCCCCAAACAGAAAAGACACCGTTCTATCCCAGAAGCCCATATGCTGCGGCGAAACTCTATGCCTACTGGATTACGGTAAACTATCGTGAGGCCTATGGAATCTATGCTAGCAATGGAATCCTGTTCAACCACGAAGGCCCCACGCGAGGTGAAACTTTTGTTACCCGAAAAATCACCAGAGCCGCTGCCGCTATCTATCTTGGGCAGCAAGAATGCTTGTATCTAGGAAACCTAGATGCCAAGCGTGACTGGGGCCATGCACGAGATTACGTAGAGGGTATGTGGCGCATTCTTCAGCATGCCAAACCTGATGATTTTGTGCTTGCCACTGGAGAAACGCACAGTGTACGCACTTTCGTTGAGCTTGCGTTCAGCCAAGTAGGTCTATCCATTTTTTGGGAAGGTAGTGGTGCCGAAGAAGTTGGCTACGAGAGAGACAGTGGGAAAGCGGTCGTCAAGGTTGACCCACGATACTTCCGTCCAACTGAAGTTGACCTTTTGATTGGCGACCCGAGTAAAGCAAACAATCTTCTTGGCTGGACCCCCAAAATCTCGCTCAGCGACATGGTCGCGGAAATGGTCAAATCAGATTTGGCTGAACTTGAAGGTGCGGGGTAGGCGAGATTATGCGTAGGGTCCTACTCACTGGCGCGGGTGGAATGCTCGGATCTGCCATATTGAGACTATCAAGAGATGTTAGCCCAGACCTAGAATTGGTACCGATCACCAGAGCAGAGTGCGATCTTGAAGATCAGCAACAGGTCCAGCATCTGTTTGAAAAAGAAAAAGTCGATGGGGTGATTCACGCGGCTGCAGTGGTTGGTGGTATTCAGGCCAACATTGATGAACCTGAAGTTTTTCTTGCATCCAACCTTAGGATAAACACGAATGTAATTTCAGCCGCGCGCTCAAATGGGGTTGGTGAGTTTCTTTTTATTGGTAGTTCCTGCATGTATCCAAAGGATTACCGCAATCCATTGAAGGAGGAGTACCTGCTGCAAGCGCCTTTGGAGGCAACTAACGAGGGGTATGCACTTTCAAAGATAGTTGGGGCAAAGCAGTGTGAGTACATCAGCCAGAAGACCAATTATGCCTACAGAACGATCATTCCTAGTAACCTCTATGGCATAGGTGACGATTTCTCTGAAAGCAAATCCCATCTAGTGGCCTCAGTTATCAGGAAAGTCATTGAAGCTAAGAACAGTAATCAGAGGAAGATTAATATTTGGGGTGATGGTCTTGCCCGAAGAGAGTTTTTGTTTGCAGATGATTTGGCCTTTGTATGTTTGAATGCCTTTGGTAATTTGAAGGATATTCCAGTATACATGAACTTTGGCGCAGGTATTGACCACTCTGTGAATGAATACTATCAAATTGTTTCAGATATTATGGGATATTCAGGGGAATTCTGTCATGATCTGGCAAAGCCAGCTGGGATGAAACAAAAGCTAATGGACAGCAGCTTGGCATATGCGTTGGGCTACAAACCGAGAACCACCTTGGTTGAAGGTCTCAAAAAAACAATAGAACACTATCAGAAAAGTATCGCCTCATGACATACTATCCGCTTGCGACTGAAACGTGGAACGATGACGAAATCAACGCCATCCAGCAAGTCATTGACTCCGGTCGCTTTTCCATGGGGCCGATGGTCAAGGCTTTTGAGGAGAGAGCTGCTCAGTTCTTTGGAACCAACTACGCGGTGATGGTCAATTCTGGCTCATCGGCCAATCTGTTGGCAGTAGCCGGTCTCTGTTATCATCCGGATTACAATATCAACCCCGGCGATAACGTTATTGTACCGAGCGTATCGTGGAGTACCACGTTCTTTCCGGTATCGCAGTACGGGTTAGAGTTAAGGTTTGTGGATGTAGATCTCCATACACTCAATATAGATTGCAACCTCATTGAAAATGCCATTGACGAGCACACAAAGGCAATTTTTGCTGTAAACCTCCTAGGGAACCCGGCGGATCTCATTCGTCTGAAAGAAATCTGTGACCGGAACAATCTTGTTCTTATCGAGGACAACTGCGAGTCGATGGGAGCTAAATTAAAGAATCAGATGGCAGGAACTTTTGGCCTCTGTGGTACCCTGAGTATGTTTTTCTCACATCACATATCTACCATGGAAGGGGGGCTCATATTGACGAATGATCGCAAATTGCGCGACATATGTGTCAGTATGAGAGCACATGGTTGGCTGCGTGAACAAAACGAAGACAGTCACCTGAACTTTGATTGTGACCCCTTCTCACGCCAATTCCGTTTTGTGCTTCCTGGCTACAACTTGCGCCCGCTCGAAATGTCCGGTGCCATTGGGCTCAAACAGCTGGATAAACTATCCAATTTTGTTCAAGAGCGCCGTAACAACGCCCAACTCTTTCAACAGATCTTTGGGGCTAACGAAGATCTTATTATTCAAAAAGAGCACGGCGAGAGTTCATGGTTTGGGTTCTCAATGATACTGGGAAATAAGTTGGCGGGCCGTCGAGATGAGGTGGTAAAGGCGCTGGCCGCTCAGGGCATCGAAACCCGTCCCATTGTTGCTGGGAACTTCACAGCCAATCCGGTTATAAAACACTTAAAACATAGTTTCGGCAGTTCTGTTGGTGCGGCAGAAAAAATTGATCTAGATGGGTTTTTTCTCGGCAATCACCACTATCCGATTGAGCGTCAACTCGAATGTGCTCACAAAGTTCTTAGCGGGATGTAGAACAGGCAGCCCAGCTTGAGGGCTGCCAACCACTTATTTGAAGCATTCAGTAATGCGCATTAGGTAAGGGTGGATTTTCGACTTTGAGCTTTGCGAATTCAAAGGCTTTGTCTGCCCCCATTGCGAACTCTTGATAATTGTCGGAAATTTCGACTATCGCGTTTGCTATCTCATCGTCGCTGTCGGCCTGAAGTGCATTTCCATGCACCATAAATGGTATCATCGACATTCCAGTCGTGTATATCAATGGCTTTCTTGCGAAGACTGCATCTACAACAATTCCAGAGCCAACTAGTCTTTTTTTACTTTGGGAGTAAGGGAGCAATACGACATCACACGCCATGAAGGCGTCGATGAACTCAGTCCCTGACAAAGATGGACCCAGAGGCGTAATTCTTACACCATCGAGGTCTGTTGGAAGCGCCGCCAAGCTCTCGTAGAGCGGATCTGTCTCGCCGGGGGTTAGATCTGCTTGCACCAAAAATTCAAATTTGACGGCGTTCTCGGGGGCTTTTGAGTTTGCGTACCTTAAAGCTTGAGCAATGGATGCGATCCTGTCGCTACCTTTGTCTTGGCGTGGGCCACCGTACACCCCTATCCGAAAGACTTCCCCAGCTTTCCACCGACGAACGGCTCGGATGGTTTCAGGTCTAAAGGGCGATATATTAAGCGGCAAAATCCAAGGATCGGCCATCTGGTACCCATATTCCGTTTTTGCTACCTCAGTAACAGTTTCAGAGTCACAACATAGGATAATTTTTTTCTCTGCGACCAACTGATTGACAAGTGTGACGCCGTACACGCGATGATAGTCTTGATAGGAGAAGCCAGCGAGAAGTCTCACTATAAAAACGGGAGAATATTTTGTATCTAATTCTGATATGATTTGGATGATGTAAGGCAAAAACGCTGGAGACAAGCTTGGGAATACCACAACATCTGAGTTCTGGAAATTGTTCTTTCTAATTAATTCATATAATACTTCTGAAAAATCTTTATATCTTCCCAAAAGGTAATTGTATTTATACCGTATAAATTTCTTAATTTTTTTTAGAGTGGGATGCTCGTCGGCCCAGTACCCACGATATTCGTCAAAAAATCTTACATTCTTCCCAATCTTCGTAAACGATGTAAAGGTTCCGGGGGATAGGTTGTCTATCTCGTCATCTAGAAGTAGGTGACACTCATTAGGACGATAAGCTAATTGAGTTTCAATGGGCGTCGTTTGGAAATGCCCGTTTTTTATCCCAATCCCCCATTCAACAATCAGCAGTTTGTCAATTCTATTTTTTTGTCCCATTAATCACCAAGGTTTTCCGACTCATTCTGGGCACATTTGACGCCTTTTCCTCTGGATTTCAAGCACCAGCGTTTTATTGTTTCGTAGCAGGAGGATGTCAGCACATGACAACGGAAACCATGAATTGGATTGATCGGTTTCAAGGTCTTTCTCAACTTGAGAAGCCCATTCGGGATCTTTTGGTGGGGCGCAGCACAATTGTCTCAGTTCCAAAGGACACCGTCATCTTCGGGCCGGGCAAAGCGCCAGACAATCTTCTCCTCCTCTTGAGCGGCGTGGTTCGGGTTCAGCAGCTTTCCGAGGGCGGGCGTGAGATCATCCTCTACCGGGTTCATGCCGGAGAGAGCTGTGTGCTGACAACCGCGTGCTTGCTGGCCTATGAGGACTATTCGGCAGAGGGCATTGCCGAGACCGAGGTTGAGGCCGTCGCCATCCCGCGTTCGGTTTTCGATGATCTGATCGCCCAGTCGGAAACATTCCGCAGATTTGTGTTTTCTGCATACTCACGGCGGATCACCGACCTGTTCATGGTGATTGAGGAACTCGCGTTCCAGCGCATTGATATTCGCCTTGCACATAAGCTGGTGGAACTGGCGGGCGCGGGAGATGCCATCAGCGCCACCCATCAGCAGATGGCAGCCGAGCTGGGCACAGCCCGCGAGGTGATCTCCCGGCAGCTTCGGGAGTTCCAGCGGCGGGAGTGGATCACCCAGTCCCGTGGATCGATCCAGATCACCGACCGGGCAGCGCTTGAAAAATTGGCGGCCACCGAAGTCTGAGGGCTTGACGCACAAAACACCGGTTTCATTCAAACCAACGCATTTTCAACGCACGGCTCCGCTCGGGCCTTCGCGGCCGCGCGTTCGACCACTCCTTTTCAATCAGCTGGTTCATCTCCTACCCCGACTAATGGATATTGAAGTTTGGTGATCAAGTCACTGAAGCCTGCCTTCCGACGGGATATCGGTGAGAAACCGTAGTCGGAGGATACTTCAGATGACACTCAATGTTGGTAAAACCGATCGCCTAATCCGCTTCGCCCTTGGTGTTGCGCTGATCCTGGCACCTTTCCTTTCCAATCTGGCCTTGTTTGCCTCGCCGCTGTTCTTCTACGGCGCGTTGGTGGTGGGCTGCGTGATGCTTGTGGTCTCGGCAACGGGCTTCTGCCCACTCTACTCGCTGTTCGGCTTTAAGACCTGCAGGGCTTAACGCGCTGAAAATAATAGATTTTCTGGGAGGGAAGCAGGATGGCATACGCAGTGAACATGCAAGAAACACCCGCGGTCAAAGCATTCTTTGATCCGGCAACCAACACCATCAGCTATGTGGTGAAGGACCCGGCCTCGAATGCCTGCGCGGTGGTGGATGCGGTGATGGACATCGACTATGCCGCAGGACGGATTTCCTATGAGAATGCCGATGCGCTGATTGCCTACATTCAAGAGAATGACTTGAAACTTGAATGGCTTATCGAAACCCATGTGCATGCAGATCACCTATCTGGCGCGCCGTACATCCAGCAAAAACTGGGCGGAAAGATCGGAATTGGTGAGAACATCACGGTGGTTCAGGACACTTTCGGCAAGGTGTTCAACGAAGGCACCGAATTCCAGCGGGACGGCAGCCAGTTCGACAAGCTTTTCAAGGACGGCGATACCTACAAGATTGGCGAGATGACAGCCTTTGCCCTGCACACACCGGGGCATACGCCCGCCTGCATGGTGCATGTGATGGGGAATGCGGCCTTCGTCGGCGACACCCTGTTCATGCCGGACGGAGGTTCGGCGCGGGCAGATTTTCCCGGCGGCGATGCTGGTGAACTCTATGATTCCATTATGAAAGTTCTGTCTCTACCCGATGAGATGCGGCTTTTCATGTGCCACGATTATGGCCCCAACGGACGCGACATTCAGTGGGAGACGACTGTTGCCGAAGAGAAGGCCAACAACATTCACGTCGGCGGTGGACGCTCCCGCGAGGAGTTCATCAAGTTCCGCCGCGAGCGCGATGCGCAGCTCGACATGCCCAAGCTCATCATTCCATCCCTGCAAGTGAACATGCGCGCCGGAGAAGTGCCCACCGATCGGGATGGAAAACCAATGCTGAAGGTGCCGGTCAACGCGATCTGACATCAGAAGGCTGAACAAATGGGGAGGAAACCACATGGACGTGAAAACCATCTCGGCCAAGCTGTCGGTAAGCCCGCAGATCACGGCAAGTGATGTGCAAAAAATCGCTGATCTCGGCTTTCGCAGCATCATCTGCAACCGTCCGGACGGGGAGGGTGCCGACCAGCCTGTGTTCGATGAAATTGCCAATGTTGCCAGAGCGTTAGGACTTGAAGTGCGCTACCAGCCCGTGGTCTCGGGCAAGGTGATGGACGAGGACGCAGTAGCGTTCGGCAAGATCATGCGCGAGGTGCCCAAGCCCGCCTTTGCTTATTGCCGAACAGGCACCCGCTGCGCCACGCTCTGGTCTCTCAGTCAAGCTGAAAACATGAGTGTTGCAGACATACTAGCCGCAACGAAGTCCGCTGGCTACGATATGGCCGGGGTGGTGCGTCGCATCGCCAATGGCGGCAAAACGCCGACGGACCGGCCAGATGCCTCCTATGATGTGCTGATTGTGGGCGGTGGTGCTGCGGGCATTGCCGTGGCCGCCTCCTTGAAGAGCCGTGCGCCCGATCTGGAGATTGCGGTGATCGACCCGGCGGACATCCACTACTACCAACCGGGATGGACCATGGTGGGCGGGGGCATCTTCAACGCCGCCAGCACCGCCAAGACCATGGGGTCTCTCATTCCAAAGGGCGTGCATTGGCTGAAATCCGCCGTTGCGGCTTTTGAACCCAAGGACAATGCCGTGGTTCTGGATGGCTGCCGGGTGGTCAAATATGACCGGCTGGTGGTTTGTCCGGGCCTCAAACTGGATTGGCACAAGGTCGATGGACTGGTGGAAACGCTTGGCAAGTACGGCGTCACCTCCAACTACCGCTATGACCTTGCGCCCTACACATGGCAGTTGGTGCAAGGCCTGAAGAAGGGAAGGGCGATCTTCACCCAGCCGCCGATGCCGATCAAATGCGCCGGTGCGCCTCAGAAGGCCATGTATCTTTCGGCGGACCATTGGCTCAAGCAAGGCGTGCTGAAGGACATCGAGATCGACTTCTGCAATGCGGGCGGAGTGCTCTTTGGCGTCAAGGATTATGTGCCGGCGCTCGAAGAATACATCGAGCTTTACGGCTCAAATCTCAAGTTTTTCCATAACCTTGTGGCCATTGACGGCCCGGCCAAGAAGGCCTGGTTTGAGGTGAAGAAGCCAGACCAGCCCGTTGAAAAAGTGGAGCTGTCCTTTGACATGATCCATGTATGCCCCCCGCAAACGGCACCAGACTTCATTCGCGTCTCTCCACTGGCCGATGAAGCCGGATGGGTGGATGTGGATCAGGCCACTTTGCGCCACAAGACCTTTGAAAACATTTGGTCCCTTGGTGATGTGATGAACGCGCCCAACGCCAAGACCGCTGCTGCGGCGCGCAAGCAAGCCCCTGTGGTGGCAGAAAACATCATCGCCGACATCAAGGGCCGGTCCCCTGTTGCCCAATACGATGGCTACGGTTCCTGTCCGCTCACGGTAGAGCGCGGCAAGATTGTGCTGGCCGAGTTTGGTTATGGCGGCACGCTGCTCCCCAGCTTCCCCGTATGGCTGGTGAACGGCAAGAAACCCTCCCGACTTGCATGGCTTTTGAAAGAGCAGATCCTGCCGCCGATCTACTGGAAGGCCATGCTGCGCGGGAAAGAATGGCTGGCAAAGCCTGAGAAGGTGAAAGTGGCAACCAACTCCGGTCACTAACACCCTCCCCAGATTTGGATCTCGCTAGCACCTTGTCTGGCAAGTTGTTGTACTTGCCAGACTTTTTCCCAAAGTTCTTTAGGTAAAGGCAGTTTGATGTTTTGGAATGCGCTGCGCCGGAAAATCCCCGTGTTCGAGTGGGGGCGCACCTACAACAAACACCAGTTCTCCAATGACATGATTGCAGCAATCATTGTTACGATCATGCTCATTCCGCAGTCGCTTGCATACGCGCTGCTCGCTGGCCTGTCACCTGAAATGGGGCTTTATGCCTCCATCCTTCCCATCGTGCTCTATGCGATCTTTGGCACCAGTCGCGCCCTTGCGGTTGGTCCGGTGGCCGTGGTGTCGCTGATGACGGCGGCGGCCATTGGCAATGTGGCAGAAGCAGGCAGCATGGGCTACGCCGTTGCCGCGCTCACACTGGCCATGCTTTCCGGGGCCATCTTGCTGCTTATGGGCGTGTTCAAGCTGGGTTTTCTGGCGAACTTCCTCTCGCATCCGGTTATTGCCGGGTTCATCACGGCCTCTGGAGTGTTGATTGCGGCAAGCCAGCTCAAGCATATTTTGGGCGTGAACGCCCATGGGCACACGCTCTTTGAAATGCTCTGGTCACTGGCGGTGCACGTGCCGGAAACAAACCTGATCACACTTGCCATAGGGGGGGCTGCAACCGCGTTTTTGTTTTGGGTTCGCAAGGGGTTGAAGCCCCTATTGCGCCGTCTTGGGGTCAAGCCCCGGCTTGCCGATGTCATCACCAAAGCCGGACCCGTCGCTGCTGTGGTCGCGACCACCCTGACCGTCTGGGCATTTGGTCTGGCGCAAAAGGGTGTTGCCATTGTGGGCGAGGTCCCACAAAGCCTACCGCCGCTCACGGTGCCCTCGTTTTCGCCAGACCTGCTGTTGACCCTCGCAGTGCCAGCCCTGCTCATCTCCATAATCGGGTTTGTGGAGTCCGTTTCCGTGGCACAAACGCTGGCGGCCAAAAAGCGTCAGCGCATCGACCCGGATCAGGAACTGATCGGCTTGGGGGCTGCCAATCTGGGCGCCGCATTCACCGGAGGCTATCCGGTGACAGGCGGTTTTGCCCGATCCGTGGTGAACTTTGACGCAGGGGCGGAGACGCCCGCTGCCGGTGCCTACACCGCAATTGGCCTTGCGATTGCGGCCGTTGCCCTGACGCCCCTGATTTTCTTCCTTCCCAAAGCCACTCTTGCGGCAACCATCATCGTGGCGGTGTTGTCCCTGGTGGATTTCAGCATTTTGACCCGCACCTGGGGCTACTCTAAGAAAGACTTTTCTGCCGTTGCCGCCACAATCTTGCTCACCCTCGGGTTTGGCGTGGAACTGGGCGTTTCTGCGGGCGTTGCCATCTCCATTCTGCTGTTTCTTTACAAGACCTCTCGGCCGCACGTCGCGGAGGTGGGGTTGGTGCCGGGCACGGAGCACTTTCGCAACATCAATCGGCACAGCGTGTTGACCTCGCCGGAGCTGGTGACGATCCGGATTGATGAGAGCCTTTACTTTGCAAATGCTCGGTTCCTTGAGGACTACATCTACGAGCGCGTTGTGGGCGAAGACCGGCTGAAGCATGTGGTGCTGATGTGCTCTGCGGTCAATGAGGTGGATATGAGCGCGTTGGAGAGCCTTGAGGCGATCAACCACCGCCTGCAGGACATGGGCATTCAATTGCATCTTTCAGAGGTGAAGGGCCCGGTGATGGACCGGCTGAAACGCTCTCATTTTCTCGAGGAGCTCACGGGCAAGGTCTTCCTCTCCCAGTTCAATGCGCAGGAAACACTGGCCCCGGTTTCAAATGGTCAGGATGCCATTCGTTCTCTTGCGGTCTGAAACCTGCACATTCTTCGGTGCATGAGGCCGCGCCCCATGGTGCACTCTCCTTCCAGATCGCCTAGGCTGGTTCCATTGCTTTCCTAACTGAGTGCGGCCCAACCGGTGCTGGCGCAGCCCAAGCCCGGACCCCCGCGCTTTCTTCCAGAGACGAGACAAAGAGAATGCGAATTTTCATTTCCGTAGATATCGAAGGCGTGGCCGGTGTGACCGAAGCCCTTCAAGGCACACGAGGCAACGCGGAATACGAAACTGCCCGCCGTTTGATGACAGAGGAAGCCAATGCGGCCATTCGCGGCGCGTTTGCCGGAGGTGCAACCGAGGTGATCGTGGCAGATTCCCACGGGCCTCTTCGCAATATGATGGTCGAGGATCTGGACCCTCGGGCCCGCGTTGTGTCTGGTCGTCCGCGCCCGCACTCCATGGGGCAGGGGCTGGATGCCTCTTGCGACGGGGCGATCTTCATTGGTTACCATGCTTCTGCTGACCATCAGGGCGTTTTGGCGCACACCATCAATGGCCTTGCCTTTGCCCGCATTGAGATCAATGGCGTGCAAGCCGGAGAACCAACGATTTTCGGCGGGTTTGCTGCAGAGCTTGGCGTGCCGTTGCTGGCGGTCAGCGGGGATGATCAGCTGGCCAAGGAGATCGCGGGTCAGTTTCCATCCAGTCGGCGCATTGTTGTGAAGGAAGCGCTGGGGGGCAGCGTGGCCAACAGCCTGTCGCCAAAAGCCGCCCGCGAACTCATTGAAGCAGAGGTAACCGCCGCTCTGAAAAATGCCGGAACGGCAAAGCCAGAGGCCCCAGGCATCACGCCGCTGAATGTGACTGTGCACTTCAACAAGCAGATCTTTGCAGATGCCGCGGTGATGGTGCCAACAGTGGAACGAGCGGGCGCGCGCGCAGTGCGCTTTACCAGCGCCAATCATGAGGAACTGATTGGCACCTTGACCATTCTCTCCATGATTTCTTCTTCACTGGCCTGATTTCCCTGCGTAAAAAACTTCTCTGCGCTGGTGGGCTGTGCTAGGAACGGTTCGCTTCATACGCGCGGAGAGGTTGCAATCTTGCCTTTGTAAAGCTGGTCTCAATTTGAACACCTCGTGAACCGGAGAGTGCCTTTGGGCGCTGCTCCCTTTTGTCCGTTCACCGCGTGGCAGTTGAGACCGGCTTGGCAACACCTGCTGCGCTTTTTATGAAGCCATTTTGGCAGACCGCTGTCTGCCGCTTTCCTTCAACCGGCCACGCCGTTCTTGGTGCCCGTCTGGTGGACTTCCGTTCTTTGGAAGGCCAAGACGGTATGTCTTTACATCTCAAGGTCCGTTGGACCCTTACGCCTAAGTCCGCGCCGCGCCCCTGGCACATGTGTGGCGGATGCGGCCGGGCACGGGCATTTACATTCAGCGGCAAAGCCCGGCTGAATGCCAACAGTCAGCGGTTGGATGCCTGGCTGATTTACAAATGCACCAGTTGCAATGCCACCTGGAATTTGCCGGTTTTTGAAAGGTCGCCGGTAAAAAGCGTGCCGCCCGCTCTCCTGGAGGCCATGGAGGCAAACCACTCGGCTCCCTTGATGGCGCTTGCCTGTGATGCCGTACGGCTGCGTCAACATTCGGCCCGTATCGACCCGCCAGAGGGGGTGCGCATTGTAAGCCAAGTGCTTCAGAACGCTCGTTTTTGCGAGGATGCGGAGCTGAGCCTTGTAAACACGAGCGGGTGCCATGTACGGCTCGACCGGCTTCTGGGCGCGGCACTCGGGGTGCCCCGCAGCGCGTTGCAGGGTTATATACGGGAGGGCAGACTGGAGGTCTGGCCTGATACGCGGAAAGTGCTGAGCCGTCCCGCACGGGATGGCCAGACCATTATGCTTTGGCAGATGCCGGAGGAGGTGCGGGGTCGGCTTGCGCAGGAAGCCGCGCTGCCCGCCTGAAAAAAGGGGAAGGCCCCGAAGTGGGGCCTTCCATCTGAGTGATTAGTTCTCTTCTTTTTCGCCGATCTTGTCTTGCGTGCGCAGCTCGAAGTCGGAGGCGTCATGACGCTCGTGAAGCTGCTCATGCAGCTCACCGAAGGAACGATTGACGATACGGCCACGCTGAACGGCAGGGCGCTCAAGAATTTCCTTGGTCCAACGCTGAACGTTCTTGTAGCTCTCAACCTCGAGGAACTCGCCAGCGCCGTATTGCTTGCCAAGGGCGAGATTGCCGTACCAAGGCCAGATCGCCATGTCGGCGATGGTGTACGCGTCGCCGCCGAAATAGCGGTTTTCAGCAAGGTGGCGGTCCAGAACGTCAAGCTGGCGCTTGGTTTCCATGGTGAAGCGGTTGATGGCGTACTCAATTTTTTCAGGGGCGTAGTGGTAGAAATGGCCAAAGCCACCGCCGAGGTAAGGCGCGGAGCCTTGAAGCCAGAACAGCCAGTTCATTACTTCTGTGCGCTTGGCGTGGTCGGTTGGCAGGAACTTGCCGAACTTTTCCGCCAGATAGAGCAGAATGTGACCGGACTCAAACACCCGGATCGGCGTATCGCCGGAGTGGTCCATCAGCGCAGGGATCTTGGAATTGGGGTTTGCGCTCACAAAGCCGGAGCCAAACTGATCGCCTTCACCAATCTTGATGAGCCATGCATCATACTCGGCGCCAGTTTCGCCCAGAGCCAGCAGCTCTTCCAACAGGATCGTCACCTTCTGGCCGTTTGGGGTGCCAAGAGAGTAAAGCTGGAGCGGGTGCTTGCCCACTGGCAGCTCCTTCTCGTGGGTTGCGCCGGCGATCGGGCGATTGATGCTTGCCCAGGTGCCTTCACCTTTTTCCCAAACCCAAACCTTTGGTGGCTGATACGCGTTGTTATCGGTCATGAGCGGCCGATCTCCTTTTGCTCTTCTTGCTAATTCCTTGCGTTGGTCGCTTCCAAAGCCAACCAACCATAAAAACAGCAGGTGTTTCCCAAAAAAGGCGAGGCACAATACTTAGTTGACCCCATGCGCTTGCGCAACCAGCGATGGCTTGCCTAGGCGCATTAGCAATGAGATGGGCAGGGTGCCCCGGCACGTCAACGCCGCAACCGCGCAATGGTTGGTTTCGCCATCACAGTTTGGTGAAAACGCAGCTCGTTTGCTGAGCCTCCGCCCTCCCAGCATACCATGACTGTCATACCGGAGAAGCAAAGCGTACATCCGGTATCCAGAGCGGCACGCACGGCAGGTGGTGAGACGCTCTACTGGATCCCGCATCAAGTGCGGGATGACGCGGGTGTAGGGCGAGCGTGCGGGATGACGCCGGTGGTTGGGACGAGCATGGTGGAGGACGATGGGTTGCGCGCAGCTCAGTGCGACAACCGAGAGGATAGTTGTCCAAGGAACGCCAGCATTGCAACGTGACTGTATATGCGCGGTACGCTGGCTAGGTCTCTTGCGCTACCACACATCACCACCGTCATGCCGGACAAGGTGAGCGCAGTGAGACGCTGATCCGGTATCCCGGGCTGTACGCACTAGCGGGTGCTGGAGAGAACGGACTGGATCCCGCATCAAGTTCTAGATGACGTTGGAGGGGTAAAGCATTGCTGCCCCGCACGCTGGGTCCCGCATCAAGTGCGGGATGACGCAAGTGGGTAGGGCGGCGCCCACGCATTGCAATGACGGCGTTAACCTTTTCTGCCAAGTTGAAACTTGGCAGCTGCCAATCTTCAGCGGTGACATCATCCCTATGCGCTTCTAATCTTATGCCGAGAGAGGTCAACGACTATAGTTTTAAAACCCGCGAGAAAGCGAAGGGCACCAATAGCATATGAAGTGCATGCCGCATGCACCATAAAAGACGAGTTCGGCCCCGGTGGGCCGCTCGGCGGTGTGCGGTATCGGGAGCCACAGAAATGTGTGGTCAAGATTGTTGCCGCGCACACCTCTTTTTCAGTCTCGTGTCTGCGCTTGAGCCGCATCTTCAGAAACTGATGCAAAATGCGCCGGTTTCATTCAAACCGACGCATCTTCAACGCAAACTCAGGGAAAGGTTACTTACCGACCTCTAAATAAGGTGTTGGCACCTTGGCCTTGCCGCCGTAGGCGTAAACGGTGTAGCGCGTTTCAGCATCAGGCTCGCCCATGCCAAGAGAGCCCAGTGGCATGCCGGGAACGGACAGCCCACGGATCTCGGGCTTTTCTTCGAGCAGCTTGGCGATCGCCTCCAGCGGCACATGGCCCTCAAGCACATACCCGTTGAGAGTTGCCGTGTGGCAGCTCATCAGGTCATCCGGTATCCCCGCCTGCTGCTTGATCGGGTCGAGGTTCTCCACACTGGTGGTTTTTACAGTGTAGCCAGCTGCGCTCAGCGCATCCGCCCAATCTGTGCAGCACCCGCAATAGGGGGATTTATGCATGTGGACTTCACCAAGGGACTGAGCAACCGCGTGGGAGGCAGGCAGGATGAAGAGGCCGACAGCCAGAGCTGCGGCAGAAACTTTAATTGTCATGTATCTATCTCGATTACCAATAGGTTTCAGGGTGTTAGAGGGTCTGAAACTCAGGCAATCGGAGGGCGCAGCAGGAAAAAACGGCTGTAGCTCGCAAGTTCTGGCTGGGCAACGCGCGCAAATACGGGCGTCCCAATCTGGAAGCTCAGCCCTGCGGCGGCGGGGATAAAGCTGCAAAACGCCATGCAGTCGCCCATGGGCGAACTGCCGTTTTCTTGCCCGTGGTCGCAACATTCCATCGCGCTCATGGGGCCACTGTGTTGGCTCTTGCTGCCCAGCTCATGCCCTTCCACAGACTGGGCGGCGGCATGTTGCGTTGCCGGTGCAGGCATGCCGCCAGATGCCATGAAGCCGCCAGCAAAGCTGTGCGTCAGCGGGAACAGAAGTATGAGCAAGGCGACGAGAAATCGGAGCATGCGCCAACACTATCAAGAAGATTTTGCCAGTTCAAACAAGGAACTATTAAATTTTCGTCATAGTCAAGCACTGCCTTGAGAAGGCCGGAACAGCACCTGCGCAGCTTTACTCAGATGTCGTGGCGGTGCCGTGGCTCTGCTTCATCCGCTCAAGTTGATCCTTGAATTTCACGCAGGGGTCAACCTCGTCCACCCGTCCCGTGAACCAGATGTAGTCGTAAACCTTCGGGTCGAAACTGGCGTAATCCTGCGAATATTCGAGATCGCGCTGAACCTCCACCGGCGCAATCGCCATGCGGCTGCTGGTGTCATCCAGATAGTAGGGAACCCCGCGGTCAAGACGAATGTGACCATTTCCTGCGATCAGAACAGACCCCTGGCCGTCATCAACGGCGCGGCGCATCAACATGCCCATGGAGGCATCCTTCAGCCGCTGCATGGGAACAAGCGGCGCAACGCTCTCACGCCCCAAGATGCCGCAATGCGCATCCTCCAGTTCTTGCTCCAAACTCTGAAGCTGGTCCGGCCGGTAGTCTTGCTGCCAGCGCAGTTCATCTGCCATTTCCTTTGGAAGATCAGAGCCTTGGCCAACCGCTTTAAGCAGATCTCGGGACGGACCACCCGGCACCATGTCAAAGTCGTAGGTGAGGGCGACTTCCGCAATGACCTGATAGATTGCCCAGTCGGGCCAACCGCGCTCACTCCAGCGGAGCGCCGTGCCCAGCTCATCAACGGTGGCCTTTTCCGCCGCAGCCAAGTCCTCGCGGTGCTCAGGTTCCGCCATTTCGAACACCACTGTCCGGCGACTGCCGGCTTCTCCCAATGCCGCCATCACCTCGGCCTGAATGCGATGGTGACGCGGGCTGTCGTGGCGCTCTCCGAGAAGCACGTGGTCCTTGGAAAGGACGCGGGACATCAACTCTTCACGGGAAATTTGTTCCCCTGCAGCAACATCCCAGATTGTTTCGGCAAGAGGGTGGGAGTTGAGCAGAAGCTCTTCCGCACCCGGCAGAGCCTCACCTGCAAAAGCCGCGATGTTTAAAATGAAAGTCATTGCAAGGGCAGCAAAGCGCTTCATCTCTCTCTCCAATGCACTGGCCACATGACGTTAGAGCTGGCTCATCATAACGTCATGGAGTTTTTCTGTTTTCGGATGAAGTGGCGGGACAAGGACACCAACATGATGGGCCGTCTGGCTGGATATCCCCTCTCTATAATACATGAGTTCATTACTCAAGTTATTTGGCCGTTATTACTCTTTAACAAAGTGGGCATCCTTTAGAGCGCGGCAAGAACAATGTTCAAGGGTGCCGCCCCCAATCGCCTGGACTGCGGGATTATCTCAGCAAAACGCAACCTTTGATTGAATTGCATATTTTATGCTATTTATAGTATTTATAGTGCAACAATTTATATAAAATTCTTTCTATTGAGTCTTATTACTCGTATTACATGATAATGAATATTATAGGTTGTACTTATTCTCTACATAACTACCTGTGATTTAGTTTTGTAGATTTTATTTGAAAGTATCCACCGCATTAGGCGCACATATTGCGCTTTATGATGAAAGATAGTTCTTTGGCTTTACATCGATGAGGGGTGTCTTCACCTTGAAGGCGTTCCACGGAATGCGGCCCCCGGCTCCTACTGAACTGCCGAACCTGTGCTTTGCCGCATTGCATGATGCATTCTTTCGTGGGCCGGTTAGATCCCGGCATGTCCCAAATGAACTTTTTCTAGGGACTGAAATCAATGTCTTCTCTTCTGACGAACACCTCCGCAATGGTGGCACTGTCCACCCTTCGCAACATCAACAACGACCTGGCTGACACTCAGAACCGCATCTCCACCGGCATGCGCGTGTCTGACGCTTCTGACAACGCTGCTTACTGGTCCATCGCAACCACCATGCGCTCTGATAACAACGCCTTGTCTGCTGTTGAAGATGCTCTCGGCCTCGGCGCTGCTACCGTCGACGTAGCCTTTACAGCTATGGACTCTGCTGTTGACGTTGTTGACCAGATCAAGTCCAAGCTTGTAGCCGCAACAAAGGACGGCGTTGACAAGTCCAAGATCCAGTCAGACATCAGCGAGCTGCAGTCTCAGCTGGAAACCATTGCAAAGTCTGCAACTTTCAACGGCGAAAACTGGCTCGCTCAGGACACCACCACTGCCAACATCGCAACTACACCTCCGGTAGACAACCCAAACCGTGATGTTGTTGGTGGCTTCACCCGTGACAACAACGGTAACGCTTCTCTACAGAACATTGCTATTGACACGTCCAACGTCATCCTGTTTGACTACAACGCTGTAACTGACTCCTCTGAAGCTACCGCATCTGTAAACTCCGGTATCCTGACCGGTGACATGATGATGACCGCAGCCACAGGCATTAAGGCACTAGCCGATGCAGCCGTGGGCGGCACCGCAGACTTTACCAACCTGACAGGCACTGCAACCCCTGCAGCAGCGGGTGGTGAACTGTCTTTCCTCAACTTGGACATCTCCAATTTGACCGGTTCCGACAATGACAAAGCTATCCTTGAAGCTGTCATTCAGGTTGTCGACGCCAAGTTGCAGACCATGACCGACTCTGCAACTTCTCTGGGTTCAGCTAAGTCCCGTATCGACATGCAAACTGAGTTCGTGAAGAACCTGTCTGACGCTGTTGATCGTGGTGTTGGCCAGCTGGTCGACGCAGACATGAACGCTGAATCTACCCGCCTGCAGGCTCTTCAGACCCAGCAGCAGCTCGGTATTCAGGCTCTGTCCATCGCAAACTCCGGTTCTCAGAACATCCTGTCTCTGTTCCGTTAATCGGAAAGACTGGACACCTGAAACTGGTGGACTTCGAGCGGCCATCTCTTTTACGGAGGTGGCCGTTTTTCTTTGCAGCGATGATGGTTCCACTGATCATCAATAGGCGCCTCTCGCTCGAAGCAGAAGCGAGAGGATTTCGCATGGGGTTGGACTCTTGCTTTTCAATGAGTGGCAATCCCCGCGCCAGCTTTTCCTGATATCGTCATCGAGTTATGAGCTAACAGGAGATCTAGAATGAGCAAAGATGCAGCACAGTCCAGTAAAACCGATATGGACTTGGTCAACGCCATACAGAACATGTTGATCCTGCATCGCGAAGGCTCCTATGAAACTTCTCTAAAACAGGCAGATGCTCTTCTAAAAGAAAATCCAGAAAACGGAGATCTGCATTTTCTGAAAGCTCTGAACCTAATGAGTCTTCGGCAGTTTGCTGCAGCCGTGCCAATTCTTGAGGCTCTGTATAGCGCGCTCCCCGAACATTTCGATGTATTGAAATTGTTGTGCGCAGCACTAAGCGAGTGTGGTCCGCGCGCGCGTGCTCTTGAACTTGCGAAAAAAGGTTTCGTTCAACATCAAGCTGATTTGAGATACCACAACCTGCTTATTGACGTTTACACCAAATGCGTCTGGCATGAAGAGGCCCAACAAGTGTGTCTTCAAGCAATCAAGCTTCAACCAGATAACCACTTGTCCTGGGTAAAGTTGGCTAAAAGCTATCAGGATAGCCAGCGGATCAAAAACGCAGCCGCGGCCCTATCCAAAGCAATGGAACTGGATCCAAGAAACAAGACATATAAACTCGCCTACGCGGATTTTCTACGCCAACTTGGCGATCTTGAGAGTGCCGAGCAAATCTATCGAGACCTGTTGCGCAAGGAGTTAATGCCCGGCGCCTTCTATGGCCTTGCACTGCTGAAGAAGGTCGCGCTGGACGATCCCATACTATACGCCGCGCAGTCGGCCCTGAATGACTACCCTCACAACGACGGTTTACGCACCCTACTGTTGTTCGGATTGGCGAATGTCTACGATGCAGCAGGCGACTACCAACGCTCAGCTGAATACTACCTTGCTGGCAATGAGAACCATCGAAAGTTGCATCTCTATTCGAGAGAAGCCACTGAGCGCAGTTTGAACGCCATAAAAACAACATTTACTCGCGAGTTCTCGTTAAACGCTCAGGGCAGCGTGCAATCATGTGCTCCAATTTTCATTGTCGGCATGCCTCGATCCGGCTCGACGATGATTGAGCAAATTCTGGATATGCATTCCCGCGTTGAGGGAGCGGGTGAGTTGCTACACCTGCCAAGACTCACTACTGACATGGGGGTTCTGCCGTTCTATGAAGAATATGCTAAAACCAGTGCAACTGAGAGAGCTGCTTTAGGGGCACAATACCTCAGTTTGGTGAAGCGGGGCTTTGAATTCAAGGAGAGGTTTACGGACAAAAACCTCGAAAACTGGCGTCATATCGGCTTTATTCTGACCAGTCTGCCGAATGCAAAAATCATTCATGTTCGACGCGACGCCCGGGCAAGCAACCTATCCATTTTAAAGATATTTTTTAGTAACAATGTTCCCTACGGTAGCTCTATTGACGATCTAAACTGGCATCGCGCTCAATATGAACAAATGATGGAATTTTGGGAGACGCGTTTTCCGGGCCGAATTCTACACATTGACTATGAGAATGTGGTCGAAAACATCGAGCCAGAAGCTCGTAGACTACTCGAATACCTAGATTTAGACTGGGAAGAAGGAGTTGTCGATTTTCACAGGAACGAACGCGAAGCTGTTACGGCGTCGTCAAGTCAGGTACGGCAGAAATTATACCGGAGCAGCTTGGAGCCATGGCGCAGATATGAAAACACTGCTCTGGCACCACTCCTAGGCCTTTAATCCCCGATTCCACCGCGGCAATACAGCACCGACCTCTTCATGTAGGCCGGTGTTTTGTTTTTATAGGATGAGGCAAGCGCGGGCAGCACTGCTCTTGCAACCAGATTCGCACTGATTCAGACAATGCAACCTGAAATAGCCGCGTTTTGTGCCTTAGGGCACGCCTTGATCCACAACACGGATCGAAAAATTCCCTCTTAAATTGCAGTGATGATTAGTAATGCAATCCTTGGATGCGGCGATCGATATTACCGTTTAATTCCAATAACCTATATATCATTGCTAGGCAGCGGCGGAACGCGCCTGCGGCTACAACCTCGCCAGCCGATCTTTCAATAAATGCAACCTTGAGGGGTTTTGTTAAGCCTCGCGCAAGGTTTGGTAGGCGACATTGGTTGCGTAACGGGCTGCTACACAACCTAGCAGTGCATGATGCTCTTAACCCGTTGCCACCGGCAGTTAGGCCGGAATGTCCCGATTTCTCTTCTTTATGGGACGAAACACTATGTCTTCTCTTCTGACGAACACCTCCGCTATGGTCGCACTTACCACTCTGCGTGGTATCAACAACGACCTGGCTGACACTCAGAACCGCATCTCCACCGGCATGCGCGTTGCTGACGCTTCTGACAACGCTGCTTACTGGTCCATCGCAACCACCATGCGTTCTGACAACGAAGCCTTGTCTGCTGTTCAGGATGCTCTGGGTCTTGGCGCTGCAACCGTTGACGTTGCCTTTACGGCTATGGACTCCGCAGTTGACGTTGTGAGCGAAATCAAGGCTAAGCTTGTAACTGCCACTGATGACGGTGCAGACAAGGCCAAGATCCAGTCTGACATCAAGGAACTTCAGGGTCAGTTGAAGACGATTGCTGACTCAGCCGTGTTCAACGGCGAAAACTGGCTTTCCGTTGATTCTAATGCAGCTGACTACAATGCTACGGCTTCTATCACCGGTGGCTTTACCCGTAACAGTGCAGGCGCGGTAACTCTGCAATCCATCTCCGTTGATAAGAACGCAACCAAGCTGTTTGACCCTGCCGGTGGTACGCCAGCCGGTCTTTTGGACAAAGAGTTGGTTGGTCTGACAGACCTGACCAACATTGGTGGTGCGGGCACTTCTGTGCACACCTTTGACATCAGCGGTCTTAGCAACGATGCTGCAGACACAACCACTCTTAATGAGCTGATTGCATCTGTAGACAGTGTCCTGTCGTCCATGACTGATTCCGCGACTGCTCTTGGTTCCGCAAAGAAGCGTGTTGACATGCAGGTTGAGTTCACCAAGAACCTGTCTGACGCTGTTGACCGTGGTATCGGCCAGCTGGTTGATGCAGACATGAACGCTGAATCCACCCGCCTGCAGGCTCTTCAGACCCAGCAGCAGCTCGGCATTCAGGCTCTGTCCATCGCAAACTCCGGTTCTCAGAACATCCTGTCTCTGTTCCGTTAATCGGACAGGCAGGCCGACTGAACCCGGTTGCCTTAATGCGGCCGTCTCCGAAAGGAGGCGGCCGTTTTTTGTTGTCGGGTGCCCGATTGGTGCCTGACTGGCGTTTCTTCGCGCGCTACTTGCTCTCGCTGCGGGCTTCTTGAAGTTTGCGCTGACGCATGAGGGAGAACAACCCAGCCCCCACAATGAGGGCCGCACCGAAAACGGTCGCGCCGGTTGGCAGGTCGCCAAAAACGATGAAACCCACGGGAATGGCCCAAACCAGCTGCAAATAGGCAAAGGGCTGAATGTCACTGGCAAGGGTGAGAGACAGCGCTTTCATAAGGCTGAAATGCCCACAAATGCTGGAGATGCAAATGGCACCCAGCAAGAGCCATTCGATGTCCGCCAGTGCGGGAAGGTGTTGCACGCCCATGTAGGTGCTCAGCACGGCTCCCACAGCGCCCACGTAAAAGAAGTGTGTGACCGCGCCATCATAAGCGCTCGCCATTCGGGTGAAGAGCTGATAGGTCGCGAAACTGAACGCAGCAGCGAGCACCACCAGAGCCGCCGGCCCCCAGATTTCACCGCCCGGCTGCACGATGATCAACAGCCCGATCAGCCCAACGCACAGGGCCGAAACACGGCGCCAACCCACTGTTTCTCCAAGGAAAAGCGCCGCAAGCGCTGTGGCGATCAGCGGATGCGCCATCATCACGGCGGTCACTTCCGCAAGCCCCAACAGGCTGAAGGATATGGTGATCAACGCGATTTCTGCAAAGAGCAGCACACCGCGCATGAGCTGAAGCTTCATGTTCCCGGTTCGAACAGTTGCTTTAAGGCCCTTGGTCGTGGAGGCGGCCCACAGAACCGCCACCACAAGATGCACCCAGAAACGCACCATCAAGATGAACCAGACCGAGTGGGTCTCCACCAATTGTTTGGTGATGGCGTCTTGAAGGGAGAAGATGAAGGTTGCCGCTATGGCACAGCTGATGCCGAGCACACGGGTGGGAAGAACGAGCGCCATGGGCACATCCATTTACGAAAAGCCCAGAATAGGGCGGGCAGAGGGGGAATGATAGTACCCGGCGGGAAATTGTCGGGTCGCAGTAAACGTGAAGGTTAAACGCATAACCGACACGGTGCGTCTTTGCAAGGCGCAACCTGATCAGGCAAATAAAGGGGCGGTGTAGCGGAGAAAAACGCGCCTTTGCGCACTGTCCGATGGGGATACTGTAAGCTCTTGCGGTGTCAGGCGTGGGGAGGGACGGACTGAAACCGGGCCATGAGCTGGTGGGTACTGACAGGCGTGAAGTCCCATCGATCCACCCCCACATCGCAGGAACGGCCAAGGTCAGGCAGCGCACCATGTGAATGGCCGAACAGGTGAATTGTGCCCTTGTTGTCATTGGGCCAGGTGCGCCAAGCGTAGTGGCACATGAAGTATTCCTGCGCCTCATGAGAAAAGCGCAGCATCTCGGTAACCGCCAGCTCGGGTGCCTTGGGGTCGTGAGATTGCCACGGCAGTGCCTTCACGGCGTCTCCGTCGTGGTTGCCAACAACAAGGCTCTTGGTGCCATTGAGAGCGTCAAAAGCGGCGCGCGCTTCCCCTTCGGTTGCCCGGTGTGCGAAGTCGCCCAACACGAATACATGATCGTCCGGCCCAACCGCAGCGTTCCAACGCTTTATTAGTTGCTCTGTCTGGTGCGCGCGGTCCTTGAAGGGGCGGTTACACAACTCGATGATGCGCTCATGCCCGAAGTGATGGTCGGAACTGAAGAAGTACATGGGCAGCCTTGTCATTTATGCTTCGCGGGGCAGTTCAACGGTGATGCAAAACTGGCCTTCATCTGTTTCACCCAGAAAGATGGCGCCGCCATGCGCCTTTACAACCTGATGGACAATGGACAGGCCAAGGCCAACGCTGGAAGAACGAGTGCGCTCATTGCTGTCGTTGCGGAAAAACGGTTCAAACACGCGCTCATGCAGATGTGATGGTATGCCGGGGCCCGGATCGCTGACAATGATGGTGAGCTTGTCATGCATATGGCTTTGCAGGCGCACGGTTGCCGCGCCGCCATACTTCAGAGCGTTGTCAATGAGGTTGGTAAACGCCCGGCGCAGGGCCGTTGGGCGTCCGTTCATCACGGCCCGGCCTTCCACCGCAAGCTGCACCTCGCCGCCGCCGCCAAAAATGCTGTGGGCCTGATCGGCCCGAGCTTGCCGCTCGGGGATAAAGGCGACCCGGCTCCCGGTATCTGTGTAGTCATCACACAAGGATTGCAAAAGCGCCCCGAGCGAGAGTTGTTGGGGCTCTTCCATGCGCACATCAAAGCGCAAAAAGTCCAGAGATGCGGTAATCAGCTGGGTCATTTCCTCCACATCATGCAGCATGCGATTGCGCAGCGCTGCGGAGTCGATCTGCTCCAACCTCAAGCGCAGGCGCGTGGCCGGTGTGCGAAGGTCATGGCTGATGGAGGCCAGCATACGGGTCTGCTCGGAAAGCATCTCGGCACGGGCGTCCTGTTGCAGCAAGATCTTGTCCTGCAAGACCACGGCTTCTTCCGTGTCCCAGGGTTTCAGGTCCGCCCGGTCGTCTTCCGCCAGCGCACGAAACGGCACGGCCACGTAATGGGCGAGCATGCGCCCAACCACAAGCACCAGAATGACAGCGAGGCAAGACAGAATGACCACCACCGGCTCCGTCATCCGGTCTTTCCAGACGAGGGGCGCGGTGATCAACCGTCCGGCAGATGTGCCATCCAGAGCGGGCAGATAGAGCACGGCTCGCAAGTCCTGCCGGGAGATGGCGCGCACGAAATCGCCGAGCTGCCGCGCCGGGTACTGGTTCAGATCATAGTGGGCGCTGATAAGGTCGGGTCGGCGCGGTTCATCGTCAAACAGAACGAACAGTTTGAGCGTTCGATCGCCTCTGGCCATCACCACAGGCAGTTGACGGCTGTTTGCCGGGCTGATTGCAACATCCCCGGCAGTTATCTGCAATTTTTCGGTAGCAAAGGGTGCGGGCAGGGGGCGGCCCCGCTCAAGGTTTTCAAGGTATTGACCCAGCTCGGAACCCACCTGAAACGAGGCTGCCAGTGCAATCTCCCGTTGGTTGAACGCATTCACGGCCATGCCGATGACAAAACAGATGGCGATGGCGGTTGCGATCAGCAAACCGGCCAGCCGCTGCTCCAGTTTCTTCGGCATCAGGTCCAGTGAGAGTTCAAACAAGGTTGAGGTCTTTCTGCGGCGCTTTCGCCTGTTTTGTTATACCTGCTGCACGGGCTGGGAAAACAGATAGCCCTGATGGCGCACAGTGCTGATGAAATCCTTGCCGGGTTCCGTTTGCGCCAGCTTCTTGCGCAGGCGACTAATGAGAATGTCGATGCTGCGATCATGGCTCTCAACCGCCGCGCCGCGCAGCACCTTGCCCAGTGCATCACGGGAGACCGGCTTTTGCGGCGACTTGACCAGCGTCAGCAGGGCATCAAACTCGGATGAACTGAGGTGCACCAGCACCCCGTCAGGTGCCTTGAGATGGCGCGTGGCCTCATCCAACACCCAGCCGCTGAATTCGTAGCGCTTCACCTTGGGCACAGCCTTGGGGGCGTTCGGGTCTTCCGTCCTGCGGAAAATGGCGAAGATGCGGGCCTGCAGCTCGCGGGGATTGAACGGCTTTTCCAAGTAGTCGTCGGCCCCAAGTTCTAGCCCCACAATCCGCTCCGTATCGCCAGTGATCGCAGAGATGATGATGATTGGCAACTTTGAGCTTTTGCGCACCCGCTGGCACAGGGCCAGGCCGCTTTCACCCGGCAGCATGATGTCGAGAACCATCAGGTCCACTTCATTGGCTTCCAGCACACCATGAGCTTCCTCCGCAGAATTGGCGGTCAAAACGGTGTAGCCACGATCTTGAAGAAACTCCGCCGTCAGGCTTGCGATTTCTTCATCATCATCAACTATGAGAAGTGTCTTGTTTGAGGTCATCATACCCGGGGGTGCCTGTTTTACAGCTCAGGGGAGCCCAACACTTGATTTATATAGCAAAACTTGTCTCTAGTGCGAGTGTATACGCTGCCCTTTGCGACACCTCACACGACTAATTTTGCGCAAATGCGCGATCTCTACGTACTTGTAGCTAGATTACCAAACAACGTCGAATCTCTTAGAGCTTTAATCTGGGAGGAAAACCATGGTCCAATCGCTTCTTAGGGGTGCCAAACTCGTGCTCGCACTTGCACCCTTGTGCGCCTCTTTGGCAAGCCCCACCACGGCACGTGCCCAGCCAACCTCCGAGGTGCTTCACTACTGGACGTCCGGCGGAGAGGCGGAAGCCGTCAAGGTGCTAAAGGAAGCTTTTGAGGCCAATGGCGGGCGCTGGATTGACGCACCCGTTGCCGGTGGCGGCGGAGACGCGCAAGCAGCGGTTTTGCGCGCCCGTGTGCTGTCAGGTGATCCCCCTTCAACCGTGCAGATCAAGGGCCAGAACATCCATGAATGGGCGGCGGCAGGCACGCTGAAAACACTGGATGACGAAGCTGAAGCGGGAAACTGGGACGCCTTGATCCCGGAAGTCTTGAAGCGCGTGGTCAAGTATGAGGGCAGTTACGTTGCCGTGCCGATCAACATTCATCGCGTGGACTGGATCTGGTCCAATCCTGAGGTGCTGGCGCGAGTAAACGCCGAGCCGCCGAGAACTTGGGAAGAATTCAACGCAACCGCGGAGAAGCTGAAGGCGGCGGGCTTTATTCCGCTCGCCCATGGTGGACAGCCTTGGCAGGATGCGACCTTGTTCGAAGTGGTTGTGCTCGGCATCGGCGGGGCGGACTTTTACAAGGACGCGTTGGAAGAGCTGAACGAGGACGCACTGCGTTCTGACACCATGGTCAAGGTGTTTGACCAGATGCGCAAACTCAGCACCTACGTGGACCCGGGCTTTCCGGGCCGCGAATGGAATTTGGCCACCGCCATGGTGATGCGCGGCGAAGCGGCCATGCAGATCATGGGGGACTGGGCGAAAGCGGAGTTTCTGGCAGCAGGCGAGGTTCCCGGCGAAGACTTCATCTGCACGCCGACGCCTTCCAACAACGGCTTCATTTTGAACTCCGACAGTTTTGCCATGTTCCGCGTGCCCGGCGAGGATGTTGCCGAAGGGCAGAAACTGATGGCCTCACTGGTACTTGATGAGGAGCTGCAGCGGGCCTTCAATCTTCTCAAGGGCTCCATCCCGGCCCGAAAGGGTGTAAGCTCGGAAGGGTTTGACCCTTGCGCCCTGCAATCCATGGAGGCCTTGGCCAGCGCAGAAGAGAGTGACGCGCTCGTCAACTCCCTTGCCCATGAAATTGTGCAGGACGGGGCGGTGCGCGGCGCCTTTCTTGATGTGATCACTGAACATTTCAACACGGATATGTCTTCTCAAGAGGCTGTCAACTTGCTAGCAGAAACAGTAATGCTTGCACGCTGACCCAACGCTGGGATACGCGGGCAGGGATAAGCCATAATCAAGCTCTGCTCATGCCCTATCCAGAGAGAGAACCTATGTCCGACCGGCCCGCCGGGAACAAGCGTCCGTCTGTGCTCGACAGACTCTCAACTGTTCTACCCCAATTGGTGGTGGCACCGTCGTTCTTGCTCATTTTGTTCTTCGTCTATGGTTTCATCATCTGGACGGGCTACATCTCCTTTACCAACTCGCGCATGCTGCCCAGCTATGAGCTGGAGGGCTTTCGCCAGTACCTGCGCCTGTTCGCCATGGACCGGTGGGATGTGGCCTTTAACAACCTGCTGATCTTCGGCGGTTTTTATATCTCCCTTTCCATTGTCATCGGGTGTCTTCTGGCCGTTCTGCTGGACCAACGCATCCGGGTGGAAGGAACGCTGCGGACAATCTACCTCTACCCCATGGCGGTAAGCTTCATCGTCACTGGCACGGCCTGGAAGTGGATGCTGAACCCGTCTCTCGGCATTGAGAGCTACATTCGCGGCCTTGGATGGGAGAGCTTTCGGTTTGACTGGATCGTTGACAAGGACATGGCGATCTATGTGGTTGTGATTGCCGCCGTCTGGCAGGCCTCCGGCTTCGTCATGGCGCTGTTTCTGTCGGCATTGCGCTCGGTGGATCAGGAGATCATCAAAGCGGCGTATCTGGATGGTGCCAGCACGACCCGCATTTATCTCGGCATTTTGCTGCCCTCGCTGCGGCCCGTGTTTCTTTCGGCTTTCGTGATCCTTGCGCATCTGGCCATCAAGAGCTTTGACCTGGTGGTGGCGCTGACGGGCGGGGGGCCGGGCTATGCCTCTACGCTGCCAGCAAACTTCATGTACGAGATGACCTTTCGCCGGAACCAGATCGGTCTCGGTGCCGCCTCCGCCGTGATGATGCTGCTCACCGTGGCGGCAATCATGGTGCCCTACCTCTATTCGGAACTGAGAGGGAAGCGGCATGGCTAGAGCAGAACGACTGCCCGGAGCAACCGGAAAGCGCCGTTTGTTTGGCCGCCTTTTCATCTGGTCGTTGCTGCTGTTTGCAGCACTGGTCTATCTGGCCCCGCTTTATGTTGTGCTGGCCACATCACTCAAGGATCTGGCAGAGATACGGGCCGGTGCGCTGCTCGATCTTCCGCACGAGCTGAACTTCGCCGCATGGCAGGCCGCTTGGTCCGAGGCCTGTATCGGCGTGCGCTGTGAAGGGCTCAAGCCGTATTTCCTGAACTCGCTGCTCATGTCCATTCCGGCGGTGATCATCTCCACGGTGCTTGGCGCGCTCAGCGGCTTTGCGCTTTCCAAGTTTCGTTTCAAAGGCGCCAACGCCATCTTCTCGTTGATGCTGTTCGGCTGCTTTATCCCGTTGCAGATCGTCATTCTGCCCATGGCGCAGACCTTGGGATTTTTGGGTATCGCCAATTCTATCAGCGGCCTGATCCTGGTGCACACCATTTACGGCATCAGCTTCACAACCCTGTTCTTCCGCAACTTTTACGTGACCATCCCAGATGATCTGGTGAAAGCGGCCACCATTGACGGTGCCGGGTTCTTTCGCATCTTCTGGCGCATCATGTTGCCGCTGTCTCAACCCATTGTAGTGGTCGCCATCATTTGGCAATTCACCCAGATCTGGAACGAGTTCCTGCTCGGTGCAAGCTTTACCAGCGGCGGTGCGCAACCCGTCACTGTTGCGCTGAACAATCTCATCAACACCACCACCAGCGTGAAACAATACAATGTGGACATGGCCGCAGCACTCATCGCAGCAAGTCCAACATTGCTGGTCTATATCATCGCGGGGCGCTACTTTGTACGCGGCCTTACCGCAGGGGCCGTCAAGGGCTAGGGACAACAAGAACACAAATGGCGACGCTATCCATCGAACAAGTCTCGAAGGCCTTTGGTGACACGCAAGTGCTCAAGGATATCTCCCTGAGCATGGAAGATGGCGAGTTTCTCGTGCTGCTCGGCTCCTCGGGCTGCGGAAAGTCCACGTTGCTGAATATGATTGCCGGGCTTGAACACGTCACATCCGGCCTGATCCGCATCGGCGGGGAGGTGGTCAACGACATCCACCCCAAAAACCGCGATACGGCCATGGTGTTTCAAAGCTATGCGCTCTATCCCAACATGACCGTTGAAAAGAACATCGGCTTCGGCTTGGAAATGCGCGGCGTGGGCAAGGCAGAGCGCAAGGCAGCGGTGAGGGAAGTGGCGGAGATGCTCCAGATCGAGCATCTTCTGGACCGCAAACCCTCCCAGCTTTCCGGCGGACAGCGCCAGCGGGTCGCCATGGGCCGCGCTTTGGTGCGCCGCCCCAGGATTTTCCTGTTCGACGAGCCCCTATCCAACCTCGATGCCAAGCTGCGCGTTGAAATGCGCACGGAGATCAAAAAGCTCCACCAGTCGCTCAAGGCAACCATGGTCTATGTCACCCACGACCAGATCGAAGCCATGGCGCTGGCCGATCGCATTGCCATCCTCAAAGACGGCCGCATTCAGCAGGTCGGCACCCCCGCGCAGATCTACAACCAGCCCGCCAACATGTATGTCGCCGGGTTTGTGGGCGCGCCCGCCATGAATTTTCTGAGTGTGGAAGTGGCCGAACAGGCGGGCGACCTTGGCGTGGTGTTGCCGGTCAAATGCGTTGGAGAGATCGTCAAACACTTCATCCCACTGCCCAATCCGGAGCGGTTGAAGGGACGCATTGGCCAGCCTGTGGTCATCGGCATCCGGCCGGAGATGATCCTGCACGCCTCTTGGGCCGCCGCCACTCAACCGATCATAAGCTGCGACGTCGAGCTGCTGGAACCCACCGGCGCAGACACGCTCTGCGTTATCGAACTGGCCGGGCAGGCCGCCAAGGCCCGTGTTTCGCCCATGCTTGCACCGCAGCCCGGAGAAATGATCGAGCTGGCCGTTGACACCTCCCGCATCTGCCTGTTTGACCCTGACACGCGCGACCTGATCGCCTGATTTGAGCTCGGCTAAGCAATCCGCAACAGCCGCTTCAGTTTGGTCTGAAAACCGCCGCGCTGCTCCTTGCGGTCCAGCTCTGCCTGAGAAATCAGAAAGGTGGTTTGCACCACATACCGCTCGCCCTTGTAGGAGGGGTGACCGTGCCAGCTGTTGTCCGCGCGTTTGAACGCAAACACATTGCCGGCAAGCGGCGATACTTCCTCAACATAATCCTCCATGTCACGCTCGTTGTTGAGCGCACGGATTGCTCCGCCCTGCGCATCCTCCCAATCTTCGTTTAGGTAGATCAGCATGGTGCAGATTTTCGACTTTGAATCTCGATGAATGCGACCGTCGCCATGCTTTGAAAGGCGGCGTACCGTGATCATCCGGGGCTTGTCCTTCAGGTCCAGATCCAGCTTTTCCGAGAGGATGTCTGCCAGTTCAGGCTTGCGCAGATCCTCTATCAACTGCTTGAAAGCACCGGAAGCTTCAAGCTTGGAAAGGGGGAGATAGCCCGGCTCGTTGATATCGGGATAGTCGCGGCGAATATCCGCGGCCTGCTCTTTCGTCAGAACCCCTTCACCCACAAGATAGCGGTAGGGAGTCGTGCGTGTACTAGAGGCTCTAAGAGCGTCAAAATTCAGCATTTTCTGGCTTCCCCCTGAGGCGCTTTATGTCCCTGTATTGACAGGCTGCAAGATATACCACGCCCGAAAACCGCCCAAAATTCGCAGTTATGGCGGCACAAATTCCGGGATTGGTTTTTAAAGGGCACCGCTTCCAGTTGGCCGCGCTGAGGGTGTTTTCCCGGCCTGAAACGCCATCAGCCCCGAGACGTTAATCTCGAGGCTGACTGGGAGGTTAAATCTCGATGGGCATCGCCGGAGACAAAGGGGAGAGAGCTTGAAACTCCAGCGACGCCCTTCGGGAGGCTCTGATTAGATCAGAGCAGTCAGGTCATTGGCGAGCTTGTCATGGCTATCACCAACAACGAGGTGCAGTGCTTTGTCACCCGCCTGCATTACCTGGACGCCAGCCTTCGACAGTTCGCCGACGGAGACCTTGGCAATGTCGCGTACTTCGACACGAACACGGGTGTGAGCAACAGGCTCGGCTGCAACGAGGTTCGCCTTGCCGCCCAGCTGTGACAGGATGCTGTCTGCATCGAAGACACTTGCTGGAACTGGAGCGTCTGCGGCTTGGCTACCCATGTTGCGCAGGTAGATTTCCATGTCGGTTTTCAGGTTTTCGGAGGCAGTACCGAAGATCGCCTGAGCGCCGTTACCTACACGGACCACACCACGTGCGCCGAGCTTTTTCAGAGCTTCATCATCCACCTTGGACACGTCCGCTGTGCTGATGCGCAAGCGGGTGATACAGGCGTCAAGGTTCGTGATGTTGTCTGCACCGCCAAAGGCCTTGACCAGAGCGGCAGACATTTCGTCTTCGCTGCCAGGTACGCCAGCAGCTGCGCCTTCAATCGCGTCTTCACGACCAGGGGTCTTCAGGTTGAAGGTGGTGATGAGCACGCGGAACACCACATAGTACAGCGCTGCATAGCCCAGACCGAAGACGACCAGCATCCAGCCCTGAGTGGACAGCGGATACAGCAGGACGTAGTCGATGAAGCCGTGAGAGAAGGTCATGCCGTGCTTGATGCCGAGGATGATCATCAGCGCGTAGCCGATACCAGCCATCAGAGCGTGTACAACGTACAGCAGTGGAGCAACAAACAGGAATGCGAACTCGATTGGCTCTGTAATACCGGTCAGGAAGGAAGTCAGAGCTGCGGAGATCATGATACCGCCAACCATGGTGCGGTTTTCAGGCTTCGCGCAGTGCCAGATCGCAAGAGCTGCTGCAGGCAGACCCCACATCTTGAACAGGTAGCCACCAGCCATGTTACCAGCGGTTGGATCGCCAGCCAGGTAGCGCTGGATTTCACCGGTTACAGTCTGACCGGTTGCCGGATCAACGTAGGAACCAGCTTCAAAGAAGAATGGCACGTTCCAGATGTGGTGCAGACCGAATGGGATCAGAGAACGCTCTACGATACCATAGATGAAGAAAGCGGTTTCCGGGTTCTCGTTGGCAGCCCAGTTGGAGAACGCATTGATTGCGCCGCCAATTGGAGGCCAGATGAATGCCAGAACCACACCAAGAGCGATTGCAGAGAACGCGGTAATAATGGGAACAAAGCGCTTGCCAGCAAAGAAGCCGAGATAATCGGGCAACTTGATGCGGTAGAACCTGTTGAACATGGACGCGGCCACGCCGCCGATCAGGATGCCACCGAACACACCTGTGTCGATGGACTGAATGCCCATGATTTGCTTGGTTTCAACGCCGATTTCGGCTGCGATCACACCCATGGTCGCAAGCAGAACACCGTAGCCAACCACAGCAGCAAGACCAGCAACACCGTCGTTATTGGTGAAGCCGAGCGCCACGGCAACGGCAAAGATGATCGGCAGGTTGCCGAAGATCGAGCCACCGGCCTGTTCCATCAGGTGGTTCACGATGTCCGGAATGAAGAATAGGTCAGCAGCACCAACCCCAAGAAGGATACCTGCAGCTGGAAGAACTGATACTGGCAGCATCAAGGACTTACCAACCTTCTGCAAGGCTCCAAAGCTGTTTGCAAAAATGCTCATTTTTTGTCCCCCAGAGATGGATGGCGCGTTGTTGGCGCCGATCCCTCTGATAAATTACAAGTAATTCCAAGTGGAACGACTTGCTCCCACGAATACTCCGCAATCACTTTTGTGACTTTAGGAGCTCCTTAACATCACTCGTATCCGCGCAATCAAGAGCTGCCTCAGCAAGCTTCTTGGATTCCTCCATGGATACTGAGCGAACCTTGTGTTTGACCTCAGGAAGGGCTGGCACTGAAACGGAAAGTTCTTTCACGCCAAGGCCGATAAGAACGGATACTGCTTCGACCTGACTTGCCAGGCCACCGCAGACGCCGACCCATTTGCCTGCCTTGTCAGCAGCCTTCACGGTCATGTCGATCATGCGCAGCACAGCCGGGTGCAGGGCATCCGCGCGGGAAGCCAGACCAGGGTGGCCACGGTCAATCGCCATGACGTATTGTGTGAGGTCGTTTGTGCCGATGGAGAAGAAGTCAACTTCTTCTGCCAGTTTGTCTGCCATCAGGGCTGCGGACGGCACTTCGATCATGATGCCGATTTCCACGTTCTCGATGCCCAGATTGGCTTGTTCTTCTCGCACCAAGGCCTTCACAGCCACCAGCTCGTCCAGTGCTGCGATCATTGGGAACATGATGCGTGCATGCCCCTTGTTCGCCTGAGACAGGATGGCGCGTACCTGACGGCGCAGGATGCTGGGACGCTCAATGCCGATGCGGATGCCGCGCACACCAAGGAACGGGTTTTCCTCCTGTGGCATTGGCAGGTAAGGCAGAGGCTTGTCACCGCCCACATCCAGCGTACGAATGATGACAGGACGGTCCTTGCCCATCACTTCCAGAATGCTGCCAACCTTTTCAGCCTGCTCTTCTTCAGTCGGCTCGGTCAGGCGCTCCAGATAGAGGAACTCGGAGCGCAGCAGGCCAACACCTTCGGCCCCGGCCGCAACAGCTTTTTCCGCGTCTTCAAGACTGCCGATATTGGCCGCAATCTCGATGCGTACGCCGTCTGTTGTCACCGCAGGCTTGTGAGCGTCACGCTGGTACTCTTCAGCCAGCTTTACTGCATCCGCGATCTTCTGGTTGAACGCTGCCTGTTCTTCATCAGAAGGGGCAACCTTCACCTTGCCGCGCTTGGCGTCCAGAAGCAGCACTGTGCCGTCTTCCAGATCCATCATGTCTTCTTCAACATTGACCAAGTACGGCAGGTTGTTGGAGCGTGCGATGATGGCTGCGTGGGAGGACGCACCGCCATGAGTGGTGCACAGGCCCACGATCTTGGTCAGGTCAAGCGCCACAATTTCTGAAGGGGTGATGTCTTCCTGCAAAAGGACGGTGCCTTCCTCAAGAATTTCATTGCCTTCATCAACACCCATCAGCTTCTTCAGGACACGCAGGCCAACGTCACGAACGTCGGTTGCACGGCCAGCCAACAGAGGATCGTCCATCTTGGCAAGCGTCTCAGCCTGCGCTTCATAGGCCAGCTTCCAGCTCCATGCAGCGCTCTGACCAGAGGCAATGTCTGCCAGTGGCTTTTCAGAGAGTTCCGGATCTGCCAGTAGCTGAATGTGGGCGTTAAACACCTCAGCCAGCTCTTCCTGGCCGTTTGCATTCAACCGCGCAATCACGTTCTGCAGGTCTTCCATGCTTGCTTTGACGGAGGCCTTGAAGGCCGCACGTTCTTCAGCCGCACCCATGCTTTCGCGGGTTACTTCTGGAAGGGCCTTGCTGTGCTTCACCAGCTTGCCGATGGCACGGCCGGGAGATGCTGTGAAACCAAGCAGAACGCCTTCTTCGCCAGATTTGACCTGAAGAAGAGGGGTTTCCTTGACCACTTCTGCCTTTGGAGCGGTTGGAATCTCGGAGATTTCTTCGCCCAAGCCACTTTTCACCGCGGCTACGATGTCGGCAACTGCCTTTTCAGCACCTGCACCCACCGCCTCGATTTCCAGCGTGTCCCCAAGCTTGGTCTTCAAGGACATGATGCCGGTAACACTGGCGCCGCTGCAGCTGTTGCCGTTGACGGTCAGGGTCACATCAGCGTCAGCCTCACGCGCAACAACAGCCAGACGGGCCGCCGGACGCGCATGCAGGCCGGTTGCATTCGGTATCTGCACGGCGCCGGTCGCCTTCGGCCCGCTTGGCTTTGCTGGTGCATCGGTTGACGCAGAAGGGCGTGTTGACGGCGCTGGCGCATCGGCCGGATCGTTGCCGCTTGCAACGGTAAACAGCGGCTGAGACAGATCGGTCTGCGCGCTGTTATAAGGCACCGCGATGTTGATCTCCTGACCGCTGGTTATGACGATCGCGGACTGTACGGAGACACATTCGCGAGCGATGACATCAGCATCGAACTGAATGAGTGGCTGGCCAGCCTGAACACTGTCGCCTTCCTGTGCCTTGAGCTCGAAGCCTCGGCCCTTCAGCGCCACGGTATCCAGACCGATGTGCATGAGAAGTTCAACATCACCCTGTTGGATGGTTACAGCGTGATGAGATGGGTGGATCTGTGTGATCTTGCCTGCGAAGGGGGCGTAGAGCACGGTGTCAAGCGGATCAATCGCGACACCATCACCCATCATCTTTTCTGCAAACACCGGGTCAGGCAGCTCAGTAATCGGCTGAACCAGGCCTTTCATTGGCAGCAGAATTGAAAATGTGTTGGTTTGGTCCCTCACCGTTTTTCTCCCGGTTTCTAGGTAGTGCCTAGATTATGGAGGCCCGGTTATGCTTCCGAATTTAGAACGGGTCTCACTACTAGTTGGGGAGATGATCGGTACGAGGGGGGCGCACAACAATACGCATTTTGCCGATTGTTACGCGTTGTTACGTTTTGTTACAAACGGAAACCTTCGTTTCTGTTTTGTGTCATTTGTGAAAGTTATGTTAAGCGCGCCATATATTCTTTATCATTCTTCAATAGGCGCATTTTTATTTCCAAACAACGACCAGCTTTACTTCTTCATTGCTTCCTTGGCCGTGCTTGGGGCATCCGCGTACCGAGCATCACAGTAACAACAGCCTAATACATCACACTGGCCGTTCATGGTCAAAAAGATAAAGCAGATCCGGTTAGTGGGCCATGAAGATGAGAGAACAGGATTCGAAACCAGCCCGAAATGGACACTTCAGCAAGTCTATCGCGCCATTGCCTCCAAAAAATGACATTAGCGAACATCGCAGACGAGGCGAAGATAAAACGGAGCACGGCCGATCCCGCGCTCCTCTGGCTTGGCTTTGCCCTTGCTTACCACGCGCAGGCGGGAGCCGGGGGCGCAGCTTGATCAGTTGCGGTGGCAATGGGAGCCATGGCGTCTTGTGAAAGCGTATCGAAAACCACGCGCTCTTGGTTTGGCGTTCCGTTCCATCGAGCTTGCAAGTTCTGGAACTGGTTCCGCACACCGGCGTCGGCATAGTGCATCTTGCAGTCATAGGCGCGCTGATCAAAAGCATCTCCTGGATCGCCGTGCGGGCGATTGGCATTGTTGGGGCCAACCACCAAGTTGCCTTGCATCCACGCGAACAAGGAGAACATCACTTCATTGGCTTCGTTATGGTCTCCATTATCTTCATCGACATAGGCGGCAGCCAGGTCGTTGGTATTGGCAAAACTGCCGATGTTTGCCTGACCAATGAGATTATAGGTGTCCAAAAAACCTTGAACTTCCGCAAGCGTTACGTATTCACCCACGCCATAGCTGATGAGTTCCTGCCATGGAATGATGTGATGCCGAGACTGATTGGCCTGCAGGGCATAGGGAACATTCGCTTGCCACGGATAGTTGGGGCGTTGTTGCGCGGCTGCAGGGCCCGCGGCCAGTGCAGTCAGGGTTAGCGCAGTGGCTGTTAGCATGAGCTTTGTTTTCAAGCTGTTTATTCGCATGGTTATCACTCCACGGTTGTAGGGGCCGTGAGATGACGCCTGCGTCCATGCTTTGTGAAGATGCAAGCCAAGGTTCCATAATGCGCATTATGGGTTGCTCGCATTTGGTAACCGTTATGAGCATCAATCCTTGCTCGGACACAATATTCCGTTAGGGTAACACGTGCTATTGTCCCTGCCGCGCGCCTGCTGGGCCGCGCAAACAGATAAGCAGGTTCTATAGCAGCTCATTTCAGGTCGTCATGATCCGCCGCTTTCGATGAAGTGAAACCGGGAAAACAACAATAAGATCCGGAGGTCTCTCTAAGATGCGAACAAGATTGATCCGCCTTCTGGCGGCAGGTGCCTTTGCGGCGTCTCTGGTGGTTTCTGCCGCCGCTCAAGAACAGGACAAGCCCAACATTCTCGTGATCTGGGGCGATGATATTGGCACTTGGAACATCAGCCACAACAACCGGGGTATGATGGGCTTCGAAACGCCCAATATTGACCGCATCGCCAAGGAAGGCGTCTCGTTTACCGATTACTACGCGCAGCAAAGCTGCACCGCCGGGCGTGCCGCTTTCATTGGCGGTAGTGTGCCCGTGCGCAGTGGCATGACCAAGGTGGGCCTGCCGGGTGCTGAGCAAGGATGGCAGGAAGTGGATGTCACCATGGCAACCATCCTCAAGTCGCAGGGTTATGCGACAGGCCAGTTCGGCAAGAACCACCAGGGTGATCTGGATGAACACCTGCCAACCAACCATGGCTTTGATGAGTTCTTCGGCAACCTTTACCACCTGAATGCGGAGGAAGAGCCAGAAAACCGCGATTACCCAAGAGACATGGTTCTCAAGAATGGCAAGACCTTTCTGGAACAGTTCGGCCCGCGCGGGGTGATCCATTCCTGGGCCAATGAAGACGGCACCCAGAGAATTGAAGATACCGGGCCCCTTACCAAAAAGCGCATGGAAACGGTCGATGATGAGACCGTTGCTGAGGCCATGCGCTTCATCCGCGAGGCCCACGAAGCCGGTATGCCGTTCTTCGTGTGGTGGAATGGGACACGCATGCACTTCCGCACGCATGTGAAGGAAGAGCATCAGGGCCTGTCGGGCCCAAGTGGCAACAACTACCATGACGGTATGGTTGAACACGACATGCATGTGGGCCAGCTTCTGGATCTTCTGGACGAGCTGGGGATCGCCAACAACACCGTTGTGCTCTACTCCACCGACAACGGCCCGCACTACAACACATGGCCCGATGCCGCGACGACCCCGTTCCGCAGCGAGAAGAACTCCAACTGGGAAGGCGCTTACCGCGTACCGGCCTTTGTGCGCTGGCCCGGCGTTTTGCCTGAGGACACCACACTGAACGGCATCGTGGCCCATGAAGACTGGCTGCCCACCTTCGCAGGCATTGCCGGGGCTTCAGACATCAAAGAACAATTGCTTGAAGGCGTGGAGCTGAATGGCCGCACCTACCGCAACCACATCGATGGCTATGACCAGTTGCCCTATCTGAAGGGCGAAGTGGACACCTCCCCTCGCCGCGAGTTCTGGTATGTGAACGACGATGGACAAATCGTGGCCGCGCGCTTTGACGATTGGAAAGTTGTTTTTTTGGAAAACCGGGGGCAGCGGTTTGGTGTTTGGCGGGAGCCGTTTGTGGAGCTTCGCGTCCCCCTTTTGTTTCACCTACGCCGCGATCCTTTCGAGAAGGCACAGCACAACTCCAACACCTATGAGGATTGGTTTCTGGATCGCCCTTACGTGATTGTTCCCATTCAGGCACTGGCTGCGGAGTTCCTGCAAAGCATGCAGGATTACCCCCCAACACAAGAGCCGGGCTCCTTCAACCTCTCCACCATTGAACAGAAACTGCGTGAAGGATTGGGCAATTAGGCGATGCATGTTTCATTAAAACCTCCATGTCCGGGCGGCGCTCGTCGTCCGGGCAACATCGTGTGGGCGCTTTGTCTTTGCACCCTGCTCACAGCCACGACTGCCCTCGCCTCTGAAGCGGAGGGGTTCATCCCTCTTGACGGCGGCACGTTCACCATGGGGTCTGAGGCGCACTACCGGGAAGAAGCTGCCACCCGGCAGGTGACCGTCGGGTCGTTCTTGATCAAGGCAACTGAAGTCACGAATGCCGAGTTTCATGCCTTTGTTGAGGCAACAGGCTATGTGACAACAGCCGAACAAGCACTTGACCCGGCAGACTATCCCGATGTTCCGCCAGACCTGCTCAAAGCCGGCTCCATGGTGTTTGCCGAGCCCGCTGAGAAGCAAAATCTTCAGGATTTCCGTCAATGGTGGCGCTATGTGCCGGGAGCAAACTGGCGGGCTCCTTCTGGCCCGGGCAGCTCCATTCAAGGCAAGGAAGATCATCCGGTTGTTCACGTGTCACCGGAAGACGCCCGCGCCTATGCCAAATGGGCAGGTGGACGCTTGCCCAGTGAAGCGGAATGGGAGTTCGCCGCCCGTGGCGGGCTTGACGGTGCGACCTACACTTGGGGCGATAGCTATGACCCGTCTGAGGGTTGGAAAGCAAACACCTGGCAAGGGCTGTTTCCCAATGTGGATCTGGCGGAAGATGGCCACCATGGCACCGCGCCCGTGGGCTCCTTTCCGGCAAATGGCTACGGGCTCTATGACATGGCAGGAAACGTTTGGGAACACGTGGCGGACTGGTGGGTGCCCGGTCATCCGGCGCGAGAAGAGATTGACCCGCAAGGACCACCAGAAGCAATTGCCGCCAGTTTTGCCAATCAAGCTGTAGGCCCCATGCATGTGGTCAAGGGTGGCTCATGGCTCTGCGCCCCATCCTACTGCCTGCGCTACCGTCCCGCCGCCCGCCAAAGTGCCGAACGCAGTTTAGGTTCTAACCACATCGGGTTCCGCATCGTGAAAGATGTTGGCGAGGAACATTGACGCGCGCTTGAGGCGGTCCTCTTTTGTGATCCCGCGCTTCTCGAGCCCTGCCCTATCATCCCCGACGCTCGCCTACCCAAAGGCGTCCTCCCGAACTTCATGCGGGACTCAGCCGGGCGTCTCACCGCCTGCCGTGCGTGCCACTCTGGATACCGGATGTACGCTGCGCTTCTCCGGCATGACAGTAGTGGTATGGGGTATGACCTCTGAGTACGCAGAAAACCAAAGTGCAAGAGCCTAGCTCACCTGCCAGGTTTCGGCCTTGCGCAAGGTGGCACCTAGGCGTTTCAGCTTTTCCGCGCGCGAAAGAGGTGCTTCCGGCAAGCCGTGCCTGGCGCCTTCCACGAACTCCTGCTTTTCATGGCGGTAGAGCACGCCGATGACCACTGGCTCACCCTCATTCTCGCCAAGAGCTGCCAATGCCTGAGCCAGATGAATGTTGGTCTCATCGTGGACCAGAAGATCCTCTTGTGTGATCCCGCCTTCAAGCCGCACCACTTCCAGCCCAAAACCGCCCTTTGCCACGCGCAGGCCCTTGTCCTGGTTTACCCCAAAGACCATGGGCTGGCCGTGTTCCACATGCAGGGTGTGATCCGGTCCGGTTTTCTTGTCCTTCAAGCCATCAAAGATGCCGTCATTGTAAATGACACAGTTTTGCAGCACCTCTACAAAACCGGTGCCTTTGAACGCCTTGGCCGCTTCCAGCACCGGCTGCAACACCTTGGCCTGCGTATCGATGCAACGGGCAACGAACTGGCCGCCCGCCCCAAGGGCAAACACGCAAGGGTTCAGGCCCGTTTCGATGGAGCCTGTTGGCGAGCTTGGGCTCTTGGTCCCCTGCCTGGAAGTGGGAGAAAACTGGCCCTTTGTGAGACCGTAAATCTGATTGTTGAACAGCACCACCTGCAGGTCCACATTTCGGCGCAGCACATGCAGCAAATGATTGCCGCCGATGGACAGCCCATCCCCGTCACCGGTCACCACCCAGACGTCCAGATCCGGATTGGACAGCTTGGCCCCTGTGGCCAGCGTTGGGGCGCGCCCGTGAATGGAGTGGAAGCCATAGGTCGCCATGTAGTAAGGCAAGCGAGAGGAACAGCCAATGCCAGAGACCACAAGCGTGTCTTCCAGCGTGGAGCCGCCGTCTGCCAGCGTTTTTTGCAGGGCTTTGAGCACTGCATAGTCACCACAGCCCGGGCACCAGCGCACGTCCAGATCAGAAGCGAAGTCTTTTACCGTCAGTTTGGTCATGTCAGCCTCCGACCACGTTGTTGATGATCTCGGTGATTTCGCGCACCAGGAACGGGCGGCCCTTCACGCAGGAAACACTGCGGATCGGGCGGCCCAGCTCGGCACGCAACAAGGTGGCAAGCTGGCCATTGTTCATTTCCGGCACCACGATTTCCTCAAAGCCCGCCAACAGCTCTTTCAAGTTGGGGGGCAGCGGCCAGATGTGGCGCAGATGAATGTGCGATACAGATTTGCCTTGAAGCACCGCCCGGCGTGTTGCCACACGGATTGGGCCCCAAGAGGAGCCCCAGCCCACCAGCGCCAACTTGCCGGAAGGGGCACCGGATTCGACCGTTTGCGGTGGCAGGTCTTTGGCGATGGCCTGCAGCTTGGCTGCGCGAATCTCCGTCATGCGCTGATGGTTGTCGCCGTCATAAGAGATGTTGCCGCGCCCTTCCTCGCGCTCCAGCCCGCCGATGCGATGCATGAGGCCCGGTGTACCGGGCACTGCCCACGGCCGGGCCAAGGTTTCCGGGTCGTGCTTGAACGGCTGAAAATCATCCGGGTCGGTGGCCTTTGTCACCGGAAACGGCGCGAAATCACCTTCACCAAGATCGGGTAAACGCCAAGGAGCGGCAGCGTTGGCAATGTAGCCATCAGACAGCACGAAAATTGGCGTCATGTGTTTGGTGGCAATCTTCACCGCTTCCACGGCAACCTCGAAACAGTCGCCCGGGTGTGAGGCCGCAATCACCGGAATGGGCGTGTCGCCGTTGCGCCCGAAAACAGACTGAAACAGGTCAGACTGCTCGGTTTTCGTAGGCAACCCGGTGGAAGGGCCGCCGCGCTGAACGTTGACCACAACCAGTGGCAGTTCCGTTGCCACAGCCAGGCCGAGCGCTTCCGTCTTCAGGGCAATACCCGGCCCGGAGGAGCCGGTAATGCCCAGATGGCCGGCATAGGACGCACCGATGGCCGATCCGATGGCGGCAATTTCGTCCTCTGCCTGAAAGGAGAGCGCCCCCAGCTCTTTCAGCTTGGCGAAGGTGTGCAGCAGCGGCGAAGCTGGCGTGATGGGATAAGAGCCATAAAACGCCTCAAGGTCCGCAAGCGTGGCGCCAGCATAAAGGCCATAGGCCATGGCCTCATTGCCATTGATTGTTCGGTATTCACCGGCACGCAAGGGAGCTGGGGCAATGTGATACTGAGAAATGTCGGCGGGCAGCTCGGCAATTTCCCCATAAAGATGCCCGGCGCGCAGGGCCAGCAGGTTGGCCTCGGCAATCTCCGGCTTGTTGGCGAACTTTTCCCTCAGCCAGCTCTCAAGGGCGTCAATCTCGCGCTCAAACAACCAGTGGATCAGGCCAAGGGTCCACATGTTCTTGCAGCGCTTTGCGTCCTTTGCGCTGACACCGCTCTCTTGAAGCGCCGACGTGGTGAGCTCGGTGATGTCGATCGGCAGCAGGCGAAAATGACTCAAGGTGCCATCTTCCCGCGGATCACTTTCATAGCCTGCTTTTTCTAGGGCGCGGGCCGTAAAGCTGCCACTGTCGAAAATGAGCAGGCCACCCTTTTTCAACTCGCCCATGTATTTTTTCAAGGCCGCCGGGTTGAGCGCCACCAACGCATCAGACTCATCGCCAAACGTGAGCACTTCCGTTTCGCCGATGTTCAGGGAATAGGCGGAAACGCCATAAACCGTGCCCGATGGCGCGCGGATATCCGCCGGAAAATCCGGAAATGTCGCAATGTCGTTGCCGAACCGGGCGGCACTTTCTGCCAGCCGTGTGCCTGTGAGCTGGATGCCATCACCGGAATCTCCAGCGATTCTGATGCGGACAAAATCTACTTCCGGGGTCTGTGAAACGGGAAGTTCCCGAAGGTTTGGGGCTTCCTGCGCTGTCTCTGGCATCTGGCGCTCCGCATGTTTTGTCGTTGTTTTAGCGCGTTCTAACAAACGCGAGTGTTACCCCTACATTTCTTGGGTGCGCGGCGATAAATCTAGTCGGGTTTCTCCCTACTCACGCGCTTTTGCAGGCGGTTCTCCAGCCCTGCGCTGTCCTTCGCTTTGCGGCAAACTGCCCAAGGGGCTTGCTCTGGTTTTGCAGCTTAGCAGAAAACAATTCTGCCTGTGAGAGCGCGAGAAGCTACGCCGTTTCAGGAATGGAAAAGTGTCGGCACAGCCATTTCAACCAGTGTTTTAGGGGGTATGCCCGTAAAGTCACCGAAAAGTTGTTCTTGATATCGACATCTTTTATCGCTACATGAGGGGCATCGATTTTTTGGCATTGCTGTTTATATGCCTCGCGCCCAAGTGCGCTAGCTGACGAAGCTATTTTCCAGAATTCGATCGGAAAGTGACCCGGTTTGGTCACCGTCAACACGCGCACTATAAAGGATTCGCGATATGGCAACAGGTACAGTTAAGTGGTTTAATGCCACCAAAGGTTACGGCTTCATTCAGCCAGACGAAGGCGGAAACGACGTTTTCGTACACATCTCCGCAGTTGAGCGCGCAGGCATGCGTGAGCTTTCTGACGGTCAGAAGGTTTCCTACGAAATCGTTCAGGACCGCCGCTCTGGCAAGTCTTCCGCAGGTAACCTGGAAGCTCTCTAAGGCTTTCAGCTCTCATCAAGAGAGACTGCACTGAGTTTGAAAAAGGCAGGGCAAACGCTCTGCCTTTTTTGTTATGCTCCAGCAAACGTCTTCAGTAGCAAACGGGAGCATTTTCCGAAGTGCCTCCGCCGGGGTAGCGAAACCTGGATCTCAAATTTCCATGGAACCTGACGACCCGGCACCGAGGCCGCCTCCACATCGGCGCCTCCACATTGGCGCTTCCACATGGGCGCTTCCACATGGGCGCTCGGCACAAGCTCTAGCTGACGACGCCAGCGTAGGCCTTCTTGAAGTCGGCAAGAAACTGGATAAACGGCGCAGGCCCGAAGCTCGCTCGGGAGACGCCCAAGGCGGCCACGTCTTTGACTGACGTCAGATCGCCAATCATCATGACATTGACAGGCAATGTTGCCGCATCAACAACACGTGAGATCAACGCTGTCTCCGTCAACCCCGGTATGAAAAAGCAGTCCGCACCTGCCTCTGCATAGGCGGCTTCGCGTTCCTGCGCTTCTGCCAGACTGCTTTCGTGGGTGGATGGGTCTGTCCCGAGAAACAGGTCCGTTCTGGCATTCAGAAACAGGGGAACTCCTTCGTCAGCGGCCGCCGCTTTGATTGCCCTGATACGTGCAGCCTGTGCTTCTATGGAATGAAGCCCTTCGCCCTTGACGATTCTGTCTTCGAAATTGATCCCAATGGCCCCGGCGCGGATCATCTTGCGGGCGTTTTGGGCAACCTCGGCAGGTTCGGTCGCATATCCGCCCTCGAAATCCACGGTCACAGGCAGGTCAACGGAAGCACAAATTCGCTCGACGATGTTCAAGAAGAAGTCCAATGGCAGGGCCTCTCCATCGCCGTAGCCATGGGCTGCGGCCATGGACCAGCTTCCGGTGGCCACGGCAGGGGCACCGGCCTTCGCCAGAGCTTGCGCGCCTCCTGCATCCCAGATGTTGTAAAGCACAACCGGGTTGCCCTTTTGGTGCAGGTCCGCGAAGCGAGATGCCTTTTCAGCTTGCGACATGAGGGGGTCCTTTTGTTTTTTATGGCAGATATTGCCGTTCGATTTCGAGGAGCTTCTGTTTGCGCCACAGGCCGCCGCCATAGCCAGTCAGCGCACCATCAGCGCCAACGACACGGTGGCAAGGAATGACCAGAGCGATCTGATTGGCCCCGTTTGCACGGGCGACCGCGCGAACCGCTGAGGGGCGACCGATGCTTGCGGCGATATGAGAGTAACTGCGAGTTTGCCCCGCTGGGATTTGCCTGAGCGCATCCCAGACGGCACCGCTGAAATCCGATCCGTGATAGGCGAGCGGGGTTTGAAAGTCTGACGACGAGCCCTCAAAGAAAGCGGCGAGTTCGGCCTTGATCTGCTCCGACGGGTCTGTTCGTCCGACGCCCAGTCGGCCTTTGACGAAGGTATCAAGCCGCTCCAGCTCCTTCGGCAGTGCCTTGCGATCAAAAAACTCAAGAAGATGAAGTTGCGATTTGCTGCAAACGGTGATCATGTCGCCAAGCGGTGTCGGGATCCACTCGGCGAACAGCAAAGGGTCCGAGGACAGATTGCCCGGTGCCTTTCCCATCAGCTTCAAGAACGCCGCCCGGAACGCACTGGGAGAATCGAAACCTGCATCAAGCTGGCCTTCGATGACCGCGCCGCCTTCAGCTAGTGTTTCAAACCCGTCTCGAAGCCGCCTCTGACGCGCCATCTCCAGAAATGTCATGCCGAATTGGCGCTTGAAGCTGCGGCGAACCGTGGACAGATCGAACCCCATCCGCGCGACATCCCCCTCGCGCCAGCGGTAATTGGGGCGCTCGTCCAGCGCGGCCAACAATGCTGCAATCGCAGGGTCCGCCAAAGCCATGGGCTGCAACGGATGACAGCGTTTGCAGGCGCGATAGCCCGCTTCGATACACTCCCCGACCGTGCCAAAGAATGTGCAGTTTTCCTGCTTTGGCTTGCGGGCCGGACAAGTCAAACGGCAAAACACACCGGTCGATGAAACACATACATAAACCCGCCCGTCAAATGCGGCGTTGCGGTCCAAAAGGGACTGATACAGAGTATCGTGGTCTGGAAGGTCAAATAGCATGCGGCGTTTGTAGCATGCTTAAAGTACGGCACCGCCGAAAATCAGGCATGTATTCATTAAGAGCCTAAAAACGGAAACTGGCATTCTCCCACTGCGCAGCATCCGCAAAATCGGCCTTGCCAGCGCGAGTTGGCCCGGATAATTGAGGGATACCCGGTCTTGTTAGCACAACAGGTCGATGTTGATGCAGCAGAGAGCGCAAACGCCTTTCATAGAGCTCTTCAAAGGCTTCGCGGCGATATCAACTCGCGGCCTTCTTGCGGGATAAGCGTTCCAACAGAGTGAGATACGAGGAACCCCCGGTGGTCACAGGCCCTTTCGAGAACAGCTTTCACGGTTCAGCGTACCGTTTGCCATGCCCGATCCAAGAACCTTCAGCGCATGGCGGATGACGATCTACTGATGGCCATAAAAGCGAGGCCCGATGAAACTCTCTCGGAGATTATGAGTCATCTGCATGAGGCATACGCTTTAGGAGCGTCGATCCCTTCTGCCGATCATCTCCTTGCCCGCAACGCCCACCCAACACACCATGACCGTCATACCGGACAAGGCGAGCAGAGCGAGCCGCCGATCCGATATCCAGAGTCGCACTTATTCCACACCGCCGCCGTCATACCGGAGAAGCGCAGCGTACATCCGGTATCCAGAGCCACACGCACCAGCGGATGGTGAGACGCTCTATTGGATCCCGCATCAAGTGCGGGATGACGCTGGAGTGGTAAGGTCTACCGCCTAACGGGCTGGATCCCGCGTCAAGCGCGGGATGGCGTTGGAGGTTGGGCAAGCGTGGAAGACGTTGGTGGGTGGCGCGCACGTGGCTGACGTCAGTGGGTGGGCGAGTGTCGGAGCAATAGAGAGTGAGTGGCGGGAGGGGCCGGAGAAGCGCGGTGCGTCGGCGAAGGGGCTCTTTGCTTTGAGTGCAAAGCATAGAAGAGCCCCCATCCCTCTGTTCTGGCCCCTGCCCTTACTCCGCTGGAGCAAGGCGGCGGCGGGAGAACAGCCCCTGTGGCGAGAACATGACCACATTGCCGAGCAAAGCCAGACACAAGCCTAGACCGTTGATCCAGCTCCAGGTGTAGCCCTCGAACACGGTGGACAGCGCCAGCGCGATGATGGGAAACAGCACGGTCGCATAGGCTGCCTTGGCAGAACCGAGCCGCGCAACCATCATCAGATAGGTCGTGAAGCCAACAACCGATCCGAAAACCGCCAGATAGACCAGCGCCCCCAAGTAAGTGATCGTGGGCGGCGCGACGATCTCCGTGCCGCTGATCCAGATGAGCGCCAGCAACACCGCCGCGCCATAGGGCATGCCCCAGGCGTTGGCCTGCACAGGCGTGAGGCCTTTGGACGAGTTGCGCCGTGACACCATGTTGCCGAGGGAAAACAAAAGTGTTCCGGCAAGGGCGCAGGCAATGCCGATGAGGGTTTCGGTGCTGGCAGAAATCGTCAGTTCCTGCGCAAACAGCAGCGTCAAGCCGAGCACGCCCAAACTGCCAGCAAAAACGGTCTTGCCGGTTATGCGGTCGCCAAAAAACAGGCGGGCATTGAGCGCGTTGAAAACCGTGGCGAACGAAAATACAACGGAGATGACACCGGATGGTACATGTTCTGCCGCCATGTAGAACATGATGAAATTGAAGGAAAACAGGCACAGGGCCTGCATCAAGATCCAGGGTTGCTCGCTGCGTTGAGGCAGTTTCAAACGCCCCATGAGGACAAGGCCAATCAGGAACACAAGTCCGGCAAGGGCAAAACGATAAAACACAGAAACAAGGACCGGGACCGGCCCGACCTGCAAGGAAATGGCAATCCAGGTGGAACCCCAGATCAGCACGGTGACAGCGAATAACAGCGCGTTCATGCTTACTCCAGTAAATGACTGCTTCCACATAGCCACATCCAGTGCAGCAGTTTTGCATGATCTTGCGGTATTCGACCAAAGCGTGTGCACATGTCGGTTTGCGCTGCAATGGCGGTGCTCTATAGTTTTTTGCCCAGTCATGAAGAAAGCATCTTGAAGTCCAGCCATGCGCGCCCCTCAGCCCGTCTCCCGTTTCTTGTCCAGCTCGCCGTGCGCCCGCCTTGTGGGTGCGATGGACCTGGGTGCTGACCGTTCAACGGCGATTTGGCGCAATCAAGACGACCATATGCTCTACACGGCACCGAAGGGGCACACGTTCAGCTTCTACCTGCAAAACGGAACGGGCACGCGCCGCGTTGACAGCGTGTCGGCGCGCGGTTGGGAAGGTGCTGTTGTGGTGCTGCCGGAGGGCTGCACTTCTGAATGGGAGATCACGACGCCGTTCGAGTTCATTCATCTTTACTTGAGCGATGAGGAACTCCGCCGCCTCTACTTCGAGACGTTCGACAAGGACGCGCGGCTCATGAATTTGACGGACCTGACCTATTTCGAAACCCCAGCGCTGTCGCAGGGTTTTCGGGCTCTGCACCTGGCCTCTGTGCATGGGGCGGCAGGCCACGCGGATGAGGCGATCAGCGAAATCGTGCACGCTTTGTTTTCCGACGGGCGCGCGCTGAGCGAACACAAAAAACAGCTCAGTGGCGGTTTGTCGCCGCGCAAGCTCTCTCTGCTGCGGGAGTTCATGGACGCGCATCTGGACCGGCCCGTAACCTTGCGCGAACTGGCGGCAGAGGTGGACATGAGCGAGTTCCATACCCAGCGCAGCTTTCGGGCCTCAACCGGCGTGTCTCCGGCAGGCTGGATGGTGCGCCGACGGATTGAACGGGCCAAAGAGATGCTGCGCGCAGGTGAACCCATGGCGCAAATCAGCGAAGCCTGCGGCTTTGCCAATCAGAGCCATTTTTCCCGCAGTTTCAAGCGGGCGACGGGGGCGAGCCCCAAGGATTTTCTAAGGCGTCTTTGAGGATGCCGCTAGGAGAGAACTCCTAGCGGGAACTGGGAATGGCTACGAGGCGTCCCTTGCCATCCTTGGCTTTGCCGCAGATCAGCAAAATGAACACCCAGGAGGTGTGAATGAAATCTGCGATAAAAAACGCAAATCCGAACAGCAGTTCTACGTCGCTCGGGTTGCTGCTGACGAAAAGCAGCACGAGCCAGCCCAGAAACAGTCCAAGGTCGACGAGACCATGAACAATGTTGCCCATGTAGAAATGATGGATGCCAATCATGCCAAACACGCCGCACAAGGTAACGGACACGCCGTAGCTCTTTGGGCTGATGTCGGCACTGCCCGCCAAGGTGCGTTTTGGCTGGGGGGCGCCACATTTCGGGCAGGTTGGGGCAGCAAAGGCGATTTTTTGCCCGCAATAGGTGCAAAAGCTCCACCCGTTATGGAGTGGAGCCTGAGGAACACTGCTCATCGTTTGAGCGGCCGACCCTGCTTGTCCTTGAAGGACCCAACAATGATCATGATCAGGTCAATGAAAGACCAGATGCCTAGCCCACCCAAAGTGATGAGCTGCAAAATGCCGGTGCCGATTTTGCCAACATAGAAGCGGTGAATGCCGAATATGCCAAAGAACAGGCAGAGCAGCAGCGCTGCAACAAATGACTTGTTGGAGGTTTCTGGACCAGCCAAGGCATTTGGTGCACCACATTTTGGGCAGTTCGGTGCTGTCTGAGCCATGCTCTGACCGCAAGTGTTACAATAGATCATATGCGCGCCAGCAGCTGGTGCTGCAGCAAGCGCTTCAGTTTCGGTGGTCATGAGGGAGCCCCTTATTCGTACTAGTGTTGGTCCCAGTGAGCGCCGGGACACGTGCTGCTAACACACGTTGTTTTACCACCAAAGCCCTAATTCATCCGAGTTTGGTAATTTTCAGTTGAAACTCTGGTCGTTCGTTAAGATATCATGAACAAAAGTATTAAAACGCATCATTTGATCATTCCGTAATGGTGAGCCAATTCATGCCAATACATCACGGGAAGGGATGGGCGCGGCGCTCTGTTAGGGAGCTTTGGCCGGCTAGGTGCCTTAGAACCGCCGGGCCAGAGACAAGGTCGCGGAGGTGCGTTCAAGATCGCCGACGAACTCGTAGGCCACTTTTGCCGCAACAAGGCCCGCACCATTGGCGAAATTGTACTTGATGCCTACATTTGCGCCTGCACCGCAATCTGAGCTGCCCGAGCCTTCATGGGTCATCTCGCAGATTGCCCGCGCGCCGACAAAGCCGTATTTGGCATTGAGCGTTTCATCCCGCTCTCCCCATGGCATGGCAAAACGCATCTCCGGCTCCAGAGCAATCCGTGTCAGTGTTACGCCGCTGACGTCTATCTTGCCTGTTGTGCTGCCATCAAGCGTATCAAAAGGAACTTTGTCCAGATCCGAGGTGCCACTCACCACAGAAAGCTGCGGAATGATGCTGAAGCCATCCCAATTGCCCCGACCAGAGAGCGTGGCACCAGCCAGATAACGAGCGCTGACTTCCTCCGTTTCAATGGCAATGCTGTCGGCTTTCAAATCGAAGCGGTTGTAATCCAGCCCTACGGAACCAAAGGCCCCGATGGTGATTTTCTGCGTCAGCCGTGACACGCCATAAATGCCGAGGCCGCCGCCAACCCGCGTTGCGTGGCCTTTATAGGTGCCGTCGATGTGCGACTGGCTGCCATCCACGCTCATATAAAGCGCCAGGGCGGAGCGCTCGGAAAAATGCCGTTCTATTGCGGCGCGCATGTCGAAACGCCCGGTAAACGTGCCTTCCGAGTTGCCCTCGATTTCGAAGTCTCCGCTGACAATCGTGTGGTAGAGGTCGCCCGCGTCTGCGGCAAAGAAGTTGGCGAACGCGTGGGCTGCACTGCCATTGTTACTGGCAAAGAAGTTTGTCAGGTAAAGGCCCTTGTTTGGCTGCAAGGCCCCGGACAATAGCCGTGTTGACGCCCCTTGAAGCATGGTCTTGCTTTCGCCCATCTGGTAGCGCAGGTCGGCCCCAAGCTCGTTCTCGATGAGAGTGACAGCGGATTTGCTTTCGCTGTCCAGGCTCCCTTCTTCCCCAGGCGTTGCTTTTACGGTCAGAACGAGGACGGCTTCTTTCTTGATGTTATAGTCGGAGAGTGTCCGGCCATCCTCTAGTTCTGTCCCGCCGAAGCTGAGGATTTGGTCCTCGGGGTCGATGTCCTCCATGTCGCTGATTTTCGTTTTCACGTCTTCGATGGAATCTGAGGATTCCACATCAAGCGTGATGATCTTGCCGCCGGGAAGACTTGCGAATATCTGCATGGCATGGGCTGACGCGATGCCACCGAAGATGAAGAACATGAACACACTCAGGCGCAGGATACTAACAGGATAACGCATTGCTCTGCCATGATTTGGTCAAGGTTATGGTTCGAGCACTACCTGCAATTCCCTTAGAAAAGATTAGTAAAATTCACCAATATTTGCCGGACCGGTCCAGTGTTTGATTGAAAAAGCGCAGTATGGGCCCTTCACCAAAGGCCAGTTTCTGCGTCTTTCCTTCATGCTCTAGATGGATGCGGGTGGAGAAAGACGCATGAGACCATTGCCAGCGCCCACTGCGAATGCACAAGCCCGAAAGGCCCGCGAACGCCCCGTTTCTCTGGTTGGCCCCAAGGCACGCCCCCAAATGGCGGACCTGATTGACAAAAGGGAAGCGGCTCATTGGGGCGAGCGCTTGCAGGCCATTTCCCATGCGCAGGGGTGGACCAAGCAACTGTCATTGGCCAGTGCGCTGAATGTGGATGTGAGCACGGTGTCGCGCTGGCTTCGGGGCGGCAAGGTTTCTGTTGAACACTTGATCGCCCTCTCTGAACTCCTGAATGTTTCGCTGGATTGGCTGCTTCTGGGGCGCGGCACCCCAACAGGTGACCGAACTGACCAAGCCCCCTATGACCCGCAATAGCTGCATGTCACAAGACGAAAGCACGCCTGCTTCTCTCATGGCTCCCTTCGCGTTCCGCATCCGGTTACCAAGCTGTTCCCGAAGGCTCTAAATTTTGATGGGTGCTTCACGCAAGGCTTTTGCATGAAACGCAACCGGTTGCAGCTTCAAAAATACCACCTGAACTGGTGTCATGGCAAAAAACCACGATAAGGACACCTGGCTTGCCATCACCCCCTCCTGCCCTTTTCGAGACCGAGGTCTATCAGGCGTTTCAGAGCCTGCCTGAAGATTTGCAGCCCCTGCTCGACCTTCTGGAGCCGCTCTCCAAGACCGTGGCGAGCTTCAGCGGCATCCTTTCTGACACCAAGGGCATAACCACACAGCTTCAACAGATTGCGGCTGAAGTCACCACCATCGAAGGGCTGCTGACTGCCGTGGATGAGGTGCCCATTGTGGGCGAAGCCACTGCGGCGCTTCAGACGGTGATGCCGGAGATTACCGAGGCCCTCGACGGCCTTACTGGCACGATGAACGAAACCATTGAACCAATCGTGACAACGCTTGGTGCGGTGCTCAGTGAGCTGTCCGTGGCACTCGACATCCTGAAAGAGTTCGTGGGTGATGCCGCTGACTTTTCCGGTGATTTCGCCAAGGTCTATGGCTTGGTGGGGCTTGCGGAGACGGTGCTGCACGACATTGCCTCTGTGGTGGGGCCAGATGCGTTGCCCGCCCCCGCGCGTGACCTGGAAAGCGCCCTTGGCACGGCCCTAAAGGTGACCAACACGGATTTGGTGCCACTGGCACTGGCCCTTGGCCGCTTCTCCCAGGCCTTGAAACCGTTGAACAAAAGCCTGAGCGCTGATCTGAACAGCGTTCAGCCTGCCCTCGACAGCGTCAAGGGGGATCTGGACAGCGTGCTGAGCAAGCTGGAGGACGTGACCTCGCCGCTGCGCACCTTGGAAAACGCCATTCCCGGCGGGTCGGCGCTGACGAACTGGATTGGCGACGGCATCAGCTGGTTGACCGACAAGATTGGTGCGTTGATCCCTTCCTCGCTGAAGAAAGAGGTGTTTGGGCCCATTGAGAACGATGTTCTGAACTGGCTGAACCTGAAGCCGCTGGAAGACGCGCTGACCGCCATTGGTGTATCTGACCTTCAAGCGCGCCAGAAGGACGTTACCCCCGATCAGGCAAACCAGGCCAAATCTCAATGGCAAGGTATTGAAGGGGCGTTTCATCAGGCGAACCTCAACCCTGCCACGCAATCAATCGAACAGGTGGCGGCAGGCCTGCTGAAGTCGGTGATCTCCGGCCCTGTGCCGGCTGGGCCGCAACAGCGGCACCAGGAAGGGGCCGCCTCATGAGCGCGCCTCGAGCTGCCCTCCGCCAATGTGAGGCCCGCACAGCGTCCTTGGTTCTTCGCAGTTATTACAATGGGTTGATCCGCTTGGCGTTTCTGTCTGGCGCCTATCACATTTCTGCGCCGTTGACCGTGTTGGAGCTACGGACGGAGCGCGACGTGCTTTTGGCCCACCCCGCGCTGAAGGGCGCCAATGGCTGTACCCCGATCCTTGAAACTCTGCAGGCCCACGGCCAAAGGGCCCATGGGCTGGCCCACGCAATGGCGCGGGGGCTGGGCCCCAAGGCAGCTGGCCACCTTGGCCTGAGCCTGTTGGTAAGAACGCCGTTTGAAGCTGCGGTGCCCGTGACGCAGGAGGCCTTGATGCAGGGGCTTGAGCGTCAGATCACACCCCTTTTTGCTGCCCGCACACTTGCGCGCGGCCTCCTGCCACCTGTCAGGGGTGGCTTTTCACAACCTCAAAGCAAACCAACAAAACCAGAGGTCTGACATGCACGCACAACCCCAGAACCACACGGCTCCGCACAGCCAGAACCACACCCCCGCCGCGGCGCACCCCATGCCGAAGCCACAACCGCCGCAACCGCCGCAACCGCCGAAAGCCGCAGGGCCTGCTGCGCCAGATGCGACCGAATGGCGGTCCATCAAGAACGATCTCGATCTGGCCAAAGGCATTCTGGATGAGGCCGCGACCGTTGTGCCCAATCTGGTGCCCGCTGGTGAAGCCCGTGAGATTACCATGGCGGTGTTGTTTGCGCTGCGCGACATTTGCACCAGCGTGGATCAGGAGCTTGCAAAAACGCTCATGGGCCGGACAAAGCAGAGCGACGATATCGACACCCTCATCTCCGGGGCCCTCGCCAACGTGAAATCCAGCAATATGATCCTGAACTTTGCTCTTCCGCTTCTGGGCAAGCTGGCGGGGCTGTTGATTGGCAAGATGAATGTCTCACCCTACCTGCAGGCGGTGCTGGTTGGCGTCTTGGAAGGGGTTGCTCAGCTCTTGCAAGAGCCCGCCTTGCAGAAGGACCTGAGCAACTTGCCCGTGCTTGGCGAGATTGAAAGCTTCCTTGGTGGCGGCACCCAGCACAAGGCAGCGTGACCTTGGCCCGCACCCGGCCTCATCGCAGCCGCTGGGTGCGCGGTTGCCGGGTGTGCGGTGGGCGGTGTCTTTCCGCCACCTGACAAAAGCCGTTGGTTGTGAACCTGTTAGCCTTCTCGCACGCGTGCGAGTTGCACACCGAAAGGCTTCCTTAACCATGCCCGCCAACTTCAGCTGATAACCCTTTGAAACAGGAGCCCTGACAACTTCTTAGTAATTTCATCACTGAAATAATTATTAGGTTAAAACAACGACTTCTATCGACTCGGGGCAATCATTGAGTGTGTTGGCGCTGGAGACGGGCATGAGTGCCCAAAAACAGCCTGACTTGGTGCAGGGCAGCGCGGTTTCGCTGGGAACCGTGAAGGGTTTTCGCGTGTCCATTCGGAAGCACTGGCAAGAGGTGCGCGCGGACTGGCAGGCCCTGCTGGCGGTGGCGCAAACCTGTCCGTTTCAAGAAAGCGGTTGGATGGCGGCTTGGTGCGAGCTGACTGCCTCCCATCACCACGCCCCGCTCCTGTTCGTGATGGTTCACGACGGGCCAGAGCTTTTGGGCATGGTGCCGCTTCATGAACGCCGGTTTGCGGGCCACAAGGTGCTGGCTTGGCAGGGCGATGATGTCAATGATTACTGCACGCCCCTTGTCGCGCCGCGCTTGTTTGAGGCCATGACCGCGCAGGACTGGGAACAGGTGCTGCAACGGGTTGCCAGCCATGTGGGCGGCGTTCACGGGGTGTTGCTGCGAAGCCAGCCTGCCGTTTTGAGCGGGCGGACCAACCCTTTTGCCCAGCTTGGCAGCCATCAACAGACGGGCATTGCCCACCATCTGGCCGTTGAGCGGCCGTGGCCCCGGTGCTACGCCGGACTGCGGGGCAAGAACACGCGCCGACGGCTTTCGCAGAAACACCGCAAACTGAAGACCAACGGGCCAGTTCATCTTCGGGGTTTACGCCGGGCGTGTGACCGGGCAGCTGCCCTGGCCCTGATGCTGCGTTGGAAAGCCGACCAACTGGACGAGCGCGGGAGCCGGAACCCGTTTCGCACCGCGTGCGGCGCGCCAACCAAGCTGACCGAGCACCTGCAAGCCGCAGTGAACCAGCCGGAAGCCCTTGGCACCATGCGGGTCTATGGTTTGTTTGTGGGAGAGCAGATGATTGCAGGCTTTCTGTGCTTTGCCGAGAACAAACGCCTTTCCGTGCTCATCAACGCGTTCAACAAGGACGCCTATCCCGAGCACTCACCGGGACAACTGCTCCTGATCCAGACCATGGAGCTGGCAGCGCGCGCGGGCATGACACACTATGACCTGATGCGCGGCGATGAGGCCTACAAGCGCGAATGGGCAAGAGATCATACCATCCTGATTGACAGCATGCTGCCGATAACCTTGCGCGGTCAAGGGCTTGCGCTGCTGCACAAGGTGACACAACGCGCCAAGCGCGCGGCGCTGAAACGCCCCCGTGTCATGGCTTTTCTGTATGCAGCAAACAGAGCCAGCCGCCATATGCAACGGGCGCTGCTGGGCCGGGAAAAAGAAGCATGAGAACACGTGCCCCCTTCTTGTTTGGCCCGTTGACCGGCAAGGCCAAGGCAGCGCTGGCAGGGGTTCTTGTCGGGTTTACTGGCCTGCTTCTTGGCGCGGTGTTCATTCAGCCATGGGCCGAGCCCAAGTGGATGTTTCTGGATGCGCTGACAGCGGCGGAGCTTTCAGGCGATTGCTGCCACGTTTACTACGGCTCTATCTCCAATCTTGGCATCATGTTGTGGTCCGGTACGGCGGCAGCATGCCTGATCGCGGCTTGTTGTCTTTATGCTGCCAAGGCCTCGGCCCCGGCGCTGCGCTTTGCCGTGTGTGCCAGTGTTTTCACCGGATGGCTCGCGCTTGATGATGCATTTCTTCTGCATGAACTGGTGCTGCCCTCCCTTGGCCTGCCGCAAGCGCTAGTGCTTGGCGTTACTGCCGGGTTGGCGCTGCTTTATGTGGCCTTGAACTGGCGTTTGATCCTCTGTCAGGAGTGGTGGGTGCTCGCCCTCGGGGTGGGCGGCCTTGCCATGTCCGTTGCGGTGGATCAGGTGTTTCACAGTCTGTCGCCGGTTCTGGTCTATCTGGAAGACAGTGCCAAGTTCTTCGGCATCGTGTGCTGGGCCGGTTTTCACCTGATGACCGTTTTTCTGCTGCTCACCGAGCTTTTGACAGACCGGCAAGGAGCGCGTTCATGACCGCTGATCGACATCGCATTCTGCTGCTTGGCAACTATCGTCCCACGCTGACCTTGGTGCGCACGCTTGGTGCTGCCGGGCACCACCTGACCGTGGGGCTGGAAGGCAGCGACGGCGGGGCAGAGTTCAGCCGCCATGCCAACGCCACATGGGACCACCCCAGCCTGCTGAAGGACGAAGACGCATTCCTGACAGCCTTGGAGGCCTATGTAGCGCGCAATCAGATTACGCTGCTGTTTCCGGTTTCAGAAGAGTTTGTGACCTGCTTCGTGCGCCACCGGCAGCGGGTGGAAGCCCTTGCCCCTGTCGCCATGATGGAGCCGGAGCTGGTCTCTGCCTGTCTGGACAAGGTGGGCATGATGCAAAGATGTGTCCGTCTTCAGGTGCCGTGTGCGCCGTTTGCGCTGGCCCGCTCGGCGGAGGAGTTGCAAGCTGCCTGCGATACACTCGGTTTTCCGCTGGTGGTGCGCCCGGAACTGTCCACCCAGCGGCTTGGCGGCAAGAAAGCGGTGACGCTGCACACGGCGCAGGACGTGGGCACTCTTGTGGCACTGTGGCACAACCGCAGCTCTGCCCTGGTGCTGCAACAGCACTTCAGTGGGCGGCGCTACAACCTTTATTTTGCAGCGGAAAAGGGTGTTCTGACCCGCCATGTGCAGGCCGTCATTTTGCGCACGGACAGTCCGGACGGCTCTGGTCTTGCGGTGGAGGGAGAGACAATCCCCCCGCTGGAGCCGCTGCGCACCTATACCATGCGCTTGATTGCGGATCTTGAGTATGACGGCATCGGCTGTGCCCAGTATCTGGTGGAGGAGCGCACGGGCGCGATCAGCTTTCTGGAAATCAACGCGCGTATTGCTGGCAACCTGAATGTGCCAGAAGCTGCGGGCCTGGCTCTGGGGCCTTTGCTGGTGAACAAGGCGCTTGGGGTGCAGGCAACCGCCCACCCCGCCGCTTCTTTGACAGAGGGGCGTACCGGCATGCGTTATGTCTGGGTTTCAGGCGAGCTGCTGGCGGCAATTGTTGCGCAGATGAAAGGCGAAATCGGCTTTGCCACAATGGTCAAGCGCTTTGGCGTGGCGCTTGGCAGTGCGTTCCGTGCCGACCTTCACATGGTGTGGAGTTGGAAAGACCCCCTGCCCGCGCTGGTGACACTGTGGCGGCTGATGCCGTCGCTTTCCGGTGTTAAGCGTCGTTTGAAGAAGCTGTTTTTCAAGCAAGAGGAAAGCCGGGAGAAAGACAGGCAGGTGAGCCCGTGAACACACTTTCTCTGGCCCGGCCAACAGCATGTTCGCAGACCGCAGCCGTGGAGCTGACAACGCTTTCCCCTGCTGACTGGGACGGGTTTTTGGGCGGATTTGACGATGCGCTCCATGAGCAATCCGCCGCGTTCTTGCAGGCGCGATGGGGTGCGCATCGCTGTGCCTTTTTCAAGGTGAGCCAAGGCGGACAAGTCCTTGGCGGTGCGGGCGTTGTTCTGTTGAAGGTGCCCGTGATCGGCGGCGGCCTTGCCATCGTCAAATGGGGCCCTGTTTGGCGCAAAGCGGGTGAGCCAGCTGACCCGGCGCGGCTTGAGAAAGTTCTTTCAGCTTTAAAGGCGGAACTTTACGGGCGTCGGCGGTTGCATCTCACCGTGATGCCGCGGGCCGAGCCTTCGTGGCCGGGCGCGGCCGTTGAGGCGTTGGAGCGGCTGGGTTTCCGCCGCGGGGCAAAACTGCCCGCGCCCGCTCGTTACTTTGTAAATGTGGACCAGCCCTTGAGCGGCCTGCGCCAATCGCTCTCGCAAAAATGGCGATACAACCTGAAGAAAGCGGAGAAGAACGCCTTCTCGGTGCGCTTGACCGACGCCGATGAGGGGCTTGCTCCTTTCATGGCGCTTTATGAGGAGATGCTGGCGCGCAAGGGCTTTTCCGACCATTCCGCCATTGCGACCTTGCCAGCATTTTGCCAAAGCGCACCGGCGGCCTTGCAACCAATCTTTGTGCATGTAGAACACAGCGGCAGGTTATGTGCCTCAGCGGTTATTCATCGGTGCGGTGACACCGCCGCTTACCTTTATGGCGCAACCAGCGATGACGCGCTGACCCTACGGGCGGGCTATGCCCTGCACTGGGCGGTGGCAGAACGGCTGTGCGCGGACCCAGCCATCAAGTGGTATGACCTTGGGGGCAATGACCTTGACGCCGGTCTGCATCAGTTCAAGAGCGGTTTTCTTGGCAAGACCGGCGTGCAGATGGAATGCCCCGAGGACTATCATGTCAGCGCCAGCCTCAAGGCGGCACTCGTTGCGCGCGCCGCTTTTTTCCTGCGCCGGGCCAAGCAGCAGACCGATCGTCTCCTGTCTGCGCTCAAAGCACGCATTGGGCGCTAGGCCATGAAGATTTCCACCTTGCTGCAAAGGTTTACCTCGCTCTTTGCCCTGCGCCTGTTTGGGGCGGTGCTCATGTTTGGCGCGAACCTTTTGATTGCCCGGATGTGGTCTGGCGAGGTGTTGGGGCTGTTTTCCTTGCTGCTTGCGGCAAACGCGGTGATGGCGCAGCTGATCGGGCTTGGCTTTTCTTCCATCGCCACGGTGCTTGCCTCTCGTTTCAAGGCAACGGATCAACTGGCAAAACTGCGCGGCCTGTGCCGGGATACGGGCCAGCTTCGGGCGCTGGTAACTGTGCTCGTGCTGCCCCTCGGCGCGGCCTATCTGACGTGGGCAACGCCCCTGTCCGGCATGGGTTTGTGGGCAACAGCCGCCGTGTTGGCGCTGTCTGCCTACGCCATCGCCTCTCTGTCGTTTTTCGGCGCGGTATTGGTGGCGTTTGACCAGCAGGTCCGCGCGGCCTTGCCGGAAGTTGCCTTTCGGCCCCTGTTGTTTGCGGGCGCGCTCCTTGGAGCCAGTGCCCTTTCCTGGCCGCAAAACGCTGCGGGCCTGTTTCTCCTGTTTGCTGTTGCCAATGTGGCTGCGCTGTTGCTGAGCCAGACTTTCGTGCGCCGCTTTGTGCCCCTTGGAAGCGGCCCGCCAGACACCACCGAGCGGCCAGAATGGCGCCGATCCGCCCCTCCATGGGTGGTGACCACGCTGGTCTGGGACTTTTTCATTGAGGTGCAAATCCTGTTGGCTGGGCTGTTGCTCTTGCCCGCAAAACAGGTGGCCATGCTGCATGTCTGTTTTCGCTTGCGTTCTCTGGCGGGCTTTGGAATGCGTGCGCTTTACATGCTTTTGCTGCCGCGGGTTTATGAACAGCACGCCAAGGGGATGAGCACAACCAAAGGCATCTTGCAGCTGCAGGGCCTTGGCGCGCTTTACGGATTGGCCGTCCTTGCGGGGTGCATGCTGTTGGGCGAGTGGGTGCTCGGGCTGTTCGGTCCCGCGTTTGAAGAGGCTCTGCCGGTGCTTCTTGTGGTATGCGCTGTCATCTTCTTCCGTGGGGTGTTCGGTCCGGCCTCAGCGCTTCTGGCCATGCACGGACAACATCGGCTTCCATCGGTGGTCATGGTGATGTGCCTTGTGGGGTCAGCGGCCTCCGCGCCGTTTGCCGTGAACCACTTGGGCATGATGGGCATTGCCCTCGGCTACACCTTCTGGAGTGCGCTTGGCACCGCCGTGCTTTATGGTTTGCTTTTGATGCAGCCAAAGACAGAAACCGCCAAGGCCTCGTGAGCAGTGAACTTGCGCGGCGCGTTGGATGCAGGCTGCAAAACCCTTGTCCGTGCTGTTTGCGTGCCCGAGCAGAATCGATTCTACTTGACCGAATCGTCAACTCGGATGCTTAGATGACCATCTGGTCATAAATGACGAGTTACCCGCCGCCCGAGACGTCGGTCTAACAGATCCGGAACCATCGCAATGCCGCAGAACGCCGTTCCTCTTGCCTTCCGAACCACGGGGCTTACCAAGGTTTATGGGGAGGGCGAGGCCGCCGTACACGCGCTGCGCGGGGTGGATCTGGAGATCCCCAGCGGCGAGATCGTTGTTCTGCTTGGGGCCTCTGGCAGCGGAAAATCGACCCTTCTCAACATCATCGGCGGGCTGGACCGCGCCAGCGATGGCACAGCCTATTTCGAAAACGATGAGCTAACGGCCATGAGCGATGCGGAACTGACCGCCTATCGCCGCGAGCACGTGGGCTTTGTGTTTCAGTTCTACAACCTCATGCCCAGCCTGACCGCCTATGAGAATGTGGAGCTGGTTACCGAGATTGCCGATGATCCCATGGCGCCAGAGGACGCGTTGGCACTGGTGGGCCTCAAGGAACGGGTCGACCACTTCCCGGCCCAACTTTCCGGCGGCGAGCAGCAGCGTGTCGCCATTGCGCGGGCGATTGCCAAAAACCCACGCGTGTTGTTTTGCGATGAACCGACCGGTGCGCTGGACAGCACCACAGGGCGCACGGTGCTGGAGGTGCTCAAGGAGGTCAACGAGAAGCTGGGGGCCACGGTGCTGATTGTAACCCACGCGGCCAACACTGCCGCCATGGCGGACCGGGTGATCCACTTTGCTGATGGGGCCATTCGTGAAGTGACCAAGAACACCCACAAACTGACACCCGACCAGATTGAGTGGTGATGCCATGAGCCCGCTCAACAAGAAACTGGGACGCGACCTGTGGCGCATGAAGGGACAGGCCCTTGCCATCAGCGCCGTGATAGCCACGGGTGTATTGCTGCTGGTGATGATGTCCGGCATCGTGACTTCGCTGGACCAGACGCGCCTTGCCTACTATGAGCGCAACCGGCTTGCCAACGTGTTTGCGCCGGTGGTGCGTGCCCCGCTGCACATGCTGCGCAACCTCGCAGAAGTGCCTGGCGTTTCTGCGGTGGAAGGCCGGGTCAACGGGTCGGCTCTGGTAGACATCAAGGGGCTGGACTTGCCCATCCGGGCTCAGGCGCTGTCCGTGCCAGACGCGGGGCCGCCTCGGCTGAACCTGCCGGACCTGACCGCCGGGCGCTGGCTGGCCCGCAACCGGGCCGACGAGATCCTGCTGTTGAACAGCTTTGCAAGAGCCCACGGGCTTGAACCCGGGGACACTTTGTCTGCCACCATGAACGGCGCGCGGCGCACCTTTCACATTGTTGGTCTGGTGCACTCGCCCGAGTTTCTCTACACCGTTGCGCCCGGTGAGCTGGTGTCCGATGATAGCCGGTTTGGGGCGCTGTGGATGAACGAAACCGCCCTCGCAGCCGCCTATGACATGAAAGGCGCCTTTAACGAAGCCCTGCTGACCCTGTCGCGCTCCGCCAATGAAACGGCGGTACTCAACGCAGTCGACCGTATTCTGGAGCCCTATGGCAGCCGGGGCGCGTATCTGGTCAAGGACCACACCTCCAACCGCTTCGTGATGGAGGAGATCTACAGCATGCGCTCCACCAGCCAGACAGTGCCGCCGCTGTTCATGGCCGTGGCGGCGTTTCTGCTTTACATCGTCATCTCGCGCATGGTGCAGGCCGAACGGGAGCAGATTGGCCTGCTCAAGGCCTTTGGCTACACCAGCTTTGAGGTGGCACTGCATTACTTCAAGCTGATCCTGATCATTTCGGCAGGTGGGGCGGCGATGGGCTGCGTGCTCGGCACAATGGCCGGGCGCGGCATGGTGGACATCTACCTTGAGTACTACAAGTTTCCCCTGCTGGTGTTTCGGGTGGAACCTGCCTCGTTCCTGATTGGTGTGCTCTCCAGCGTCCTGGCCGCCTCGGCGGGCGGTTTCATTGTGCTGCGGGGTGTCTTTACGCTGACCCCAGCGGTGGCCATGCGCCCCCCTGCCCCGGCAGACTACAGCCGTTCTGGCCGGATTGGCGCTTCCCTTAGCCGCCTGTTGGACCAGCCAAGCCGAATGGTGCTGCGCCGACTGACACGGCAGCCGGGCCGCATGCTGGGCTCCACGCTCGGCATTGCTGCGGGCATGGCGCTGGCTGTTGCCATGATCTCGCTGTTCTCAAGCTTTGAAAAGACGTTGGATCTGACCTTCAACGTTCTGGACCGCAGCGATGTGACCGTCACCTTCACCGATCCCCTGTCGGATACGGTGATTTACGAGCTGCAGCGCATGCCCCACGTGATTGAGGTGGAACCAACCCGAAGTGTCTCGGCAACCCTTCGCAACGGTGTGGAGAGCTATCGCGGCGGCGTCAACGGGCTGGTCACACAGCCGCGTCTGAACCGCGCCGTTGACAAGAACGAAGGCGCGCTGACCATGCCGAGCGACGGCATTGTGCTTTCCAAGTCTTTGGCCGGGGAAATTCGGGCCGCCGTTGGCGACACCATTCAGGTGGATGTGCATGAGGGCCGCAGGCCAATCCTGTCCGTGCCGGTGGTTGGCATCACCGAAAGCTTGCTTGGCGCGCCTGCCTATATGGAGCTCTCTGCCCTGAACGAGGCCATGCGCGAGCCGGGCCGCGTGTCCGGTGCCTACCTGCGTATTGATGCAGCTGAAGCCGGGTTTGTCTATCGGGCTTTGAAAGACATGCCCTCCGTGGCCGGTGTAAGCCTGAAGGAAGATGCCCGGCAGGCCTTCATTCGTGTGATGAACACCGGCGCAGGCTCCATGCGGTTCATCATGGCGGCCATTGCCGGGGTGATCACCTTTGGCATTGTTTACAACGCTGCGCGCATTGCGCAGGCTGAACGGGGGCGCGACCTTGCCAGCTTGCGGGTCATTGGCTTTACCAAGGGCGAAGCCAGCTTTGTGCTTTTGGGCGAGCTGGCGGTTGTCACCTTGATGGCTCTGCCCCTTGGCGCGGTGTTGGGCTATTTTCTGACATACGGTGTTGCGGCGGGTTTCAGCACCGATATCTATCAAATACCTGTCGTTTTTGCGCCAAATAGCTATGGCGGTGCAGCGTTGGCCGTGCTGGTTGCTGCGGCCTTTTCTGGCTGGCTGGTGAAACGCGACGTGGACCGGGCAGACATCATAACTGCTTTGAAGACAAGGGAGTAGCAGCGTGGCGAAGAAGAAACGTTCACGGCTCATTCTGACCACTGGGGCTCTGGTTTTGCTGGGCGCCGCGCTGACCTATTCGTTCTGGCCGCAGCCGACACCGGTGGACATGGGCGTGGCCGAACGCGGCCCCATGGTGGTGACCATTACCGAAGAGGGCCGAACCCGTGTGCATGATGCGTATGTAGTGTCGACGCCGGTCACGGGGCGTCTGCTGCGTGTCGGGGTGTTGCCGGGAGACCCGGTGGTGCGCGGCGAAACGGTGGTGGCGCAAATGCTGCCCACCAACCCTTCTGCCCTGGATGTGCGCACCCGTGAGCAGGCCCGCGCGGCTGTAACGGCGGCTGAGGCGGCGCTGCGCGTGGCCCGTGCGGACCTGAACAAAGCCATTGCCGACATGGAGCTGCGCGAAAGCGACCTGAACCGGGTAAAGAAACTCATCGACTCGGGCACTGTCAGTCAGGTGGTCTATGAGCGCGCCCTGCGGGAAGCGCGGCTTGCTCAGGCCACAATGGATACGGCGGAGGCGGCCATTTCCATGCGCGAGGCGGAGCTGGCCAACACCCGTGCCCGGCTCATCAGCTTCAACGATCCGGCTCATGCCGCGCAGGTTGATGCCATGGAAGGCATACCGCTGTTCGCCCCGACAACCGGGCGCATTCTGCAAGTGATGCAAAAGAGCGAAACCACCCTGCCTGTTGGCACACCCATCATGGAAATTGGGGATGTGACCAGTGATTTGGAAATTGTGGTGGAGCTATTGTCAACGGACGCGGTTCAGGTCTCCGCAGGGGACCGGGTCATCATTGATGCCTGGGGCGGGGATGAACCGCTGAACGGCGTAGTGGACCGGGTTGACCCATGGGGCTTTACCAAGTTTTCCGCTCTTGGGGTGGAGGAGCAGCGGGTCAACGCGGTGGTCCACTTTACCGACCCGGCCGAGACGCGGCAGAGCCTTGGCCACGGCTACCGCATCGAGGCGCAAATCGTGGTGTGGGAGAACGATAACGCCTTGAAGATCCCGTCCAACGCCCTGTTTCGTGATGGCACCAACTGGGCGGTGTTCGCCGTGGAAGACGGCATCGCCCGGCTGAAGACCGTGGAAGTGGGCCAGAACAACGGCATCCATGCTCAAATCCTCAGCGGCCTTGAAGAGGGCAATACGCTGATCCAATATCCCGCCTCCGGCATTGAAGATGGCCTCAAGGTCAGCCCCCGGCATATGGGAGAGTGAAGCGCTAGTCGGCCTCCACCTCCAGCTCGGCTTCTCGTGAGGCAGAAGGGGCAAGCAAGGCGGGGCTGGAAAGTCCATTGAGATGAACCTTGATGCGCCAGAGGTGATAGCTGACGCGGTGGAGCCAGCGCAGTCCGTCAAGGTGGCGCGCTGCATCTTCGTCACTGATTTCGCCGCTGACGGCCCGTGCGATGATGTTGTCTCGCTGTGTTTTTCGCTGGTGCCTCAAAAGGCTTCTCAAGTGGTTCAGTTCATCGGCACCGCGGCGATCTTCGTCCGGCGCCGCCAACAAGCTGGCGCCCTTGGCCACAAGCCCTTTCAACCGGTGAAGCCGTGGATCTTCATCAAGAGCCTTGATGCGCTCTCGTTGGTCACAGCGGTATAACAGCCGCGCCAGATGATCGAGGGCATGAAACTGGGTGTTGGTTTGGCCAGCCAGAACCGGATCTTGCGGGGGCACGTTGATCCGGTCCAGATACCCGCGTATTTCATCGAGCGCGCTCAGCAAACTCTCGCGGCTATAGGTCGGGCCGGTCCGCTCTTCCTCAAGGGCCGCGGCAAGATGGTCCGCCACCGCTTGCGTAAGCTGGGTCAGCGCAGCGCCCGCCTGATCCGCCGCCGTCTTGGGCTCTCGCAGCAAGAGCGGGTCCAGCGCTTTTGTCAGGCTCTCGCCCTTTTCGGGCACCAGCCACTCCACCAGCCGGGCGAACGGTTTTGCGAACGGCAGAATGAGCACGACGCCGAGAACATTGAAGATGCTGTGAAAGGCAACAAGGGCGATCTGCCCGTTGCCATCTGCCACGATCTGCTCAACTCCTTTGGCGTATGGCACCAGCAGGAAGAACGCCATGACACCGGTGAGCACGTTGTAAATGACATGGGCAAAGCCGGTGCGGCGCGCCATGGTGCCGCCCCCCAAGGTGGCAAGGGCGGCGGTAAACGTGGTGCCCACATCCATGCCAATGACCAAGGCCGCCGCTTGCGGGAAGTTGATCGCTCCTGCCCCCAGCGCCGCCAAGGCGGTCGCGACCCCAGCGCTTGAAGACTGGGTAACGAGTGTTATGACAATGCCGATGATGATCAGTTGAAGGCGGCCGAACAGCGTATCCTGCGGAAAATCCGTTGGCGTCACGATGCCCTGAAAAGCATCAAGGCCATCCTTCATGCTGTCGATGCCGATAAACAGCAGGCTGAAACCGGCCAGTGCCTTGCCAAAGCTCGCAAGCCGGCCCTTGCCCATCAGCATCATCAGGGCACCGACGAAGACAAGCGGCAGCACCACCTCGCCAAGGTCCAGTTTGAAGCCAAGAACGGCGACAATCCAGCCAGTGAACGTGGTACCGATGTTGGCCCCGAAGATGATGCCAAGCGCTTGAGGAAAGGTGAGCAGCCCTGAAGCGACAAACCCGACCGCAGCCACCGTTGTGGCGCTGGAAGACTGGATGGTGGCGGTCGTTACAGCGCCGGTGACCGCGCCAGAAAGCGGGGTTGAGGTGAACCGGGCAAGCGCGGACCGAATGCTGGTGCCTGCCAATAAACGGGTGCCACTGGTGAGCAGGTGCATGCCCACCAGAAACAAGCCGATACCCCCGAGAGCCGACAGAAAACTGAGCACCATGACTGATCACCGCCTTGGTTTCGGCGTTGCCACGGAAGGCTGGCATGGTCAGGGGCAGCAAGCCGCCGCGGCGTAACGATCCATCAAGGGCCTTCGCCGGAAGGCCCAAACACGGCTCTCAGTCTATGCCCATTCCCTTTCCAGAATATTGCCCAATGGTATTAGCAGGCTAATAAAACCTGGCGCCCCAGATCTCGTCTGTGGCGCTCGCCTCAGGCTCTAGTCCAGAGGGCTGACGCGGATCATGTGACCGTCCGGATCGCGCACCATGAATGTGCGGCCAAAAACCTCCGTGACTGGTTCAAGAACAACGTCCAGATCAAGGCGCTCCTGCCACTCGGCATAAAGCCGGTCCACGTCATCTCCCGTTGGCATCATGATGCCGATCTCGCCATGAGCGGGTGCGCCGGGCTGCGGTGCTTCTGCGCCTGACCAGAGCGCAAACAGCGCCTTGCCTTCCACGCCAAAGGCCACGTAACGGGGCACTTCCATGACCGGCTCGTCGTTCAGCAGGGCCTTGTAAAATGCTGTCGAGCGTTCAATGTCAGACACATAGATCAATTGAAGGTTCGCTTTGACCGTTGTTGCCATTTCAGGCCTCCAAGTCTTTGTTTTACATGAATAAAAGAAGTTCAATTAAAGGTAGGAGGCAGGTGCTGTAGGCGCTCTTGCCCTCGGTTTCAAACCTACCAGAAGCCACGGATTGTGAAAGCGGCTGGCTGTATTAAACTGTGAACAAATAGAGAACATATTGATATCTGCGGGCTTAGGGCTGGTGGGCGAAATGACAGGACATCAAGGCGCAAAATGGGGCTCAGGGCCGATGCTCTTCGAGCGCTCGCCGGATGCGGCGCAGCAACACGCGCCGCGCTTTGTCGTCTGGCGCATTGCGCAGTTCATCCTGCATGTCCAGCAGCAGCTCTTGAAAATCGTTGTTCCAATCCCCGTGTCCAAGATGCATTGGGGCAAGGCGTGGTGGCGGCAGTTCATTCAGCTTCAGTTCTGGTCCCTCTGGCGTCAAATCGTAGGCCACATCAAGGGTTGGCACGATCACCCGCCCCTCCGGCAGGAACCGGCCGACCCGTTGGTGCAGGGCTTTGATTGCCTGATCCTCCCCATGAACCAGAAACAGGCCACTTCGGATCGGCAACCGTGCCTTGATCCACGCCTCCAGTTCGGGCGCATCAGCGTGGCCGGAGTAAAGGTCCAGCTTTTTGATATGAGCGCGCACGGCCAGCTCCTGGCCCTGAATGCGCACGGTGCTTGCCCCGTCTTCCAACACGCGGCCCAAGGTGCCTGCCGCCTGATAGCCCACCAGCAAGATGGTGCCCTCTTCCCGCCACAGCCAGTTTTTCAAGCGATGACGAATGCGCCCGGCCTCGCACATGCCGCTGGCGGAGATCACGATGTGGAACCCGTGCATGTGATCAAGGGCTTTGGATTGCTCCACCGTTTCGGTAAAGCGAACGTGGTGTGCTGTCATGGCTCGGTGGATCACATCGCCGTGCTCAAGTTCGTTGGAGTGGTCGTGGAAGATGGCAGAGGCCCGGGTCGCCAGCGGCGAGTCGATGATGATGGGGGCTTGCGGAACCTTGCCGTTGTCCATCAACCAGACCAGATCGGCCAGAAGTTCCTGCGTGCGTTCCACGGCGAACGACGGGATGATCAGCGCGCCATCTGGCTTGTAAGCTTCCTTGACGATGGCGCGCAACATGCCGCGGCGCTGGCTCTCAGAGATTCCCAGCCGATCTTCATCGCCATAGGTGCTCTCGCAAATCACGTAGTCCCAACCGGATGGGGCTTCCGGATCATACTGCAGCAGCTTGTGGCCGGGGCCAATGTCCCCAGAAAACAGCAGGCGCACCCGTCGCTCGCTTTCTACCAGCTCCATTTCAATGGAGGCGGAGCCCAGCAGGTGGCCCGCGTTCCAAAACCGTATGCGGATGCCGTGGGCCACCGGTACCCATGTTTCATAGGGCTGGGAGACGAACTGGTGCAGCGTCCGCATGGCATCGGCAGCGGTGTAGATCGGCTCGACACGGCGGCGCCCGCGCCAACTGTTGCGCTTGTTAAGGTGCTGAACTTCCATTTCCTGAATGTGGCCGGAGTCCGGCAGCATGACAGAACACAGGTCTCGCGTCGCCTCCGTGGCGTGGATCGGTCCGCCAAAGCCCGCCTTCACCAGCTTTGGCAGCAGGCCGGAATGGTCGATATGGGCATGGGTCAGAATGACGGCATCCACGGCACCGGGGTCGAATGGGAAGGCGCGGTAGTTCAGTTCCCGCTCCGTCTTCGAGCCTTGAAACATGCCGCAATCCACCAGCACTTTCGCCCGTTCCGTCACCACCAGAATGCACGATCCGGTGACGGTTTGAGCCGCGCCATAAAAGTAAAGGCTGACGGGACCGGAGGGCTGGGTCGTTTGGGGGTGTGCCATTGTCAGGTGCCTCCACTTGCCGCCGCGCACTGCGTTGCCTTAAGGTCAGGAAGACTACAGCCCGCGAAGGAACGTGGGTGGAGACTACCACCTCCCCGCCGCCTTCCACCACTTGGCCAAGCGGCTAACGCCCATTCAAGGAGACTGCCATGAAAGCAATGGTGTTTCACCGCAAGGGAGAGCCCCTTACCTTGGAGAGCTGGCCAGACCCTGTCCCGGGCCCCGGCGAAATCCGGATCAAGGTGGAAGCCTGCGCTGTGTGTCGGACCGACCTGCATGTGGTGGATGGTGATCTGGACCACCCGAAGCTGCCGCTGATACCGGGGCATGAGATTGTGGGCCGGGTCGACCTGCTTGGTGACGGGGTGCGCGATCTGGCACTGGGGACGCGGGTCGGCATTCCGTGGCTCGGGCATACCTGCGGGTGCTGTTCCTATTGCGCGCGGCATCAGGAGAATCTCTGTGATGCCCCCTTGTTTACCGGCTACACCCGGGACGGTGGCTTTGCCACCCACACCATTGCCGATCGCGCCTATGCGTTCCCGTTGGACGAGGAGGCAAATGCCGTTGATCTGGCACCGCTTTTGTGCGCGGGCCTTATTGGATGGCGGAGCTTGAAGAAGGCGGGAGAAGCCAAGCGGGTCGGGATTTATGGGTTTGGTGCCGCAGCCCACATCGTCACACAGGTTTGCCTGTGGCAAGGCCGGGAAGTTTACGCATTCACCCGTGAGGGGGATGATCAAGCGCAGGCATTTGCCCGCTCCTTGGGGGCCACGTGGGCCGGCTCCTCAACGGCGCTGCCGCCAGTGGGGCTTGATGCGGCCTTGATTTTCGCCCCGGTTGGCGATCTCGTTCCGTTGGCCCTCAAAGCCGTACGCAAAGGCGGCCGCGTGGTGTGTGGCGGCATTCACATGAGCGACATTCCAGCCATGCCCTACGCGTTGCTCTGGGAGGAGCGGGAGCTGCTGTCCGTTGCCAATCTTACCCGTGAAGATGGGGAGGAGTTCTTTCCCATTGCGAGGAAAGCAGGCGTTAAAACTCATTGGGTCACCTATCCGCTCCAAGCCGCCAATCAAGCGCTTGATGATTTAAGGCAGGGCCGCATATCCGGTGCAGCGGTTCTTGTTCCCCCAATGGGTTCTTAGTTCGGCGATGAACTCTCGCGGCAACCCGACTGCACTTGAAGCGCCGATTCCTCACATTGCTTGCAAGTTACTGTCAGTTACAGCTTGAGATTGCCGACAAAAATGATGTAGAGCGCATATTTTCCGGCGGTTTAAGCCAATATTGAAAATGGACTCAAACACATGAAAAAGACATTGACCGTAGCGTTTGTGGGCGCTGCCATGATTTCAAGCGCAGCATCTGCACAAAGCGCATTTCTTGCGGACGCCAACGAGCTGTGCCTCAGCATCATTGAAGGCGCCTCCATCGAAGAAATGGGCTTCACCCCCTCGGCTGAAGCAACTGAAGTGCCGTTTATGACTGCGGCTTATGAAGGCAAATTGACCGGGGTTGATGTGCGCATTGACCTTGGCGAACGTTTTGGTGCGCCCATGTGCGACATCAACGCGCCGGAGGCAAGCGTTCAGGACTATGAAGCCATTCATGCTGATCTGGTCGACAATTTCGGCGTGCGCGGTGTGAACTATGACAACCCGTCCAGCTCTACCGGCTACCGTGGGGAGATCTGGGCTGACAAGGAAGCCATGTCTGGTCCAATCGAAGACATGCAAATTAACGGCACAGAGTTGACTTCGGTGTTCGTTCAATACGCAAAGTCCGGCTTCATGCAAACCGGGGGGCGCGCTGGCGTCATTGTTTCCTATCAAGCCCGTTAAGGTGCCTTGGCCGGCTGGTACATTCGAACCAGCCGGTTGCCCTTTTCGTGGAACCGGCACCTGACACGCGCATAAATGTTCAGCGGCCCTCGCGCACGTACATATAGGCCGCACAGGCGGCAATGATCATGGCACCCAAAATGGTCAGGTGGTCAGGATATTCCCCGAAGATCAATAGACCCGCCAGAGTGGCCCACAACAGACCGGTATAGTTGAAGGGCATGATCAGGGCGGCGGGCCCGGCTGCAAAGGCTTTCACCGAGCAGTATTGGGCCAGGCTCGAGACCAGCCCGATGGCAAAAATCATCACCCAGCCATTCAGATCGGGAGTGACCCAGACAAACGGCAGCACCGCGCAGGACAGCACGCCGCACAACAGCGCGGTATGGAACAACACGGTCATGGGCGTGTCATGGCGGTTGGCGATGCGGGTGAAGATGGCACCAAGGGCGAACGTCCCCACAGAGCCAAGGGCAAACAAGGTGCCCAGGCCCAATGTGGACAGGCCCGGTTTGACCACAAGCGCAGCGCCTATGCACGCCACCGCGATGCAGCCCCACGCGGTCCGGCCAACCCGTTCTCCCAGCATGGGGGCGCAAAGGGCGGTCACGACCATGGGGGAGATCAGGCTGATTGCGTGAAAGTCTGCCACGGGCATCAGCTGAAATGCGGCGACCGCCAGCGCGGTGGTGATGAACACCAGCAACGCGCGGGCATAGATGACAGTGGGGTTCTTTGGCCGGACGATGGCAGGCATGCGCGGCAAGATAAAGACGAGCATCAACGCCAAATGTACGAAGAACCGAGCCCAGACCACCATCAAGACGGGGTAGTCCTGTGTCAGGTATCTGGCCATGGTGTCGACGCTGACGAACAACAGCATGCTGAGCGTCATGAGCGCCATGCCCTGAGCCGCGGACGCATCCGCGCGCACAGTGGTGTGCAAAGTGGTCATCACTTAATTTCCTGCGCCTATGCGCGGCCCACATGAACCTGCGTCTCCGCTACGGCACCTGAGCTGTTAGATTATTGAGTTGCAGCAATGGCGGCGATTAAACCTAGAGAATTACGCCCAAGGTCCGCGCCGGGCGGCACCTTTACGTGAAAACATGATGATTTAAACTACGTATCAACACTCATCCCGCGAATGGGTTAATGGTTGCCTGATATCCAAAAAATGGGGCGGATGATTCCAACAATTACGAAAACGGAAGCACATGATTCCACAGAAAGTGAATCACTCTCCATGGAGGCGCTCACAGACAGGTTGCTCGTGTGAATTGCGGAATAAGGCTTAAATATCAGAGATTTGCCCGAAATACTGCGGTTTTTCAGGTGAAATTCTTTCCATTGAGGAAAAACTTCTTCAAAATCCCCCAAATTCTCGCAGTATCACGGAAGAATCGCAGATTTCAGCCGATTTATCTAAGAGTCCGTCTAGTTGCTAACAGTTCGCAGCTAGGCATGATCACGTAGCCTCCCCGGTTTCCCTTGACTAAAATATATTTGATGACAAAATCCAAAACGTGAAGAAAATTCATAGTTATATCGCAGGTTGACATATGCGCTGGCACCAGCAGTATTGCACCCAAATAAAGAGTTCTAAACTCCTCTGGCACATCGATGATGTGACCGTTGCCTACGACTTTCCTGCTCGGTAACCACCGTGCCTGGGAATAGGCGGGGCGCGCCTGTTCCTCTGGACGTGAGGTTGCTGCTTCTGCGCTGCCAAGAAGAATTGACGGGATCAAGTCTTCCAAGGCCAAGCCAGAAAACTTCCTCCAAACAAAATGGGTCTCAACATTCCCGGCGTCGCAGTTTTGGTTCAAAGTTGCTGTTCTGGGTTTCTTGAGTAGATGGAAATACTTGATCCTCTCTGAAGTAAACAGTTGAGGATGCGGGTAAGTCTTGTCTGGCAGTCAGTCGCCGTCCGTTTTGTGTCCTGCATGGCACCGTCCAACAAATCGATAATCAAGTGAACGCGTAATAAAATGTAGGCGATGCCTATATCTATACTTACGTGAATGGGGCTATGCGCCTGTATATATGTGAAAATAGACAAACTATATTTTCCACAGCGAAGAATAAACGAGGTGAAATAAGCATTAGATCTTACTTGAGAAACTCTGAAACTTCTGTTCAGTATAGCTCATGTAATTCACATGCAACACAAAGCCGAAGCTAAAGATGTCGCATCTGCATTACATGAACAAATGGGAGTTTGTTCATGCAATGATTCCAGAATTACTTAAAAACTATCAGGCAATCCATCATTCTTAAGCAGATGGGCCTGCTTAAGATCAAACTTGTACGAAAAGGAAGATGCAATGAAAAAGTTCATGCCGGAGCCGTTCAAGATCAAATCCGTAGAGCCAATGTACTTCATTGACCCGGAACGTCGTGAAAAGGCTATCCAGGACGCTGGCTTCAACACCTTCTTGATCAAGTCCAAAGACTGCTACATTGACTTGCTGACTGACTCCGGTACTTCCGCGATGTCCGACAAGCAGTGGGCCGGTCTGATGATTGGTGACGAAGCTTACGCTGGTTCCGAAAACTTCTACCACCTTGAAGAAGTTGTTCGTGAATACTTCGGCTTCAAGCACCTGGTTCCAACCCACCAGGGTCGTGGCGCTGAAAACATCCTGTCTTCTCTGACAATTAAGCCAGGCGACTACGTACCAGGCAACATGTACTTCACCACCACTCGTTTCCACCAGGAGCGTAACGGTGCGAAGTTCGTAGACGTAATCTGCGACGAAGCTCACAACCCAGACATGGACGGCGTTCCATTCAAGGGTAACGTTTCTCTCGAAAAGCTGCAGAAGCTGATCGACGAAGTTGGCGCAGACAAGATCCCTTACATCTGTCTTGCTGTAACCGTGAACCTGGCTGGTGGTCAGCCTGTTTCCATGGCAAACATCAAGGCTGTTAGCGAACTTTGTAAGAAGCACGGCATCAAGGTGATGTACGACGCAACCCGTTGCGTAGAAAACGCGTACTTCATCAAGGAGCGTGAAGCAGGCTTCGAAGACAAGTCCATCAAGGAAATCCTCTTCGAAATGTTCTCTTACGGCGATGGTTGTACCATGTCCGGTAAGAAGGACTGTCTGACCAACAACGGTGGCTTCCTCTGCCTGAACGACGACGATCTGTTCCTCGAAGCTAAGGCAATGGTTGTACAGTTCGAAGGTATGCCTTCTTACGGTGGTCTTGCTGGCCGTGACATGGAAGCCATGGCGATCGGCATCAAGGAATCCGTTGAGTACGACTACATCGCACACCGCGTAAACCAGATCCGTTACCTGGGTGAGCGTCTCGATGCAGCTGGCGTACCAATGGTTAAGCCATACGGTGGTCACGCGATCTTCCTCGACGCACGTGCATTCCTGCCTCACCTTGAGCAGGACCAGTTCCCAGCACAGGCTCTGGCAGCTGCGATCTACCGCACTTCCGGCGTTCGTACCATGGAACGCGGTATCGTTTCCGCTGGCCGTAACATCGAAACTGGCGACCATCACCGTCCAAAGCTCGAAACCGTTCGTCTGACGATCCCACGCCGCGTATACACCTACGCTCACATGGACTACGTCGCAGACGCATGTATCGAGCTCTACAAGAACCGCGATAGCATCCGTGGCCTGAAGTTCGAATACGAACCAAAGGTACTGCGCTTCTTCACCGGTCGCTTTAGCGAAATCTAAGGTCCTTACGTTAAACTGCTGAATACCAGCGACCTATAAGGCCTTATGTGACAGAGGGGGGCCACAGGCTCCCCTCAAGTCATTTGTACCGGGAAGACTAAGCTGACTAACCATCAGCTCTTGGGCCAGGAATTATGGGAACCCCAACTCAGCAGCTTTTGACGAAGCAACTATTTGAACCTTCACGTCAGATCTCGAATTTTTCGGAGTTGGGAGGCTCTTAATGACTGATGTAACTGCAAAATCTCAAACCAAAGAAAAGGCCTCGCCGCAAGGCACTGTTCTGGGCGCTGCTGTTATTGCAGCGGGCACAGGTGTGGGTGCAGGCATTTTCTCTCTACCCGTGGCAAACAGTGGTGTGTGGTTCACCATCGCCTTGGTGGTCATGGCAGCCGTTGCGTACATCATGCATAGCGCGTCTATGTATATCATGGAAGCAACACTGCACTTCCCTAAGGACTCGAACTACGACAGTATCGCAAAAGGCACGCTCGGCAATTTCGGTCGCTTGATCAATGGCTTGTCCGTTGCTTTCTTGTGCTACGTTCTCACTTATGCCTACATTTCCGGCGGTAGCTCGGTAATCACATATTCCCTGTCGTTGCTTGGCGATGGCTTTGCCCTGTCCTCCGGCATGGCCAGCTTCATCTTCGCGGCGGTGCTCATCTCCATCGTGATGTTGGGTGCGACTGCAGTGGACCGTGTGAACACCGTTCTTATCGGTGGTATGGTCATTACGTTCGTCATGAGCCTTGGTGGACTGATTTCCAACTCTTCAACGGAAATCCTGTTCCCTCAGGTCAATCTTGGCGATCAACTACCTTACGTCTTCTATACAATTAGCTTCATGGTAGCCAGCTTCGGCTTCCAGATCACGGTGCCTACCATTACCAACTATCTCGGTCTCGACCCTAAGCGGACGAGTCGTGCACTGATCTATGCGATGATGATCGCAGGTGGTTTCTACTTCTGCTGGATGCTGGCAGTATTTGGAAACGTTCCACGCGAGCAGTTCCCACAGATTATTGCAGATGGTGGTAACATTGGTAACATCCTTGCTGCACTGGCTGAAACAGGTGTAAGCGCGAACATTTCTACTGCTCTGCAGGTGTTCGGCAACATGGCAGTTGCGACCTCCTTCCTGGGTGTGTCTCTCTCCCTGTTCGACTACATTTGTGACCTGTGCAACTTCGATAAGCACACTTGGGACGGCAAGCTGAAGGCAAGTGCAATTGCATTCCTTCCTACTGTGGTTCTGGCTATCTTGTATCCAGACGGATTCATCACCGCGATTGGCTACGCAGGCGTTGTACTGGTCATCTTCAGCCTTCTCTCCCCAATCGTCATGGTGATGATTTGCCGCAAGCGTAACCCGAACGTGTATCAGGTTGCAGGTGGCATGCCGCGCATGGCTCTGGTGTTCGGCTTTGGCATACTGATCTTCATCGTTGCCTTCCTGGAAATCGCAGGTCTCCTGCCGATCTTCGGAGCCTAAGTTGCACCATAGGTTCTCACAGGGATAGCCCCCCGCTATCCCTGAAAAGGGCCCGCAACTTCGTAGTGACAAAAGAAGTCCTCGCCGCGATTTGGTCGATCACGGCGGGGATTTTTTTATGATTCAGGCGAGGTGCCACAGCGGCGTCCCGGCCTGTGGTCCTTAGGGTTGGTGCCCGGTAGAGACAAGGGCCGGTGCGACCCCGGCGTGCGCGCCTTCAAAGGCAATGCCCACCTCATCGCCTTGTATCCAGCGGATGATCCCTTCAAACCGCGTGCCTTTGGACACAACGTTGATCACCACATGGGACCCGATTGTCAGATCTCTGGGATTGACCGATATCCGGCATCCGCCCTCGCCGATGTCTTCCACCACGCACGCGCGGTTAAAAGGCTCCACCAACAAAACGGCGCGCCAGCGGCAGGCCCGACGTGGATGCGCCCTGTTTTCCATCTCGATCAGCTTGGGCTTTGGAAGCATGTTTTACTCGTAAGAAAAGCCGGAAATAATTGATTTGAATGCTCAAATGAAAATGCTCCTTTGTAGTAGCAGGGCATTTCTTGAGGGAGTTTTAACGGCTAATAACCTCTTCGGACTCCATGGCTTTTTTCCGGTCCGCTACACGTGCTCTACGCGCCTCAGGAAAAATCCGGTGCTTTCGATTCTGAAAAACGCTGCCTATACTCGGCGCAAAACAGATGAGCACCACAGGAGGAAACCACATGATCGCCGCTGAACAGAACGCGGAACGGACCGCCAAAGCAGAAGCAATGTGCCGTGAATATGCCCGGCGTCTGGAAGGTAATGATCTGAACTACCTGCTGGAGCTGTTTACCAGTGATGCCCGTGTGCGCTCACCCATCTTCGAAGAGCAGCGGGCAAAGGAATTCTATACCTTCATCCTGACCGAGATCTCCAATCGATCCATTCGGGTGCAATCGGTAATGGTGAGTCCGGAAAACCCAACCCGCGCTGCCTTGCATGCGCGCTACAACCGTCAGGTGACCGGCGCGCTGCCGCGCACCATCGATGTGGTTGACCTGTTCTGCTTTACGCCGGAGCTGGACAAGATCACGGACGTCACCATCATCTATGACAGCGTCAAGGTGCGTGAAGACTTCAACTTCCCTGCTTTTCCGTCCAGTTGATCGGATTGACTGCTCTCGCGGCCTGCCATCAGCGCACTTGGCAGGCCGTCTTGCGTTTCCAAAATGAAGGCCCTGACGCGGGACGTTATGTGCCGTGTCAGTGTCTGGCACGCAGAATTGTAGCTGTGATCGTCTTCGACAAACAGAAATGAGATCGAGGGGCTGAACCGGTATTTGGTTGCTACCTCCTCGCCGCCATAGGCATCGCTTCGGCCCTGAATGATCAAGGTCGGCACCTTCAGCTTGCGCAGGTGATGAACCCGTGACAGGGCGGGGCCTTCCTCCGGGTTCTGGAAGGGGTAACCGAACGCGATATGGCCTGAAACCCGAGCATGGCGGTCCAGATAGGTGCCAACCCGTGCGCCCATGGAATGTCCAAGCAGTAAAAACCGAGCAGAAACTGGGAATTGGTCGAGCATGGAGCGGACCTCATCCCTGCGATCGGCGGCCTGCGCAAAGCTGGGGGAAAAATAGTCCGTCCAACCCGGATAGCCGCCAAAAACTTTGGGCAGGGCGCTGCTCATGGCGCGTGTCATCGCCCTCAATCCGCCCCTGCGAGATTTCGCGGCAGAGCTGTGAGCCGGTTCAGTGGCGTTCTGCGTGGGCGGTGTCGGTCGTGGCTCCAGACGCCAAATCGCAAGGCCCCAATCCCGCAGCTGCGCGTTCAGCCGGTCGATTTGAATGGACCGAAAAGATCGATTGCTGCGGCCCAACACCAAAACAGGCCGGGAGGCATCCTCCTTGCCGGCAATCAACCGGATTTGGCATTCGCCGCCCCGCGAGACAACCAATCTCTCCATGGATATGCCCGACCGTTAGATCTTCATCTCGAAGTTTTGAGAACAAAGCGCCGCTCACCGAGTGGCCTGGTAAACCCTTCCTCATGACACTACGTAAACCTACTGTTGTTTAGGATTGCTCTAACAGACTGACCCATCAAGAATAAACCTTCCAACACCCTCATAACCTAGGGGAGCCAGTGGGTTCGGTCTTCCACAGACCACCACCTTTAGTTGAGAAACGGCGATATATTTCAGGTGGATATGCTAAATTCCTGAGATCCGCAGATGATGGGAGGAGACGGCAAGGCCTGAATGGGAGGACGCGTCGTCAACCGAACCTGCGGTGTTCCTTAGGACTTAATGGTTTGGTGAATCTTCCGCCGAAACCCTTTCGGGTGACCGGCGTCGGCAAGGCTCACTGCAACTCGTGGGGTGGCGAATGCGAAATCTTTCAGGACCTTTGGCAGCGATGGTTCCCTTGCTGCTGGGCCTTTCTACGGCTCAGGCCGATCAAACACCACATCAGCTGGTGGATGCCTTGAGCGAAATCTCCGTCAAGTTTCAGGTCCTCGACAACCAGGCTGCTGAAGATGGCGTTGATTGTTCATCTTTGGGCGCTGATTGGGGGTCATGCAACACCGTCAATCTGACCCTGACCAATGGTGATACCGCCATCGAAGGCACCGGCTGGGCGCTATATTTCCATAGCATTCGCCAAATCCTGAAGCTGGACAGCGATCAGTTCACGATCACCCACGTTACGGGCGACTTGCACAAGCTCGAACCAACAGACAAGTTCACCGGTCTTGCCGCGGGCGCGTCCATCACGCTGCCTTACATCGGGGAATACTGGCAGCTGTTTGAAACGGACTTCATGCCGCGCTGGTATGCCGTTGCCGAGGGAGCCGAGCCCAAGGTTCTGGCGGCCACGGACACGGAAGACCTAAGCGCGTTTTTGGCACCAATCAGCGGCGATAACTGGAAGCGCACCGCCAAGGACAACAATGTCCTGATGACCGCGCAAAGCCGTTTCGAGAAAAATCAGCACGTTTCTCCGCTCGATGCGACCGCGCTGCGGGGGCAGATCATTCCAAGCCCCATGAAGCTAGAGGTTGGCGCGGCAGACCTTGATATTGCCAATGGTCTTGACCTGTCTCTTTCGGGTCTTTCTGAGGCATCGCTCAGCGTTGTGCGCGAGCAGATGGCCGGTGCCGGTTTGAACTTCAGCGGCGAAGGGGCCCCGGTCATGGGCCGTGTTGACGCTGATGGGTTTAACGACGACCTTGCCAAGAGCGGCGCCTACCGCCTCAACATTACGCCCGAGGGGGTTGATGTGGTCGGCTTCGATGAAGCGGGCCTGTTTTATGGCCTTCAGTCCATGCTCTCCGTGCTGCCTGCGGACGGCAGCCTGACCCTGCCCCACCTCAGCGTGGAAGATGCGCCGCGCCTTGCCTATCGCGGAGCGTTTCTGGATGTGGCCCGCAACTTCCATTCCAAGCAGGCCGTGTTGCGTCTGCTCGATCAGATGGCCGCCTACAAGCTCAACAAGTTCCACTTCCACCTGAGCGATGATGAAGGCTGGCGTATTGAGGTGCCCGGTCTGCCAGAACTGACCGAAGTGGGCAGCAAGCGCTGTCACGATCCCTCCGAAACCACTTGTCTGCTGCCACAGCTCGGTTCTGGTCCGAACAGTGACAACTTCGGTTCTGGTCACTTCACGCGCCCGGACTATCTGGAGATCCTGGCCTATGCCAAGGCCCGCCACATCGAGGTGATCCCGGAGATTGACATGCCCGCCCACGCGCGTGCTGCTGTGGTTTCCATGGAAGCGCGTTACCAGCGCTACATGTCGGAAGGCAACGAGGCTGCGGCCAACGAGTTTCGCCTTGTCGATCCAACCGACACTTCCAACACCACTTCCGTTCAGTTTTATGATCGCAAAAGCTACCTGAACCCGTGTCTGGACTCGTCCAAGCGCTTTGTTACCAAAGTGGTGAGTGAAATTGCCGCCATGCATGCAGAGGCAGGCGTGCCGCTGACCACATGGCACTTTGGCGGCGATGAAGCCAAGAACATCTACCTTGGTGGGGGCTATCAGGACCTCAACGACGAGCTGGTGCCATGGAAGGGGACCATCGACAAGAGCGTTCAGGACAAGCCTTGGGGCAAGTCGCAGGCCTGTCAGGCCATGATCGATGCCGGTACCATTGGGGATGTGGACGAGCTTGCCAGCTACTTCGCTGTTGAGGTGAGCAAGATCCTGAAAGACAACGGCATTTCCACCATGCAAGCATGGCAGGATGGTCTGAAGCACGCCAGCTCCGCTGCGGATTTTGCCAGTGACACGGTGCGGGTCAACTTCTGGGACACGCTGTTCTGGGGTGGCTTTGACAGTGCGCAGGATTGGGCCAACAAGGGCTTTGAGGTGATCCTCTCCAACCCTGATTATGTCTACCTGGACATGCCGTACGAGGTGAACCCGGCAGAGCGCGGGTATTACTGGGCCACACGCTTCAGTGATGAGGCCAAGGTCTTCAGCTTTGCGCCGGACAACCTGCCACAAAACGCAGAAACGTCCGTTGACCGGGATGGCAACCACTTCACCGCCAAGAGCGACAAGCAATGGCCGGGTGCAACAGGCCTTTCAGCTCAGCTGTGGAGCGAGACGGTGCGCACCGACGCACAGATGGACAGCATGATCTTCCCGCGTCTTCTGTCTGTGGCAGAACGGGCGTGGCACCGGGCGGCATGGGAACAAGACTATGAGCCGGGCCGCGAATATGTTGGCGGGGAAACCAACCATGTGGACCACGACGCGCTGCGCGCTGACTGGAACCGGTTTGCCAACCTCTTGGGTCAGCGCGAGTTGGCGCGCCTTGATCGGGGCGGCGTTTCCTACCGCCTGCCTGTGCCGGGTGCCACAGTGGCAGATGGCAAACTGCAGGCAAATGCGGCGCTTCCGGGTCTGACCATCGAGTATTCGTTGGATGGCGGCAGCACGTGGCAGACCTATGATGCAGCCACCCCGCCTGCAGTCGCAACGCCGGTACACCTGCGCACCACCTCTCCAGATGGCACGCGCACCAGCCGGGTTGAGATTCTCCAATAACGCCAAGGTCAAAAACCACCACCACAGGTGGGGTGTATTGGGACACAACAAAAGGCCGCTGGTTTTTCTCAGCGGCCTTTCCTGTTTGCCTGTCAGCTAGCGTTCTGTCAGCTCCGCAACGCGGCAGTGCCGGTACATTTTGAACCGCAAGTGGGCAAATGCGGCGTAGGCCACGTCGACGAGCTGCTTGATGATGGGCGCCCGCACCACCGGCACCAGCCAGCGCCACCCGTCGATTTCGCTCCAGATCAAGGTGAAGGCTGAGGCCCCCTTGTGGACCTGCCCCGCCGCATCAACTGCGTGCAGGTAGCGCAGCGCATCCGCCTGGTTCAGTCCTGTCCCATCCAGCCGCTGGGGATAGGTGGCCACGTCCGCGAAGGTGATCCGACCTTCCGGCGCAATCTTGCGATAGTGGTTGATCTCCCGCGCGCACAATCCGCATTTCCCGTCGTAAAATACTGTGATCATGACCCTATGCCTTTCCTGAGGTTATAGAGCCATACCCGCGCCGCGGTTCACTCTTCCTTCCTCGGCCATCTCTAGGGCGTCGCCTCCCCCGCCGTCGTCCCCCGCGCTCACCTCCCCCCTTGCGTCATCCCGCACTTGATGCGGGATCCAGCCCGACCTCTCCCTCAGCTCAGTGCTCGCGGTTCTGGATACCGGATCGGCGGCTCGCGGCGCTCGCCTTGTCCGGTATGACGGTGGTGGTGTGGGCAGCGTCTCCCGTCTCATTCTCAGGGCGTCACACCACTCATCGTCATCCTCTTCGCTCGCCCTCACCCCCTCGGCCATCCTCAGGCCGTCACCTCCCCCCTTGCGTCATCCCGCACTTGATGCGGGATCCAGCCCAGCCTCTCCCTCAGCCCAGTGCTCGCGGTCCTGGATACCGAATGCGCGCGTTCGCTTCTCAAGTATGACGGTGGTTGGTTGGGTAGCGCGGTGGGGAATGGGATCAGCGGTGGTGACGATTTTGCTGTCTGTTTTTCGCTGGATACCGGATCTACGCCTCGCTGCGCTCGCCTTCTCCGGCATGACGGCTGTGTGTGGTGTGCGGCGCGGTGGGGAATGGGAACAGCGGTGGTAGCGGCTTTGCCGCAAGTTTTGCGCTGGATACCGGATCTGCAGCCTCGCTGCGCTCGCCTTGTCCGGTATGACAGTGGTGGTGTGGGCATCGCTCATCCTGTCGGGTATGACAGTGGTGGTTTGGTTAGCGTCTCCCGTCTAATTCTCAGGGCGTCGCCTCCCCCGCCGTCGTCCCCCGCGCTCACCTCCCCCCTTGCGTCATCCCGCACTTGATGCGGGATCCAGCTCAGCCTCTCCCCAGCTCAGTGCTCGCGGTTCTGGATACCGAAATGCGCACTTTCGCTTCTCTGGTATGACGGTGGTGGGTTGGGTTCCTTCCCCGCCGTGTAACGAGCTCCTGTCAGTCCGCCTCTTGCCCCTTCAAGGCCTCTGTCAGGTGGTCCAGAAAGAAGCTTACCTTCGGCGACAAGTGCCGGTTGTGGGGGTAGACGCCCCAAATGCCATCCTCCCGCTCCTGATAGGGTTCCAGAAGCGAGACCAGCGCCCCGGCCTCGATGTAGTCTTTCACATAGTAGTCTGGCAGTTGGATCAGCCCCATGCCCTTCAGCGCAGCGTCCACCAGAGCCCACCCGCTGTTGCAGCGCAGCTTGCCTTTCACCCGCACGGAACGGGCGCGGCCTTGCTCCTGAAACCGCCATGTATCCTGCGTTCCCAGAAGGCAGCGATGCTGGTCCAGCTCGGATAGCGCGTGGGGCTCGCCGTGTCGGGCCAGATAGTCCGGGGAGGCACACACATAGAACGTGCGCGATGTCAGTCGCCGCGCCATCAGCGTTGAATCCTCCAGCTTGCCCAGCCGAATGGCAAGGTCATAGCCATCCGCCACCAGGTCCACCATCTGGTTGGTCAGGTGCAGTTGCGCTTCTACGTCCCGATAGCGGTGCAGGTAATCATTCAGGATCGGGGCAATGGTTCGCTCGCCATAGGTGACAGGCGCAGTCAGCCGCAGCAGGCCGCGCGGGGTCAGCTGCAGGTTGGTGATGGCGCGCTCCGCTTCCTCCAACCCATCCAGCGACCGGCGGCATTGCTGGAAGTAAAGCTGCCCGGCCTCCGTCATGGAGACCTTTCGCGTTGTGCGATAAAACAGCTTGATGCCAAGCCGGTGCTCCAAAGCGCTCACCTGTCGGCTTACTTGGGCGGTGGAAATGCCCAGCCGTTTGGCCGCGGCGGTAAAACTGCTCGTTTCTGCCACTGCAACAAACTCGCTCACGCCTTCCCAGATTTGCATGCGTCATCCTTGTTCTGCACCGGTGTGCGGGAGATTGTTACCCGCTGGTAAAAGTAATTTGCATTTTATCCCGATTATCACAAGGAGAGCATCAGTTATACTGCCGCTAACGTAACAACCCGTAGGCGCTTGCGCCTGCCTGCTGTCCGGCCCGGCAGCGTCGCATCAACCGATGAGGATCCACATGCCTGAAACACTCAAGTGCAAAGCCGCCATTGCCTGGGGCCCAAAGCAGCCTCTTTCCATTGAGGAAGTTGACGTGATGCCGCCGCAAGCGGGCGAAGTGCGCATCAAGGTGGTTGCCAGTGGTGTATGCCACACGGACGCTTACACCCTGTCCGGGGCCGATCCGGAAGGCGTGTTCCCCTCCATCCTCGGTCATGAAGGCGGTGGCATTGTGGAGTCCGTTGGCGAGGGTGTCACCTCTGTGGCTGTTGGCGACCATGTGATCCCGCTCTACACGCCCGAGTGCGGCGAGTGCAAATTCTGCATGTCAGGCAAAACCAACCTCTGTCAAAAAATCCGTGCCACGCAGGGCAAGGGTTTGATGCCCGACGGCACCACCCGCTTCAGCCAGAACGGCAAGCCAATCTATCACTACATGGGCTGCTCCACATTTGCCGAGTATACCGTGCTGCCTGAAATCGCCATCGCCAAGGTGAACAAGGCCGCACCGCTTGAGGAGGTCTGCCTGCTTGGCTGCGGTGTTACCACCGGCATCGGCGCTGTCATGAACACGGCCAGTGTGGAAGAAGGGGCAACCGTCGCCATCTTCGGTTTGGGGGGCATTGGTCTTTCAGCCATCATTGGCGCCACCATGGCAAAGGCGGGCCGCATAATTGCCATCGACATCAACGAGAGCAAGTTTGAACTTGCCAAAAAGCTTGGCGCGACCGACTGCATTAACCCGAAAAAGTTCGACAAGCCCATTCAGGAGGTCATCATCGACATGACCGACGGCGGCGTGGATTACTCCTTCGAGTGCATCGGCAATGTCAACGTCATGCGTTCGGCGCTGGAATGCTGCCACAAGGGGTGGGGCGAGTCCGTCATCATTGGCGTGGCCGGAGCGGGAGAGGAAATCTCCACCCGTCCATTCCAGCTGGTCACCGGCCGCGTGTGGAAGGGCTCCGCCTTTGGGGGTGTCAAGGGCCGCTCTGAACTGCCGGGTATTGTGGAGCAATATATGCGCGGTGAGTTCAAGCTGAATGACTTCATCACACACACCATGCCGCTGGAGGAGATCAACGAAGCGTTTGACCTGATGCACGAAGGCAAGAGCATTCGTTCTGTCATTCACTACGCCCAATAACCCGCTCATGATGGGGAGCGGCGGGCAAACTGCGCGGCTCTCCCCTTTGAAATAAAATTCTTGTTCTCAGGTGCACCATGTCGTTCGAAAACATCTCCAGCTCAAAGTCCTTTGGCGGCTGGCACAAGCAGTTCACGCACCAGTCCAGCGCGCTCAACTGCCAAATGCGTTTTGCCATCTTCCTGCCGCCGCAAGCCTTTCAAGGTGCAAAGGTGCCGGTGCTTTACTGGCTTTCCGGCCTCACCTGCACGGATGAAAACTTCATGCAAAAGGCGGGGGCGCACCGGGTGGCGGCGGAACTCGGGCTGGCCATTGTGGCACCGGATACCAGCCCGCGCGGTGAAGCCGTTGCCGACGATCCGGGGTATGATCTTGGCACCGGTGCAGGTTTTTATGTAAACGCCACACAGGCACCATGGAACCGGCACTACCAGATGTACGACTATGTGTATTTGGAACTGCCAAAGCTGATCGAGGAGATGTTCCCCGTTTCGCGCAAACGCGCCATTTCCGGACACTCCATGGGCGGCCATGGCGCGCTCGTTCTGGGCCTGCGCAACCCGGAGGTCTACACCTCCATTTCCGCTTTTGCGCCCATCAGCAACCCGGTGAACTGCCCATGGGGCGAAAAGGCGCTGGGGGCCTATTTGGGGCCGGACCGGGACCAATGGGCCCAGTATGATGCCAGCAAGTTGATGCGCAATGCAGATGTTCAGATCCCGGTACTGGTGGATCAGGGGGATGCCGACCAGTTCCTTTCAGAACAGCTCATGCCGGAAACCCTTCTGGCCGCCGCGCAGGAAAAGAACTACCCGCTCACGCTCAACATGCGAGAAGGGTACGACCACAGCTACTACTTCATCGCCTCGTTCATCGAGGATCACCTTCGCTTCCACGCCGCGCATCTGAGGGACTAACCCCTCTGGAAGGTAACGTCCTCTCTGCCTCACCGGGGCATGCCGAGGGCGTTGCCTCCGTTCTCCTCCACGCTTCCTCACCCCCTCGGCAACCCCTAGGACATCACTTCCCTCCGCCGTCATCTCCACGGCTAGCCCCCTCTCCGCTGTCATCCCTACGGGTCACCCTCCACCTTGCGTCATCCCGCACGCTCACCTCTCCCCCCGCAGTCATCCCGCACTTGATGCGGGATCCAGCCCGGCCTCTCCCCCCGCTCTGTGCGTGCGGCTCTGGATACCGGATGGCGCGTTCGCTTCTGAGGTATGACGGTGGTTGGTTGTGTAGCGCGGTGGGGAATGGGAACAGCGGTGGTAGCGGCTTTGCCGCAAGTTTTGCGCTGGATACCGGATCGGCGGCTCGCTGCGCTCACCTTGTCCGGTATGACGGTGGTGGTATGGGTTGCGCGGTGGGGCACGAGCAAAGCGGTGGTAAAATGTTGCGTGATGAGGAGCCCCTTTCCTCGTATCACTGCCTTGAGTGCTTTGGGCAACTGCTCATTGTTTGCCCCTTTCCTTTCCCACCCTCTGCTTTCCGCCTTCACGATTCCTCACCCCCTCGGTCATCCTTAGGACGTCACCCCTCCCGCCTTGCGTCATCCCGCACTTGATGCGGGATCCAGCCCGGCCTCTGCCCCAGATCTGTGCGTGCGGCTCTGGATACCGGATGGCGCGTTCGCTTCTCCGGCATGACAGGGGTGGTTTGGGCAGCGCGGTGGGGAATGGGAACAGCGGTGGTAGCGGCTTTGCCGCAAGTTTTGCGCTGGATACCGGATCTACGCCTCGCTGCGCTCGCCTTGTCCGGTATGACGGTGGTGGTTTGGGTAGCGCTTCCCGTGCCATTCTCCGAGCGTCACCTCCCACTGCTTTCCTCCTCCACACTTCCTCACCCCCTCGGCCATCCCTAGGGCGTCACCCCTCCCCACTGCCGTCATCCCGCACTTGATGCGGGATCCAGCCCGGCCTCGCCCAAACCTCAGTGCGTGGGGCTCTGGATACCGGATCTCCGCCTCGCGGCGCTCGCCTTGTCCGGTATGACGGTGGTGGGTTGGGTCGCGCTCATCTTGTCCAGTATGACGGTGGCGGTTTGGGCAGCGCGGTGGGGCACGAGCACAGCGGTGGTAAAATGTTGCGTGATGAGGAGCCCCTTTCCTCGTATCACTGCCTTGAGTGCTTTGGGCAACTGCTCATTGTTTGCCCCTTTCCTTTCCTTCCCACTGCTTTCCGCCTTCACGCTTCCTCCCCCCCTCGGCCATCCCTAGGGCGTCACCCCTCCCCACTGCTGTCATCCCGCACTTGATGCGGGATCCACCCCGGCCTCGCCCAAACCTCAGTGCGCGCGGTTTTGGATACCGGATCGGCGGCTCGCTGCGCTCTCCTTGTCCGGCATGACGGTGGTGGTTTGGGGTGATGGCGAGACCTACATAGTATCCCCTAGGTTGTAGTGCGCGCTTGCAAGGTGGTCAGAATCAAAACTTCACTCTTACAATCAAGTTATCCACCGCCCACCTTGAAATGCTATTGATTATAATTCGCATGTTTTCAAGGGCTTGACCGTCACTTTTATATTATAACAATTCTAAACTATTGAAAAATCAAAGGTTTTGTTGACTTTGCCGGAGTGAGGCAGGAATAGTCCCAACCCATAGACGAGTTTTTGCGAATTATTCGCAGGTTTTTTGACCCGGCAAAGTCGCTCAAGGACCCTTCGAATATTCGCGGAAGAAGCAACGACCAGCGCAAGCAACAGGGGACACCACATGCGACTGATCAAGTCAGCACTGCTTTCCGCATCCGCCGTTATCATGGCCAGCACCGCAGCGGGCGCAGCCACTTCCGCCGACGTTCTGGACAATTACGGCGACATCGCACTGGCGATCTATGAAGACTCCCTGGCCAGCGCCAAGGACCTGAAGAGCGCCATCGATGGCCTTGTGGCCAACCCTTCTGAGGAAACACTGGCCGCTGCCCGCCAAGCGTGGCTGGCTTCCCGCAACCCGTATCAGCAGAGCGAAGTTTACCGCTTTGGCAACGCCATCGTTGACGATTGGGAAGGCAAGGTGAACGCATGGCCGCTTGACGAGGGCATGATCGACTACACCGATGCCTCTTACGGCGTCGAATCCGAAGAAAACCCCTACTACGCCGCCAATGTCATCGCCAACCCGACCTTCACCGCTGCGGGCGAAACCATTGATGCAACGGTTATCACCGCAGAGCTTCTGGCAGACCAGCTGCAGGAAGCCGGTGAAGTTGAAGCAAACGTTGCGACCGGGTATCACGCCATCGAGTTCTTGCTTTGGGGGCAGGATCTGAACGGCACTGACGCAGGCGCAGGCACGCGCCCGGCAACGGACTTTGATCCGGCAAACTGCACCGGCGGCAATTGTGAGCGCCGCATTCAGTACCTTCAGGCGGCGACAGACCTGCTGATCTCCGATCTGGAAGACATGGTTGCCAACTGGAAAGACGGCGGCGACGCACGCAAGGAACTGGCAGACAAGGGTGAAGCTGGCGGGGTTGCCACCATTCTCACCGGCATGGGCTCTCTGTCCTACGGCGAGCTGGCGGGTGAGCGCATGAAGCTGGGCCTGATGCTGAACGACCCGGAGGAAGAGCATGACTGCTTCTCCGACAACACGCACATGTCCCACTATTACGATGTGGTTGGCATCAACAACGTGTTCCACGGCGGCTACACCCGCATCGATGGCACGGAAGTTTCCGGCGCATCCTTGAAGGAGCTGATTGCTGCGAAAGACCCGGCTGTTGCCGAGGAGCTGGAAGCAAAGCTGGCGGCTTCGCTTGCGGCGTTTGAAGCGGTCAACACCCGCGCCGAAACGGTTGAGGCCTACGATCAGATGATCGGCGAAGGCAACGCAGAAGGCAACGCGGTTGTACAGGCGGCCATCGACGCGCTGATCGACCAGACGGCTTCCATCCAGCGTGCCGTAAAGGTGCTTGAGCTGGAAGACATCGCCTTTGAAGGCTCTGACTCTCTGGATAACCCATCCGCTGTTTTCCAATAAGAGCCAGTGAAAGCCCCGGACGCGTCAGTCCGGGGCTGTTCTTTCCTGCCCGCCTTGTTCTCTTTCCGAATTGCTGCACGTTTTCAAAAATTTAAGGCCCCATCATGCCACAGGTCGGTAAAGCCGCGCTTCTTTCAACTGCCGCGTTAGCCATCACCGGTTCACTGCTTTTTTCGCTCAGCGCCCCGTCCGGCGCTGAAGGTGTTTTTGCGCACCGGGATGATCTTTCCGAAAAAGACCGCGCCCGCATTCAGGCGGTGCTTGCGCCCGCCGAAGACTTCTCAGCTGCAGAAGCTTACGAGCTGATGCAAGGCGGCGCGGGCACCTCGCGCAAGATGGTCAACCGGGATGCTTTTTCCCACCCAACCCAGAACATCACCTTTGAGGAAGAGCAGGACTTCAAGGTCGGCAACGGCCTCTTCAAGAAGCTGTGGGTGTCCTCGCCCTCTTCCACGCAGGCCTCAGATGGCCTCGGTCCGCTTTACAATGCCCGCTCCTGCCAAGGCTGCCACCTGAAGGATGGCCGTGGCCGCCCGCCGGAACCGGGTGAGCGCGCGGTATCCATGTTCCTGCGTCTTTCCGTCAAGCCGCAAACAGAAGAGCAGAAGGCCCTTCTGGAGAGCGGCATGGCCGCGTCCATTCCCCACCCCATTTACGGCGGGCAGCTTCAGGCCTTTGCCGTGCCCGGTCTTCCCGGCGAAGGCCAGATGACCATTTCCTATGAGGACGTGCCGGTGGAACTTGCAGACGGCACCGTGGTGCAGCTGCGCAAGCCAACCTATGGCATCGACAATCCGGGCTATGGGGCGTTTGGGCCCGACACCATGATTTCCCCTCGGGTTGCACCGCAGATGATTGGCCTCGGGCTGCTTGAACAAGTGCATGAGGGTGACATTCTGGCCAAGGTGGACCCGGAGGATGAGGACGGCGACGGCATTTCTGGCCGCGCCAGCTGGGTGTATGACGCAGACAAAGACGCCATGATCCTCGGGCGCTTTGGCTGGAAAGGGGCCAACGCCACGGTGCGCGCCCAGTCCGCAGGCGCTTTCAATGGCGACATCGGCATCTCCACCCCGGACGCCCCGAACCCTTACGGCGATTGCACCGAGGCACAGGAAAGCTGCTATGCCCAACCCTCCGGCGTTCAGGAACGTTTGGGGGATACGGAAGCACCTGATCCGGTGCTGGATCTCGTTACCTTCTACTCGCAAAATCTGGCGGTTCCGGCCCGCCGCGACGTGGATGATCCGGAAGTGCTGCGCGGCAAGGAGCTGTTTTACGCCTCCGGTTGCACCAGCTGCCACACGCCAAAATACGTGACCCGCCGCGATGCGCCCACCAAGGCCCACCGGTTCCAGCTCATATGGCCCTACACTGACCTTCTGCTCCACGACATGGGCGAAGGCCTTGCGGATGACCGGCCCATTGGCTCAGCTTCGGGCCGGGAGTGGAAAACGCCGCCGCTCTGGGGCATTGGCCTGACCAAAACCGTCAGCGATCACACCTACTTCCTGCATGATGGCAGGGCGCGCAATCTGCTGGAAGCTGTGCTATGGCATGGTGGAGAGGCAGAAGCCGCCAAGCAGTCGGTGGTCGCCATGGAGCGGCAGGACCGCGAAGCGCTCATCAAGTTTCTGGAGTCCCTGTGATGCGCAAGACACTGGCAACCATCGCGCTTTCAGCCGCCCTCACCCTTGGTGGGGGCTTGGCCGTTTGGGCCCAGGAGGCCGCCGTTGAACGGCCACAGACGTACGCAACAGACTACAGCCGTTTTGCCCCTGCTCTGATTGAGGGATACATTCGGCCCGAGACCTCAGCGCTCACCGAGAAGCTGAAGAGACTGGAGCAAGCCACAGAGGCTCTGTGCCGTTCAGGGCAGTCGGCAGAGAGCGAAAATTCCTTCCGTCAGGCGCTCTCCGGCAGCATCGCCCAATTGGCTCGGGTGGATTTTTTGCGCTTCGGCCCGCTGGCAGAGAACAACCGCGCGCAGCGTCTTGCCTTCTTGCCAGACCGGCGCGGCGTGATCGCGCGCCAGCTGAACAAGATCATGGCCACTGAAGACCCAAGCGTCACCACTGCCGAAAGCCTTGCGGGCAAGTCCGTTGCGCTTCAAGGTCTCACCGCGCTGGAGCATTTCGGCTTTGCCACCGACGGCACATTGCAGCTCGCCCGCGGCGACCATGAAAGCTTCGCATGCGCCTATGCGGTTGCCCTCACCCGCAATCTGGTGGGCACGGCGCAGGAGCTGGAGGCGGCGTGGGCCGACCCTGAAGGCTTTTCCCAAACCTTGAGCGCCCCCGCCAGCGACCACGCCCTTGTGCAGACCCACAAGGAAGCGGCGGAACTCATGTTCAACTCCATGGTTACCGGGCTGGTGCTGATCAAGGATCAAATCCTGCTGCCAGTCATTGGGCCATCGGTGGAGAAGGCCAAGCCGTACCGCGCACCGTTCTCGCGCAGTCATAATGGGGCGCTCTACATGGCCTCCTCGCTTGAGGGCATCAACCAAGCGCTGATCGCGGCAGGCTACATGGATGCCTTGCCGGAAGACGGCGCATGGGCAGCGGACAGCCTCAACTTCGAGTTCCAAAATGGGGAGCGCGTCATTGAAGAACTCGGCGGCCCGATCCGGGTCATCGGCAAGGACATTGAGGAGCGCAAGAAGCTGGTCTACCTGACACTGGTCATTGATGGGTTGAAGGACACACTGGCCAACAATGTCGCCGGCTATCTCGCGCTGAGCGGAGGCTTCAATGCGCTCGATGGTGACTAGGGCGCTCCCCCTTTCCCGGCGCAGTTTGCTGCAAGGGCTCGCCGGGTTGGCTGTGACCACGCTCGTTCCCGGCGGCGTTGCGTTGGCCAACGCAAAAAATACGCGATTGTTTCAAACCAACGCAGAAGAACCGCTGTTTGCCAGCGCGTTTCGAAAGGCGGATGGCAGCTTTGCTTTCCGTGTAATGCGTGAAGATGGTTCATCGGTTTTCGAAGCGCCCCTTCCTGACAGAGGGCACTCTGCCGCGTGGCACCGGGAAACGGCGAAGCTGGTGGCCTTTGCCCGCAGGCCGGGGAATTTTGCCATGTATGTCAATGGTATGGCTGGGGATGGGCCGGTCATGTTCACCGCACCGGAAGACCGCCACTTTTACGGCCACGGCGTGTTCTCCCAAGACGGCAAGGTGCTCTATGCCCCGGAGAACGACTGGGTGCACAAGCGCGGTGTCCTTGGGCTTTATGATATGACAGGAGCGCGCCCGCACCGAATTGGGGAAATGGACACCGGCGGGATTGGGCCTCACGATATTCTCCTCTCGCCCACCTGCGGATCATTGGTCATTGCCAATGGCGGCATCCATACCCGCCCTGATCGTGATCGGGAAAAGCTTAATATCGACAGCATGTTGCCAAGCGTTGCCTTCCTCCACCCGCAAACCGGGGAGATCCGCGCGCGTCATGAGCTTGATCCAAGTTTGCACCAGTTATCCCTGCGCCATATGGCCATGGATGGGCACGGCCGGGTCTGGGTTGGCGGGCAGTATCAGGGGGATAAGTCAGAATTACCCCCGCTCATCGCCAGCTTCACGTTGGATGGCACGCCCCGCATCCATGAAATGCCACAGCAAATTAAAGCGCAGCTGAGCAACTACGTCGGCAGCGTTACCGCCAGCGGCGACGGCGAAGTCATCGTCACCTCCTGCCCGAGAGGGGGTAAGATTTTGTTCTGGAACGCATCCTCCGGGGATTACATCGGAGCGCAGGCGGTTGCAGACGGGTGCGGTGTTGCCCCGCTCGATCAGGAGTTCTTTCTCATCTCCGACGGGTCCGGCGGCCTGCGTTTTGCCGAAGGCACCTCCGAGTATCTGGAGCTGACAGCGCAAGTTCCCGGAACCTCTTGGGATAACCATCTGATTTCCCTTTAGCATTTACAGGAATAAGGTCCTTGTGCCCGGGCTGGATCTCGGGCACTCTTTCCTTTGCGGCAACCGAACAGTGCGAGGGAAAGACAATGGCCTATGTGGACGTGTTTGTGGCTGCAGTTCCGACTGCAAACAAAGCCGCCTATCAAGAAAAATGTGTTGAAATACAACGGGTTTTCAAAATGTGTGGCGCCACAGAGGTGTTGGATGCCTGGGGCGCGGATGTGCCGGAGGGCGAGGTCACCTCGTTCTTGAAAGCGGTTGCCTGCAAGCCAGATGAAACGGTGGCTGTTGGCTGGGTGGTATGGCCCTCCAAGGAAGCGCGGGAGGAAGGCTCGGCCAAGGTCTGGCAAGATCCCGTTTTTTCAGATCCCGACATGGACATGCCCTTTGATGGCAAGCGCATGATTTTCGGCGGTTTTTCTGTCTTTTCCCAAATTTGATCGGATACTGGCAATGCACCTTAATGACGCCGTGCGCGACGACATTAATCGTTCTGTTTTGTGCTGGTTGGCGACCGTGGACGCGGATGGATTTCCAACCGTAAGCCCCAAGGAAATGTTCTGCGCCTATGGCAGTGATCGCCTCATCATTGCCGACATTGCCTCGCGTGGCAGTATTCGAAACCTGAACACCTACAACAAGGTGTGCGTGAGTTTCGTCGACGTATTTCGGCAAAAGGGATTTAAAGTCAAGGGTGTAGCCAAGGTCATTCCATTGGGAGATCCGGGCTTTCAGGAAATCGCCTACCCACTTCTGGAAAAGGCGGGGCCGGATTATCCGATCCGCAACATCATCTGCGTTCACGTGGAAAAAGTTCAGCGCATCTGGGCACCCAGCTACAATCTCTTTCCGGACAAGGGAGAAGAGCAACTGATGCGCGAAGCCTACACCTTGTATGGCGTGCGTCCGCTTACCGAAGACGATGGCTCTTGATACGTCTTCCGCCAAACAAAAATGCCGGAGGTGTGCTCATCCCTCCGGCATAGTCTGATCTTGGTCGCTGTTCTTCTTATCTTGACGCTGAAAAGCTCTAAGCCTTCACCACTTTCAAAGGCCGCAGGTCGTCCTTCTTCAGCTTCCACAAGTGGTAAAGGTTGATGAACACGCAGGTGCCATTCAAGAACACCACGGGCCATGCTTCGATGGCGAGGCCATAGGCGGTAAAGAAAATGCAGCCAACCATGTTCAGCACGCGCAGCCAAACCACATTGCCCATCAAAAGGGAAATCATGATCGTGATCGAGGCCAGATAGCCCATTGCTTCAATTATCATTTGGAGACCTCAAAGGCGGTTTCGAGTGCCAGTTCCATCATCTGGTTAAAGCTGGTCTGGCGTTGTTCCGAGGTGGCTTGTTCAGAAGTGATCAGGTGGTCTGACACGGTGAGCATGCACAGCGCCTGAACACGCGCTTCGGCCGCAATGGCAAACAACGCTGCCGCTTCCATCTCAACCGCCAGAATGTTCATCTTCTGCATGGCTGGAAGCAGCGCCGGGCTCGACCCGTAAAACAGATCGTCCGACAAGATGTTGCCGAAAGCGGGCGAAAGCTTCAGTTTCTCTGCAGTGTCGGCGCAGGCCTTCAGCAGCGCAAAATCTGGTACGGCTGCAAAGTCATAACCTGAGAACCGCTCCCGGTTAATGGAGGAGGAGCAGCTTGCCCCTGTTGCAACAACAAGGTCCAGCAGCTTCAACTCTTCGCAAACCGCACCGCAGCTGCCAATGCGCATCAAGTTCTTGACGCCGTATTCGTGGATCAGCTCATGAGCGTAAATGGAAATGGAAGGCATGCCCATTCCGTGTCCCATCACGGAGAGTGGCATTCCTTTGTAAGTGCCTGTAAAGCCCAGCATATTGCGCACGTTGGTTACTTCGCGCACATCTTGCAGGTATGTGTCGGCGATGAATTTGGCCCGCAATGGATCGCCTGGCATAAGAACGGTTTCGGCGAAATCGCCAATCTCCGCGTTAATGTGGGCGGTCATCATTTTCTCCCTGTGCATTCCTCACAAGGGACGGTAAATAACGCTAGGGATTCAAAACAGGACATTTGTCCGCCTCAGTGGGAGTTGCCAGAGGAAAATGTGCGTAAAGCAGCAGGCTGATGCGGGGCTGGCCTATTTGACCGAGTGGATATCCAAGTCAGGCTTCCTCCGTAAAACCCTGAAAAAAGGGGACTTTGTGCTGCGGCAAGGGCAGCAGATCGACCAGCTCTACTGGCTCTCCAAGGGCACATGTACGGTGAATTACACTGCGGCGAACGGGCGCAGATATAGCCATGGCCGATTTGGGCCCGGTGACCGCCTTTACGGCGAGATCGAGTTCCTGAACGGGCGGCCCGTTCAGTTCGACATTTGCTGCGATGAGGATGCGGAGGTGGTCGTCATTCCGCCCGCCGCGCTGGCGACTGTCATGCAGGAACAGCCAAATGTAATCATCTGGTTGGCGCAGTGCATGGCGGAAACCTACCACCATGTTACCCAGCATCTCACGAACCAGTTCATGTTCCCCCTCGCCTACAGCATTGCCAAAGACCTGTTGGAACGGGAGCTGGGCAACCGGCCAGCGGTGCAGTTTGACAAGGTGTTTCGGGAGGCCGAGCGGTTTGGCTGTTCCGAGCGGGTGTATCGGCGTGCCGTAAATCAGCTCATTGATCTTGAGTTGGTGGAAAAAACCAATTCCCTGCTGCGGATTACCGACATCGAACGCCTGAAACGCTATCTGGAGGAAGAAGAACGCTGAGAGGCGCGCATGGATCGGGTGTATCCACTCCCAATGTTGTGCAAGGCGCACCGCCTCATGACGTTCGCTGCGACAGGGAAGCCCACCCCCTGACCTTTCGGTCATTGGGTCGAGCGGGCATAACTTTTCACCGCAAGAGGACGAGCGCGGGGATAACCTGCATGCCTTGGGGGTGGTCCCCAAGGCTCACCTAGCCCTCATCTAGTTGGGTCAGATCCTACGCTGTCTCCAGCAAACCGGCGGACTGAGGATCCAGATACACAACCGCGTTCTGGTGGGTCTGCAAAATGGAGGCGGGGTACATCGGGTCCACCGGCCCGCTGATGGCGTGTTTCACGGCTTCCGCCTTGCGCTCATCTGGGGCAACGCATATGATTTGCTCTGCTTTCATCATCTGCGGAATGGTCATGGTGATCGCGGTGCGCGGCACGGCGTCCAGGTCGGAAAACCAGCCTTCCTTTACCTGTTGGACGCGGGAGACATCATCAAGTTGTACCCCTATGAAGGCGCTGCCGCTTTCAAAGTTGGCGGGTGGTTCATTGAAGGCCAGATGGCAATTTTCCCCAATACCGCAATAACATAGATCGAGGCGGGTTTGGTCCAGACGATCTGTGAGCCGCGTCAGTTCTGCCACCATATCCTCGGCGTCTGCTTCCACGGGCACAAATTCCACGCCCGGCGCATGGGCGACAAAGCGCTCCAGAAGATACTTGCGAAAGCTGGCGGGATGGTCGTCTGCAATGCCCACGAACTCGTCCAGATGGAACGCGGTGACCTTGTCCCAAGGCACGTCGTGCTCAGGTTTCACCAGGTCTTCCAGCATTCCGATCTGGCTTGTGCCTGTGGCCAGAATGATGTTGGCGTGGCCATGCTCTGAGATGGCCTTCTTGATAAGCTGAACGCCCAGCTCAGCGGCCCGGGCGTCCAAATCCGTCTTGTCGTCGGCAATTATGACCTGCATGCGTTTCTCCCAACCCAGACCGGTGAATTCACCTCAGGTAGCCAGCCTAGACTATCAAAAGTTTCCCTTTGAAAATACTAGCTGTTTTCCGCGTCTTCAGAAACCCAATGGATTTCTGAAGACGCCGGGTTGGTGAATAAGCCCTTAGAATTGCAGGTTAAAACGGGCGTTGAGGCCGTGGTTCTGGGCATCCGAAGCGATCTGACCGGAGTAGGTCACGCCCACGCTGGCGCGATCGCTGAGGGCTGCTGCAAAGCCTGCTTCCACAAGGCCAACATCCTGTGCAATTGGCGTTCCTTCCACGGTGAAGCTGTTGCCGCCGGATGCAAAGCTCTGAGTGAAATCAATGGTTTCCTCAGATGCATGCTGCCAGCCAGCCATGCCGCGTGCGGTGATGGCGGTGTCGCCAAGCATGAAGGTGGACGCAACGCGCAGACCCAGGGTGGTGAACAGCACGTCATCGCTCTGGTCATCTGCTGTCAGAACTGCGTTGCCGCCTTCCTCGGTGAAGCCGTCACTTTCCAGGTTGACATAGGCAAGGCCTGCAAATGGCTCCAGATAAACACCAGAAACATCATAGCCGTAGCCCAGTTCACCGAAGGCCTGATAGGTCATGGCATCCTGATCGGAGGTCACGCTGTCGGTAAACGTACCGCCGCCCAAGGACACAGCGCGCTTGCCATCCATCTGGTGCCAGGTGGCTGCCATGCCGCCGCGCACTTTGAACTGGTCAAACTGCGAGCCGATGTAAGCGCCGATGGTGTAGTTGTCGCTGTCCATGGAAGACTGGCGGTCATCCACATCCATGTTGGAGGTGCTGTAGCCGCCCATCACGCCCACGCGGGCGGTGCCGAAGGCAAGCGCGTCCGCGCCGAACATGACGCCGCCGGTTGAGCGGTCCATTTCAGCGGCATTGCCATCTGCATCAGACTGGCCCCAGCTGCCGAAAGCCTGGCTCCACAGCGCAAGGCTGCCGAGTTTTTCGGTGCTCAGGTCAGACCCGACACGGGCGGCATCGCCGGCGGAGGCCTCATAGAGGCGATCGGCAGCCGCTGTGCGGGCAAAGCGGCTGTCTTCAATGAGCGCACCGCGTGCGGAAGCGTTGATTTCGCCGGACAAACTGTCATAGGCGGCGGCGGCCTCTGCTTCAGAGGAGGTGCTCATCACAACGGCGTTGTAGACCGCATTGGATGTGTCCATGGAGCCAATAACGGCGCCGACAGCTGTCTGGTTGACAGAGCCACCGTCGATTTCAAAGGTTACATCGTTGCGGGTCAAGGTCAGGGAGATGTCGTTGCCATCGCCCGATGCATAGTCAAGCGTCTCATCAAGGAACAACAGGTCGTTGATGTCCTTCACTTCAGTAAAAGTGCCGGTGATGGCGTTTGTGCCCTGATTATCAAGGATGATGAACGGACCGGTTGGGGCAACGTCCCACTGGGTGGAGTCATTTGGTGTCATCACCAACTCAAGCGTGGTGCCGCTGATGTCCACATCACCTGTGACAACCAGCTGATCAGCCTTGGCAAGAGAAGCATCGACGTTGCCTTCGACCTCGATTTCCAGCACGCCAATGCCAGAGTAGTTGCCGTTAATGGTCGTCACGCCAATGGAGTTGCCCGGCGCGATGCGGCCGTTGTTGTTCGTGACATTTCCAATAATGGAGCCATGACCACCCAGAACACCCGTGCCTTCGACTTCAACGTTACTTTGCAGGCTTGCCGTGTTCTTGTCAGAAGAAGAGCCAACCACCAGCTTGCCGTCTCTGACGATTGTCGTGCCACCAACAACGTTGTTGGCGGCATCAAGGTTGAGGTCGCCTAGACCGGTTTTCTCAAGACGGCCTGCGGTGGTCACTGCGCCGGTGAGCGACAGGGTGTTGCCGGAAACATCCAGCTCCCCGTCAGAGTCATCCAGATCGAAGTTGTCGAGCTCAATTGCCTCTGTGCCGGTCGTGCGGAAGGTACCCCCATTCAAAGAAATTGCACCGGTACCGAGCTGATTGATGTGAGAGACTGTAAGAACGCCGTCATTGATCAAGGTGCCGCCGGAATAGGTGTTAGCGGCCGTAAGAGTGATGTCGCCATCGCCAGACTTGATCAGCTTGCCTTCACCACTGATGACACCGTAAAAAGTGCCGTCATCATTCTGATCCAGTTCGAACTCAGCCCCACTCTCAACGTCGACACTGCTTTTCAAATTCTCAGTGGTGCCAACAAGCCGACCTTCTTCAATGGTGACCCCATTGAAAACATTGATCTCATCGGTTAAAGTGAGCGTGCCCGTACCGCGTTTTGTGACCGTTCCATTACCCCGGATGTCACCGTTGAAAGTGCCATCGGTATCCTGATCGAAACGGATATTGGAGTTGTAATAGAGCGCAAACTGCCCCTGTAGGCTGTCGGTATTGCCCGCCAGAGTGCCTTTGCTGACTGTCGTTCCGCCAGTATAGGTATTCATGCCAGTCAGTATGAGAGTGCCGGACCCGTATTTGTCGATTTTGCCGCCACCAGTGATGTTGCCAGTGTGAGTGCCACTGGTTTCTTGATAAAATCTCAGCCAGCCCTCATCTGAGATATCAATATCGCCCTGCAGGTTGCTTGACTTTACGACCAGAGATCCGCCCTCAATGCGGGTGCCGCCGGTATGGGTGTACTGCCCCTCTAGCACAAGCGATTCTGGCCCGGTCTTCACAAGGCGCCCTTCACCCGAAACGTTTGCTGTAAAACTGGTATCCGCAGTAGAGCCCGATGGAGGGTTCACCTCCAAAGTTGCGCCATTTGCAACGGAAATGTCACCAATCAGATTGGACGTTCGGCCAGATAGTGTCCCTTGTTCAACAACAGTGCCGCCCGTATGGCTATTGGTCCCTGTCAGTGTGACAGTGCCGGTACCCGTTTTTACGAGGCGGCCATCCCCGACGTACCTTACAGAAGAAGTGCCGCTCGTTGCCTGATCAAATGTGAGAGTTGTTCCTGTAGAGGACGAAATATACCCTTGGAGGCTATCTGCCGTACCTTGTAGAGTACCCTCGTTGAGCCAAGTAATTCCCGAATATGTATTGGTACCGGTCAATATGAGCGTGCCGGTACCGGTCTTGGTCAGGCCCCCATCGCCAGAAAGATCGGCTTGTACTCCCACGTTGAAGGCCTGAGTGTCCAAAGTCAGCCCAGAACCGGACAATGTAAATGTATCGTTAGAGTCAAAGCCTGAGATAAAAGAGGCATTGTCTTCAAGTGCTTGTATGGTCCCGCCGTCCACATTAACAGCAACCGCACCGCCCGACTGAGCTTCAAGGTTCTTGCTGCTCAAAACTGCGCCCGATGAGATGGAAATATTGGCCGTACCGTTGAGGTGCCCCAACCAGAAATCTCCCTGTGTGGAGAGTTTCGCGGAATTGCTCAGTTCCAGATACCCTGTGTCACGTTGGCCGACGAATGACCTGCCGCTGAACTCTACTTCTGTTCCTACACCATCAATACGCATGTAGGCTGTTGTATCTTGGTAAAACGTGTCAGATACCCAAACTTGATCAAAGCTCGCGGAGGCTCCATTCAAGAACTCTGCGACCACATTTGCGCCGCTCACATGGAGCGAACTCTCCGCCTCTAAAGTGCCTCCGTTAACGAACAGCACAGTTGTCTTGTCTGCGTAACTGCCCCCAAGATCGACCCTTCCGTATCCGGACGGTCCATTCTGAGCGATCAGCTTACCTGAACTATCAATAGTTAGTGACGCGTCGTCGCGCACAATCACACTGTTGAACGTTTGCTCATCCGAGATCGTTCGGGACTCATTTGACAGATCAAGATTAGCAGCCATGCCCTTGGCACTCGGCACACACAGAATTGTTATTGCTGTGGTTGCCAACAAAAAAGGTCGAAGCGAAAGAGTTGAATATTTCGGTGCGCGAGTGCTGCAGCTTTTCATTTCAGGGCCTTTTGAACTTAGGCTCAAAACGAGCCAAATGAGAGTTATTTGCCCTTGAAATGCCATGGTTGTAACTTTTGCGCATGATGCAATTGCACTAAGTGAATCGATTTTTTGGTGCTATTCCCGTATATTTTCAGTGATTTAGTTAAAATTATTAATAAATGCAGAATGAATGAATGGGTGTTGGTGGGTTCAAACGCCAATCGCTATGCGGGGCTAACGTTGAGTAAAGCTAATTAAATCCCAGGCGAGAGACCGCCGCCTCATAGAACATCGCCCCATTGAAAACGAGGGGGCAACACTGGCTCCTTGGTCTGGTTTCCGATACAACCTCTCGCTTGGAAGAGTTTGGCTTTGGCCGGGAAGGACGTTGGCATGAGGGTGTCGGGTGAGATCATCGGGCTCTACGTTGGTAAAGCGGAGAAGTTGTGGCCAGAAAAGGCAGCCTCCGCAATCCGCAAGATCCGTCAAGACGGTCTGTTGGAATTGAACGCGCTCGGGTTCTTGGAAGATGAGCAAGCGGATCTGGAGGTTCATGGCGGGCCGGAAAAGGCGCTGCATCACTATGCTGCCGAACATTACGCGCGGTGGGCAGAGGAGTTTCCAGAGCATGCGGCCCTGTTCAAACCCGGTGCAGTCGGCGAGAACATCTCCACAACGGGCCTGACCGAAAGCAATTTGTGCCTTGGTGATGTTTTCTCTTTGGGCAGCGCAAGGGTGCAGATTTGCCAGGGGCGCCAGCCCTGCTGGAAGCTGGTCTCACACACGGGTATTGCCTCCATGGCCATGCGATTTCAAAAGACCGGATTTACGGGGTGGTACTACCGCGTTCTTGAAGGCGGCAGCGTGCGCGCGGGCGATACCATGAGCCTCTTGGACCGTCCTCATGAGGATCTGGTGCTGGCGGATGTGATTGCTGCCCGGTTCAATCCACGTCTCGACCCAGCCTTGGCACAGAAGCTTGCAGACACCGCTGTTCTCAGCGAGAGTTGGCGCAAAGCCTTTTTGAAGAAATCCAATGCGGGCTTCAAAGAAGACACCAGCAAGCGTCTAAATGGCTAAATGGGTCGGTTAAGCAACACTCCCTACTAAAAATCGGGATGTGTGCCCCCCATCTTCAGATCATCCAACCTCCCATAGACGGCTTGCCTGCGCGCTCCTCCTCTGCTGGCAAGCCGTTTCTTTTTGTGCCGTTTGTGCCGTGCAGCAGGGTGTCCTCTGAAATTCAGTTGAACCTTTGTGTCATTTCGATCTGCCCGTAATGGGATATGCTTCCTGCGTCCTGTGAAGAGCACAGGCGCAAAAAGGCACCCGATGGAGCTTCTCCTACCTCTTGCTGACCGGCGTTACCGGTATCTTTTCGCGGCTCAAGTGATCGCGCTGTTTGGCACTGGCCTTGCCACGGTCGCGTTGTCGTTGCTCGCGTTCGATCTGGCGGGAGAAGAGGCTGGGCTGGTGTTGGGAACGGCCTTCACCATCAAGATGGTGGCGTATGTGGGGCTTGCGCCACTGAGTGCTGTGTTTACCGAACGCCTGCCCCGACGGGCGGTGTTGGTAGCGCTTGGGCTGGTGCGCGCAAGTGTGGCGTTGCTGCTGCCATTTGTGACGGAGATCTGGCAGATCTACCTGCTGATTTTCATCATGCAAGCCGCTTCTGCTGCGTTCACGCCCACCTTTCAGGCCACCATTCCAGAGGTTCTGCCGGACGAAAAGACCTACACCAACGCGCTGTCCCTGTCCCGACTGGCCTACGACCTTGAGAACCTTCTGACGCCCTCTGTTGCCGCTGTTATCTTGCTGGTGACCAGTTACCAGAGCCTGTTCTGGGGCACTTCAATTGGCTTCCTTGCCTCTGCGTTGTTGGTGCTCAGCGTCGTATTGCCTTCACCCAAGGCCAAGGGCGCTGCGCCCTTCAGCAAGCGGCTCACATCTGGCCTCAACATTTATCTGCGCACACCGCGGCTGCGCGGAATGCTGGCGATTTATCTGAGCGTTGCAGCAGGCGGGGCGATGGTGATCGTCAATACGGTGGTGTTGGTTCAAGGCACCTACGGCCTGCAACCGGGTGATGTAGCCATCGCGCTGGCCTGCTTTGGCGGTGGCTCCATGGTGGCAGCGTTGGTGTTGCCAGCTGTACTGGAGCAGGTGCCAGACCGTGTTGTCATGCAGGCGGGCGCTGCGCTCATGGCGGTGCTCATGTCTGTGGGCACCTTCTCAACCGGCTATGAGACACTTCTGGTGCTTTGGGCGTTGATGGGGCTTGGATATGGCGCGGCACAAACACCGTCGGGCCGGGTTTTGAAGCGGTCTTCTCACAGTGCAGACCGCCCCGCACTGTTTGCCGCGCAATTTGCCCTGAGCCACGCCTGTTGGCTGTTGACCTATCCGCTTGCCGGGTGGTTGGGCGCTGGCATGGGCTTGGGGCCGACATTCGTTGTTCTGGCGGCGCTGTGTTGGCTGGGGCTGATTTTGAGCCTGTGGCTCTGGCCTGCTTCCGACCGCGAAGCTCTGGTGCATTCGCACCCGGAAATGTCGAGGGATGATCCGCACCTTTCGCAGGGCGATCGCCGATTTGGGCGTACCCACCGCCATGCCTATGTAATTGATGACCTGCACCCGCATTGGCCACATAGGATGTGAGGTGCGCCTGCTCACGCCCCCACGTTAGAAGCGATTGACTTTTGAGTTGAAGTCAGGGCACCTTTGCGCCCGTCAATTGGTTCTCAGGAACATGCGTTACTGGGATTAAAAGGGAACACGGTGCGGCGTACCCATCAGGGACCAAATCCGTGGCTGCCCCCGCAACTGTAAGCGGCGAGCGAGGCTTGAGAGATCCACTGGAAGGAGTTTCTTCCGGGAAGGAAAGCCAATTCGCAACGACCCGCAAGCCAGGAGACCTGCCGTTGATCGCCAAGGGGCAAGCCCTTGGATCCAACCGGACGCCGGGGTGAGCGTCTGGCGCGGAAATGAGCTGCAGGCCCAAAGATTTGAGCCGTATTCTCTTTCTTTGCCGTTCCCCCTTCGTCCTTTCCTAGCACCCGGCGCTGCCGGACTTATGGAGAGACGATACCTATGTCTTTTAAAAAACTTGGGCTTTCCGCCCTTGCTGCAACCGCCATTTTGGCTTCCCTGCCCGCACAGGCCCACTTTCAGCTGGCCTATTCGCCTGAAGTGAATCTGCAGCAGTCAGGGGACCTGCCGCTGAAGCTGGTGTTCTGGCATCCCTTCGAAAACGGTCATGTGATGGATATGGAAACGCCGCAAGCGGTCTATGCCATCAACCGTGGCAAAAAGATTGACCTGATGGGCAGCTTGAAGCCCATTTCGTTTCAAGGTTCAGAAAATGCCGGTGCGGCCTTTGAGGCAACGCTGCCGGTCAAGCGCTCTGGCGACTATGTGGTGGTGGTGGAACCTGCCCCCTACTTTGAAGCCAGCGAAGACATCTTCATTCAGCAGATCACCAAGTCTTACTTCAACCGCAGCGAGGTGCCGACCGATTGGATGGAACCGCAAGGGCTGAAAACGGAGATCATTCCGCTGAACCGGCCCACCAACATCGTGGCGGGCTCCACTTTCAGCGGCAAGGTGCTGTCTGATGGCAAGCCGTTGGCCGGTGCCGAAATCGAGATTGAGTACATGGCCGCAGAGCCCGACATGGAGAACAACCGCGCTTTGGAGGCAACGGCTTCTCCTTTGCCGGGGGGCTCTCTGGTGGCGGTGACCGATGCCAATGGCACCTTTACCTTTGGTGTGCCAAAGGCCGGGTTCTGGGGCTTCGCCGCGCTCGGTACTGGTCCGGACAAAGTGCATGAGGGCAAAGAGCTTTCGCAGGATGCGGTGATCTGGGTGCGTGCCTATGCCATGGATTGAACCCAACGCACTCAACCTGTTCAAGGAAACGGCCCATGCACATCGTTGATGGTGCCCTCTCCAGCCCCGTCGTCATCGGCGGGGCACTGATCGCCGCTGGCGGCGTGGCCTTGGGCCTCAAGAAACTTCCGCTGGAACGGATACCCGCAGCGGGTGTTCTGTCCGCCTGCTTCTTTGTCGCCTCGCTCATTCATGTCCCTCTGGGACCCACCAGTGTGCACCTGATCCTGAACGGCCTCGCCGGGCTTGTTCTGGGCTGGGCGGCATTTCCCGCCCTGTTCGTTGGGCTCCTGTTGCAGGCCGTGTTTTTTGGCTTTGGCGGGCTCACCGTATTGGGCGTCAACACCACCAACATCGCCCTTGCCGCGGTGCTGGCTGGCGTCATCTGCCGACCGGGCGTGGTGCGCGGCTCGCCTTTCGTCGCATCGCTTTGGGGCGGGCTGGCGGGGGGGCTTGCCATTGCATTCACTACCGTGCTGGTTGGGGCGTCTCTGGCCCTTTCGGGAGAGGCGTTCATTCCAGCGGCAAAGCTGGTGTTCTTCGCCCACATCCCGGTGATTGCCGTGGAAGCTGTTCTGACGGGCATGGCGGTGTATCTTGCAACCAAGGTGAAGCCGGAGCTTTTCGGCGCTCTGACACCGGGAAAGGCAATATGAAACACTTTGCAACCGCAGTCTTCGTGCTGTTCGCCTGCCTGAGTTGGCATTCAACGCCCGCTCATGCGCACAAGGTCATCACTTCCGTTTTCGTCAGCGGCTCGGCCATTGAAGGGGAAGTGGGTTTTTCAAATGGCGATATGGCCGCTGGAGCGCTGGTGGAAGTCTTTGACGACAACGGCACGAAGCTTGGCGAAACCACAACGGATGAGGAAGGTTTCTTCACCTATGTGCCAACCGCCAAGGTGCCTCACATCTTCAAGGCAAATCTCGGACAGGGCCATGTTGCGCAGGCGGAGCTATCGGCAGACGACGTGCCCTTTGACGGGGGCGGCTCCAATGCGCTCTCCTGGGCCGAAAAGCCAGGGCTGGCCAGTGATACAACGGCCGCTCCTTCAGGTGCGGAAGTTGCCCCTGCTGCAAGCCCTTCGGCGGAACAAACCGCGCCTGCAGCTCAGCCTTCGTTTGATCTGGCCGCTTTTGAAGCGGCACAGCGCAAAATGATAGCAGAGGAGGTGCGCAAGGAAGTGCGCCCATTGCAGCGGGAGTTGATCGCCTACAAGGAAAAGACCGACCTCCAGACCGTTCTGGGCGGCATTGGCTACATCCTCGGGATTTTTGGCGTGGGCTTTTACATCGCCGCCCGGCGGAAGCTGAAGGAGACAATCTGAATGGGCCATCTGGCTGGCAGCGAACGGGCAACGTTGAACACCGCGACCGCTGAAACGCGTCTTCTGCAGCGGCTTGATCCGCGTACACGGGTGATCTGTGTTCTGGTGTTTGCTGTTTGTGTTGTGGCGCTTTCCAGCCCGCTGGCACTTGCCGTCGCTCTGGCCGTGCCCGCCGCGTTCATGCTGGTGCAGGGGCTGCTCATTGGCAAGACCTTGCGCCGCATGGCCGCTATGGATGGTTTCATCATCTTCATGCTGGTGCTGCTGCCGTTCACCACTGCGGGACCGGCGGCCTTCACCCTGTTCGGGTTCGACGCGTCCACGACCGGCATCTGGAAGGCGGTTGAGATCGGCCTGACGGCAAACGCCATCATTCTCATGGTATTGGTGCTTGTCGGGACACTGGAGCCGGGGCAGCTTGGCCATGCACTCGCGCGGCTCAAAGCGCCGGAAACACTTGTACATCTCATGCTTTTCACCGTGCGCTACATCAGCGTATTGCAGGAGGAATACACCCGGCTGCGCGCTGCCATGAAGATGCGCGGCTTCACGCCCAAAAACACTCTGCACACCTACCGGTCATTCGGGTATCTGGTGGGCATGTTGCTGGTGCGGGCCGTTGATCGCTCGGAGCGTATCCTTGATGCCATGAAGTGCCGAGGGTTTGATGGCAGGCTCTACCTTTTGGATGATCTGCGCTACTCCAAGGCCGACTTCACCTTTGCTCTCGTTTTTTCCGGCGCTCTTGTGGTGTTGATTGGTCTGGAGGTTTTCAGTGGCTCTGCTGTTTGATCTGAAAGACCTGCGGTTTGCCTATTCCGGCCGCGCACCTGTACTCAATGGCACCAGCCTGACGCTGGCACCCGGCGAAAGGCTGGCGCTCATCGGGGCCAACGGGGCGGGAAAAAGCACCCTTTTGCGGCTCCTTGTGGGGCTGCACCATCCGCAGGGCGGCACCATAACTGCCTTTGGACGGGAGCGACGGGAGGAGGCAGATTTTCATGAGGTGCGCCGCAAGGCGGGCTACATGTTTCAAGACCCGGACGACCAGTTATTCTGCCCCACCGTTCTGGAAGACATTGCCTTTGGCCCGCTGAACCTTGGGGCGTCCAAGGCTGAAGCCGTTGCCATTGCGGAAGAAATCCTCAGCAACCTGCACCTGTCGCACTTGCGGGATGCCATCACCTACAAGCTCTCCGGCGGTGAGAAGCGATTGGTTGCCCTTGCCTCCGTTCTTGCCATGAAACCGGAGGTGCTGCTGCTTGATGAGCCCACCAATGACCTAGATGAGGCCAACGAGGCGAGGCTCCTTGAGATCCTGCTGGGGTTGCCGCAGGCCATGATCGTTATCTCCCACAACGCTGGCTTTCGTGACCAGCTGGCAACCCGTCGGATGCACCTGAAGGACGGCATCTTGAAGGATGCATGAGGGCCGCCGGAAGGTAAGGCTTGCGTTTCTGGACGATTCCGTGGTTTACGACCGCAACAGATCACGCCATGAAAGACAAAAATGACCATGCACCCAGACACCCTGCCTGATGACAAGGAGACGGTTATTCTCGTTGACGAAAACGACGAGGCAATCGGCACGGCAGGCAAGCTGGAGGTGCATCTGGATGCAAGGCTGCACAGGGCCGTTTCTGTGTTTGCAGTAACCAGCGCGGGTGAGCTGATTATCCAAAAGCGCGCTGCTGCCAAATACCATAGCGCCGGAAAATGGGCGAACACGGCGTGCGGACATCCGCGCCCCGGCGAACCGTTGGAAGCGGCCGCTCGCCGGCGCATGCGGGCAGAGCTGGGGTTTGAAGCCCCGCTTACCCATGGATTTTCAACGCTGTACAAAGCCGATTGCGGGAACGGTTTGACTGAACACGAGCTGGTGCATGTGTTCTTTTGCAAGACCGATGAGGCCCCTTCGCCTGTTCCTTCCGAGGTGGAAAGGGTCCGCAGTGTGTCCCTCGCACAAGTTCGGCAAGAGCTGGCCAGTTCTCGCGATGAGTTCGCGGTGTGGTTCCAGTTTTACCTTGATGAGCACTTTGACGACCTGCAGCGCGAGATCAACAAACTCTAAGCATTGAACGGCTGCAAAGAGGCTTTTCAGTAAGGCTCTGCTTTTCCAGCAGCGGGCGCGTGGGCACTGTCTTGCGCCAAACCCCGTGCAATCTGGAGGAGCGGATCGTTATGACGGCTCTTGAGATGGGCGAACAGGACCCGAACGTGGGTTGGGGTTTGATAGACAAGCTCCACTTCGCCATTTTCCTCGGCTTCTTTGGCCGTGTCGGCATGCAAGAGCCCCACGCCGACCCCGCCTGCAACAAGGGTTCGGGTTACGCTTTCCCGGTCAATGCTGATGATGCGTTTGGGCTGGATGTTATGGGCGGCAAACAGGTTTTCCGCCGTGCGGCCACAGCAGGTGTTGCTGGCCGGGCAGATCCACTGCATGTCTGCAAGACGGGCCCAATCAGGCTTGCCCGGTGTGAAACCCGACCCCTTAGGCGCGGCAAGATACACATTGAAGTGGGACATTTCCACGGTGGTCAGGTCAGGATCATCGGCGTGGGAGCGGTTGAAGATGCCTGCATCCAGCGACCCATCCTTGATCCCATTCAGCACCGAAGGACCAAAGCCGTGTTGCAGCTCCACTTCAACTTCGGGGCAGCGCTGCGCCAACTGGGTCAGCAAGCGGCCAACCGCCTCGGCGTTGGACACATCCCCTGCTCCGATGCGGAGCTTGCCGGTGATGCTTCCCTTGATGCGGGAGGCTTCTGCGATGAGATCCTGATGGACACTCAAAGTGGCTTCGGCCTTGATGAGAAGACGTGCGCCCGCGTTGGTGAGCACCATCCCGCGGGCGGTGCGTTCAAAGACCTCAAGGCCCAGTGTTTCTTCAATGGCCTTGATGTGCGCGCTGACGGCAGGTTGGCTCAGGTTGAGCTTTTCTGAGGCGCGGGTGATGCTGCCCTCCCGCGCCACACTCACAAATGTCTTCAGCTGATAGATTTCCATCAGAGATCTTTCCGGTTGCCATCGCGCTCTGGATGGTTGCCTTGAAGTTTAGACCAAGCCAAGCAGATGCCACCAGAGCAGATCAAGCGGCCAGAGGACAAAGGCCCCAATAAAGAACAGGGTGAGACACACCTTGGTAACGGCCCCAATGGTCAGGTTGCCGATCTGCATGGCGGCTACCAGTGGTGGTGCCTGATAGGGCAAGAACACATTGGAGAACGCCAGGACCTGCGTCATCAGTACGGTGGAGAGGGGAAGTCCGGTCAGGGCCGCAAGGTCTTGCGCCATGGGTGTCATGACAGCAGGAACGCCCGGCAGGTTGGTGACAAGGGCGACAAGCGACGAGATGCCCGTGAGCACGCCCACATTCCAAAGTGGTGCGCTTTGGTCAAACGAAGCGTAGGCTGAGATGGAGTGTACGAAGACCTCCCCCAGTCCCGTTTCGGAGATAACAGAGCCAAGGCCGATGAACCCTACAACAAAGAACAGGGAGGCATAGTTCAGCTTTTCAAAGCAGTCTTTGGCGGCAAGGTTTGTTTGGGGCAGCAGGCAGTAGATTGCAGCGCCCATGGCAACCCAGCCCGGTGAAATATGGTGAATGCTGTCCGTCAGCCATAGCCCAAGGCAAAGAGCAAGAACGGCCAATAGGTGGCGTTCGTGACCGGAAAGCGGCGCGGCCGGGCCATCGGTTTTGGCGCTGTGGGTTGGGTCTTGATCCGGAAACAGCCAGGCAATCACAAAAAGCATGAGAACAGCTTTCAGCGCCCCAAGAATGGGGAAGTGTAGCAGCAGATAGTCTGCATAGGAAATCTGGTGGCCGTAGAGCGTCTCCGCCATGCTGGACAGGATGAGGTTCGGCACGTTTGCAGGCAAAATGGTGAGTGCTGGCATGAAGGTGGCAAAGGAAGCTGCGAGCACCATGCCCGTGCGCCCGTTAGAGCCTTCGCCATATCCCATGCGCCCAGCCAGCGTGATGATGATGGGCACCATGATGACGATGCGGCCAATGGCGGACGGAATGACAAAACTGAGCGCCAAGGCAAACACGATGACGCCGCCTAAAACGCCGCGATAGGAGCTTCCCATGAGCCGTGCAATCAGCACTGCTGCGCGTTGATCGAGTCCGGTAAAGCGGATGGAGGCATTCAGAACCAGGCTGGCAAACAGCAGCCAGAATGTTGAAGAGCCGAAACCGGAGAACACCGTCTGTGCCGGGGCAATCTGAAACACAACCACAATCAGGAAGAACAGCAGGGACGTCCAGTGCAGAGGGACGACAGCAGTCGCCCACATGCCAATGCAGAACACGACCAGTGCGCAAGCCGCCGCCATGGAGGGGGTCAAAGCAGAGGCGGTCAACAACCCGACGCCTGCACTCGCTGCAAGAATGATGGAAAGCTGCACCTTTTGTGCTGCGGAAAAGGTGGAGAGAGCGACCTGGGTGGCTGGGGCATTGCTGCGGCTGGCTGGCGAAGCATCGCTCTTTGGGGAAAGCGTTGTATCTGTCATGGGCAGGACCATGCCCGCTTAGTCCCACAAGGTCCAATTGTATATTCTGAGCATACCCCTCACCTTTTGTGAGGACCGGTCAGCCCCCCGCCTCACCCGGCCTCAGCTTTCAAGCCGAGACCTGGTCCGGTGGGAGGGCTGCTCTCAGTGCGTCATGCGTCTTTGGGCTGGTAGTCCGCAGGGTTCACGATTGCGGGGCGGCCCTCGATTGAAAGATGTGTGGTGCGTGGTTCGCTTCTGGCAATGACCTTGCCTCGGCGGACAACGGCCAAACGGGCTGCTTTGAGACGCAGGGCCTCGATGGTGTCCCGTGCCTGCAGCAGCACGAAGTCCGCATTGCAGCCGCGCTCGACACCGTATCCTTCCAGCTGCATGATCCCGGCCGGGTTTTTGGTGACCGCATCGAAGCAGTAGCGCATGTCATTACGGCTGGTGAGCTGAGCCACATGCAGCCCCATGCTGGCCACTTCCAACATGTCCGCATTGCCGAGGGAATACCAAGGGTCCATCACGCAGTCATGGCCGAACGCCACGTTGATGTGGTGCGCGCGCAGTTCCGGCACACGGGTCTGGCCCCGGCGCTTGGGGTACGTGTCGTGACGCCCCTGCAGCACAATGTTGATGAGCGGGTTGGCAATGGCAGAGACCCCCGCTTCTGCCATGAGCGGTAGCAGCTTGGAGACGTAGTAGTTGTCCATTGAGTGCATGGAAGTGAGGTGCGACCCTGCCACTCTGCCCTGAAGGCCCAGTCTTTGGGTCTCATAGGCCAGTGCTTCCACGTGACGGGACAGGGGATCATCGGTCTCGTCGCAGTGCATGTCCACCATCAGGCCCCGGTCTGCTGCCAGCTCGCACAGCGCCCGAACCGAACGCTTGCCATCTTCCATGGTCCGCTCAAAGTGCGGGATGCCGCCGACCACATCCACGCCCCGATCCAGCGCGCGCTTCATGTTTTCTTGGGAAGTGGGGAAGCGGTAGTAGCCGTCCTGAGGGAACGCGACCAGTTGGAGATCGATGTAGGGGGCGACTTTCTTTTTCACCTCAAGAAGCGCTTCCACGCCCAGAAGCCGATCATCGCAAATGTCCACGTGGCTGCGGATGGCCAAAAGGCCTTGAGACACCGCAAGATCGCAGTACTTCAACGCTCGCTCGACAACTGCGTCCACGGTGAGAAGCGGCTTCAGTTCAGCCCACAAGCTGATGCCTTCGAGCAAGGTGCCGCTTTCGTTCATGCGTGGCAGGCCGAGGGAAAGCGTTGCGTCCATATGGAAGTGGCTGTCCACAAAAGGCGGGCTAACCAGATAGCCCTGTGCGTCCAGCACCTCACCGGCTTCTGCCGTTATGCCGCGCTCGATGGCGGTGATCTTGCCGCCACTGACGGCGATGTCCACGCCGGTTTCACCGGTGGTGAGTGTTGCGTTTTTAACCAGTAGGTCCAGAGACATGAGGTCTGCCTGTCGTCACGAGTAATCTTGAATAATGGGGCGCGCCTTGGGGCTAGCGCTGCCCCCGGAAGTAAGGTTGCAAAAGCGCTCTCGGGTAGTCTGCCTTGCGGGCAACGATCACCAGCGCCACGATGGAGAGCACATAGGGGATCATAAGGAAGATCTGCGAGGGAATGGCCCCGCCAACCTCGTTTTGCAGGCGGATTTGAAAGGCGTCAAAGGCACCAAACAGCACCGCTCCAAGTAGTGCCTTGCCCGGCCGCCATGACGCAAACACCACCAGCGCGATGCAGATCCAGCCGCGTCCATTGATCATGCCGAAGAAGAAGGCATCAAACGCGGACATGGTGAGGAACGCTCCGCCCAGAGCCATAAGCGCGGAACCCACCATGACAGCGCCAATGCGAAGGCCATAAACGGAGAGCCCTTGGGCTTCCACTGCAGCGGGGCTGTCTCCTACGGCGCGGATCGCCAGCCCAAGCGGCGTGCGATAAAGCACAAAACCAACCACCAGCACGAGAGCCAGTGCCAGGAAAGTCATGGGCGTTTGCTGAAACAGCGCCGGGCCAATGAACGGCAGGTCCGACAGCCACGGCACATCCAGCGGCTGGAAGGCCTCAATGCGCGGCGGTGAGGACACGTTGGGCAAGGCCGTGCGATAGGTGAAGTAGCTCACGGCGGTGGCAAACAGGGTGATACCAAGGCCGGAGACGTGCTGTGACAGCCCAAGGGGCACGGTGAGAATGCCGTGAAGCAGGCCAAACACGGCTCCGCACCCGGCCGCAACAGCAACGCCGGTCCAAAGGTCGGCCCCAAGCCAGACCGCCATCCAGCCGGTCATGGCCCCGACAACGAAAATGCCCTCAATGCCAAGGTTCAGCACTCCAGCGCGCTCGCAAATGAGCGCTCCCAGAACGCCGAAGATAAGCGGTGTGGCAATGCGAATGGCAGCGGCCCAGAAACTGGCGGAGGTCAGAATGTCAACGTATTCCATCTCAGAACTCCTCGGCTTCTTTTTTCTTTGGCAGCTTGGGCCTGACGAACCGCACCTTGAACCGCACGAACAGCCCCGAGACCAGCACACAGAGCAGCGACAGCGCCACGATAAGATCTGCGATGTAATTGGAAACGCCCATGGCGCGGCTCATGCTGTCCGCCCCGACAAAAACGGCGGCGATGAAGATGGCAGCAGCCACAACTCCGAGGGGCGACAGGCCCGCCAGCATGGCAACCACGATCCCGGTATAGCCAAATCCGGGCGACAGATCCGCGGTCAGGTAGCCCTTTAGGCCCGCCACTTCCGAGACACCGGCAAGGCCAGCTAAGGCCCCGGAAAGAAGCCCCACCTTGACGTAGGTCGCTGTGACGGGGATGCCTGCGTGCCGGGCGGCGGAGACGTTCTCTCCCGTCGCACGGATTTCAAAACCCCAGACGCTTCGGGTCATGATGATGAAAACGATGAGCGCCGATACCAGAGCGATGACCAGGCCCCAATGAACGCGCAGACGCGGGAACATCTTGGGCAAAGTGGCCGCTGCAGAAATGGGCTCAGACTGAGGCCAGCCCATGCCCATGGGGTCTTTCATCGGCCCCTCCAGCATCATCTGCACAAACAGCAGCACAACGAAGTTCAACAGCAGCGTGGTGACCACCTCATCAGCCCCAAGCTTGGTCTTCAAAAGGGTCGGCACCAGCATCAAGGTGCCGCCCGCCATCATGCCAGCAGCGATGATGAGCGGGATCATGATGTAGGGTGGCGCCGCGATGGCACCTGAGCCCACAGCGACAGCGGCCAGAGCCCCCACATAAAGCTGGCCCTCGGCCCCGATGTTCCAGAGTTTGGCCTTGAAGGCGATGGAAGCGGCAAGGCCTGTGAGGATCAAGGGCGTGGCGCGGGCGAGCAGCTCGGAAATGGCGAAGGGCGAGCCGAATGCGCCTTTTGCCATGGCAATGAAAGCCCCTTGAACATCCGCCCCCGCCGCAGAAATGGGGATTGCGGCCAAGGCCAGAGCGGCGATGCCCGCAATGACAGGCACGAGAAAAGCATAGGTGGAAGAAACGTGCTCGCGCGGTTCGAACCGGATCATGCCGCTTCCTCCTTCTTCAGCTCATGGCCTGCCATCATCAGACCCACGGAGCTCTTATCCAGCTCTTCCGTGCGGATGGGCTCGGAAAGATGGCCACGGTGAATGACCGCAATGCGATCGGAAAGCTGGAACAGTTCGTCGAGATCTTCGGAGATGAGCAAGACACCAGCCCCTCGATCGCGCGCTTCCAGCAAGCGGCGGTGAACTTCTGCGGTTGCCCCCACATCAAGCCCGCGAGACGGCTGTGCTGCGAGCACCAGGGCGGGATGCTGGTCCAGCGTCCGGGCCAGAACGATTTTCTGAATGTTGCCGCCTGAAAGCAGGCGTGCGCGGGCTTTGGGCCCCGGACAACGAATGCCATAGGCCTTGATGGCGGCTTCTGCCCGGCGCTTGATGGCTCCGTATCGGAGCAGCCCAAAGCGCTGATAAGCGGGGCGGCGGATTTCTTCAATCACCAGATTGCTGGCGACGGACATGGAGCCCACGATGCCATCGTGGTGGCGATCTTCAGGAATGCGTGCAACGCCCTGCCTGATGGCAGCGCTTGCTTTGGCCGGCAACGGCTTGCCTTCCAATTTCAATGTGCCGCTGGTGGTCGGTATCAGGCCGGAGATAAGCTGCTGCAAGGTGGACTGGCCATTTCCGGAAACACCCGCCAGGCCAATGATTTCGCCGCGGCGTAACGTTAGGGAGACGTGGTCCAGCGCCTCGCGCCCCTCACCCGCGCTCACCTTGTCGAGCACCAATAGCGGCTTGCCCGGGTTGCCCGGAGTGCGCTGGACGGCCTCAACGCTGTGGCCCACCATCAGGTCCGCCAGCATTTGCCTGTCGCATATCGAAGTGGCAAGATCTGCAACGATTTCGCCGCTGCGCAGTACAGCAACCCGGTCTGAGTGGCCCAGCACCTCTGCCATCTTGTGGGAGATGAAGATGATGCCGAGGCCCTGTGAAGACAGCTTCTTGAGGGTGGCGAACAGGCTCTCGGATTCCTGCGGCGTGAGCACTGCGGTTGGTTCGTCGAGCACAAGAATGCGGGCGTCGCGATAAAGCGCCTTCAGGATCTCAACCCGCTGACGCTCGCCAACAGCAAGGCGGGAGACCCTCACATCCAGATCAACCTCCAGACCAGAGGCCTCCATCAGGCTTTCCAGCTTGGCACGGGCCTTTGAGCGGGAAAAGCGCGTGGCCCACAGGCTTTCAGTCCCCAAAACGATGTTCTCAAGGCCACTGAGGTTCTCAGCCAATGTAAAATGTTGGTGCACCATGCCGATGCCAGCGTCCAGCGCGGCGTGGGGAGCACCGGGCTCCAGAACGTGCATGTCGCCGTTCCATCCGCGCACCCGAACAGCGCCCTCCTCTGCCACATAGTGCCCGAACAAGATGTTCATGAGCGTGGTCTTGCCTGCACCATTTTCGCCCAGAAGCGCCACAATTTCACCGGCGTGCAAGTCCAGCGAAACATCCTTGTTGGCAATGAGGCCTCCAAAGCGCTTGGTAATGGAGTCCAAAGCCAGAAGCAGGTTCTGACTCATCTCCCTTTCGTGATCTTCTTGCGCCATTATGCCCTCACCTGACCTGAACATGGCTCTTTCTAGAACCGGAGAGCCGAACCGGAAAACAGTCGGGCAAGACCGCCCGACCATCTCTCTTGGAAGTCCGAAAGGCCCGGTTACATGGTGGACTTGGGCTCGGTGTCGTCGATCTCGACGGTGAACGACTTGTCGAGAATGGCCGCTTCTTTTGCCTTCACAGCTTCAAGAGTCTCGGCATCGACAAGGGTTTCGTCGGCAATCAAGCTGCCGCCACCAAATTCCATGAAGGAATAAACGCCATAGTCTTCACCGGTAAAGGAGCCGTCCTTAACCGCAGCGATGGCCTTGTCGATGGTCGGTTCCATGTGCCAGATGGCAGAGGCCAGAATGGTGCCAGGGTAGTCGGCGGCAGTGTCAATCACGTTGCCGATGGCGAAGATGCCCTTCTCCTTGGCAGCGTCGGATACGCCAAACCGCTCGGCGTAAAGGACATCCGCGCCGTTTTCGATCATGGCATAGGCGGTTTCCTTGGCCTTTGGCGGATCGTACCAGGAGTTGATGAAGGTCACCATGAACTCAACGTCGGGGTTGGTTTCCCGCGCGCCAGCCATGAAGGCATGCATGAGGCGGTTCACCTCAGGAATGGCAAAGCCGCCGACCATGCCGATCTTGTTGGACTTGGAGGCGGCTCCTGCAATCATACCGGTGAGATAGCTTGGTTCATGGATGAAGTTATCAAACACGGCAAAGTTTGGCTCTGCCGCCGGGAACGATGACCCCATGAGGAAGGCAACCTCCGGGTATTCCGCTGCAACCGCCCGGGCGGCGCGCTCCACGGCAAAGGCCTCTCCAACAATGAGCTGGTTGCCTGCTTCAGCATACTCACGCATCACGCGCTCGTAGTCTGTATTGGCGGTGTTTTCAGAGTAAACGTAGGTAATGTCGCCGCGCTCTTGCGCGGCCTTGAGCGCTTGGTGAATGCGCCCAACCCATTGTTGTTCCACGGGAACTGTGTAGATCGCAGCCACTTTGAGCGGGTCAGCAGCCTTTACGGTGGAAGTACAGAATAAGGAAACCATCGCGGCCATGGCGATAACAGCAGAGAAGACAGCGCGTCTCGTCCAGCCGGTTGTTTGCTCTACAAACATAAACACCCCCTGATTGAATTTGGAACCGGATCACCACAGCTCCACGCGTGGAAGCTGTGTCCTGCCCTTCATCGCGGGAATGATGAAAGCGCAATTGCACTTCATAAAGGCATTAAAAACGGCTTTATACGAGAACAATTCAGGCTTGACTAGCCACTGAGACAAAATAAGGGCACGCCACCCTTACTTGTATGCGCGGAATTTGATGGGATTTCCTTAGTAAATTCCCATTGCATTGCTGCATTTTTGCTTGCCCGTCCTTGCTGAAAAGGAATGGATTGCACTGTGAGGTCCGGCGAAAATTGCTGGCCAATATTTCAGCACGCTCTCAATACTGAATTTTATTGCGGTGTGTAAAATAATTTACAAAGCTGTCATGGTGCCTAGCGTTGTCAAAGAGTTGCGCGATTCTCATCAATTTCGCCTGCTTGCAGCGATCGGGTGCGTGTAAATGCTTAGCGCCCAAAGTCGGAATCGGGGTGTCGCAGCGGCACAAAACCGCAGTTTTCCACCAATCTGGTTCCATTGAGTAATACATGACGATTTAGGTCAGGTTTTAGTTGCAATCCATTACTTAAAATTAATAGTGAGTTGCAACTAGCCAGGCAGAGGCAGCTCTTGCGTGTGATTGCACGCTGCCCCCACCCAGCCCACATCCGAAAATCAAACAAAATATTGCGGGGGCAATTTTGTTGGCAACAACTCAGAGGCGCTTTATCAGAGCGCTCCTGTGCACGTCGGCGCTCACCCTGGTGACACCAGTATTGGCACAGGAAGCAGAAGAAACCGTTCTTGAAGAAATCGTGGTGTCACAGCCAACAGGTGCCGGGGCCGTTGAAGGCATTCTTGGTGGTGGAGATGACGCAGCTCAGGGCAAGACTGTTCTCACACGAGAGCAAATCAAAACAAGTGGGGATGGCTCCGGCGACGTTAACTCCGTGCTGCGCATGCTTCCCAATGTGCAGTGGGTTGATGACACCTCGGAAGATTCAGGGGAAAGCGCGAGTACACTGCAGGACCTTCGGCCTGAGCAGTTTTCCATTTCAGGAGCTGGCGTTGATCAGAACAATTTCGTGTTGGACGGGGTCGGCATCAACAGTATGGGCGGGCATTCTGAAGCCAACAATCGCTTGATTGACGATTCACACGCGCCTCTGCCTGATCAGCTGTACTCCCTGCACTCTCAAACGGTTTATGTGCCTCAGTCGCTGGTTGAATCGATTACCGTTGAAGACAGCAACATCTCTGCACGGTATGGCGACTTTCAAGGGGGTGTTGTCTCTTTGGAAACACTCGCTCCATCAGATACATGGACCGGGTTTCTAGAGACGGAGGGCTCCGGCAGTCCTTTGACCAACTACAAGCTGGCAACGGAGGACGGTGAAAACCCTCGCGATATAGATCCGATTGATTTTCGCAAGTACAACGGCGCTCTGGCGATTTCAGGCCCCATTCTGGAAGGCTTCAACTTCCTGTCCTCTGTCTCCGTACGCAGCGCGCAGACGACAAGAGATCGCCAGCCCGAATACGTTGACGAGATCGCCGAAACACAAACGTTCTCCACCAGTGTTCTGAACAAGCTGGAACTTGAACGGGACTTCGGCACCATCAATGTCTCCAGCATGATCAATTTCTATGATCAGGAGTTTGAGTCCCACAACACCTACTACAACGGCGTGGTTCTGAAGGGCGACAGCACGACCAACTCTCTCAGCTTTACAAAGGAGTTGGATGACATTGGGGCCTTCTCAGAAACCACATTCAATACAAAGCTGTTCTTCAACACTTCGCGCAAAGGGCGGGACGAGGAAGAAAGCACTTATTACGACGCGCGCTATCGCTACAAAGGTGTTGTGCTGGATGAACTGTCTGACGTGTGTCAGGACGTGCCAAGTGAGACCACCGTCAAGTGCGGTTACGGCGGCGGCGGGGATCTTTATCAGGATGAGTATGGCGGCGGAGGGTCTTTTGATGTCTCAACGCGCATTCTGAACCAAAGTTTGCACTTCGGTGGTGGCTTTTCTCGCACAATCTTGCGGCGAGAGCGCCCGGAGACCGTAACAACTTATACCAGTCAACGCACCGGCAGCTTTACCTGTTCCGATCCAAACGACCCCTTCTGCTACGACGACAAGGGGTATCTGTCATACAAGCAGGTCAGAGATCCCTATGACGTCACAGTGGGTCTCACCAAACTTGATTTTTGGAGCGAGCTGGACCTCACCTTTGGGGACTTCGAGGTCCGGCCGGGTGTGCGTTTTGACTATGAAGACTATCTGGAAAACCTGACTGTTGCGCCGCGTTTGCGCGCCAGTTGGTTCGCCACTGATAATCTGACCATCACAACTGGTTTTAACCGCTACTACGACAATGCGATGTTGAGCTATGCGCTAAACGCCAAAATACCGGACACTAGGGGTTACAGGCGTACAATCGAGGGCGGTGTCGTCAGCAATGAAGACGGTGGTGACGGCTGGCAGCATTTCAAAAACTTCGCCAATACCAATTACGACCAATTTGGTCTGAGTACGCCCTACAACGACGAATTTGCTTTTGGCTTCACCTATGATGATCTGCCATGGCTCGGCGGTAAACTTCGGGCAAACTATGTCCAACGCTGGGGGGCAGACCAGATCGTCAAAAGTCAGGATTCGTCCAAGGAACATACCTATCCCACCAACGATGGCAAAAGCCGGTACCGCAGTGTCTCTGTTGAATACGCCCGTGGATGGAATGATTTGAGCTGGGGACCATTGGAAAGCCTGGGCTTGAGCGCTACGGCAACTTGGTCAGACTCGCACAAGACTGGCGGGGGGTACTACGACGAAATCGAGTACGACGATTACATCTACTACAAGGGGAGCTCATACACCCGTCCCGGCTTTGATGAGGTCACCGGTAACATGGATATACCAGTCCGCGGATCAGTGCGGTTGCAAGGCGGGTTCTTTGAAAACCGGCTCAGCCTTTGGACAGCTGCAGCATGGCAACTGGGCTACGAGGGCGTAAAAGACAGCAATGAGAACATCGAGCTGGAGATCGATGGGGAAACCATCAGGCATGACGTCTATGTAGACCATGACTACGATCCAACCGTGTTCGTCAATGCAGGCGCAGCGTTTACGCTCTCGGAAAACAAATGGGGCAAGACTGTTGTCACGGCGCGTATTGATAATCTTCTCGATGACACGGGCAATGCGACCGCGGACGATAAGTATCCCTACAAGACAGGGCGGCAGTTCTGGTTTGGCCTGAAAGCCTCGTTCTGAGCTCGGAGTGGTTCATTTCGTTTCAATGCAAAAAAGGCCCGCAAAAAGCAGGCCTTTTCTTGTTTTTCTTTAGAACTGAGGGAGGTTACCCTCCGTATCCTAGGATTACCCGTGGCAGGAACAGGCTGATTTCCGGGACGAATGTGACGAGCATGAGGATTGAAATCACGGCCACGTAGAACGGGAGCATCGGCTTGATGATGTCCTTGATGGCGACCTTGCCCACGGAGCATGAGATGAACAGGGCGCTGCCCACCGGCGGCGTGATGATGCCGATACACAGGTTGTAGGTCATCATGATGCCGAAGTGGACCGGGTCCATGCCGAGCTCGGTTGCCACCGGCAGGAAGATTGGCGTGAAGATCAAGAGTGCTGGGGTCATGTCCATGAAGGTGCCGATGACCAGCAGGCACAGGTTGATGACCAGCATGATGATCAGCGGGTTCTGGGAGACATTGGCCAGCGCATCGGCGATGGCGTAAGGAATGTCGGAGAACGCCATGGCCCAGGACATGCCGATGGAACAGCCGATCAGCAGCAGCACGATGGAAGAGGTGATGGCCGATTCCAGGATCACGCTTGGCAGATCGGTGATTTTCACTTCCCGGTAGATGAACACCGCAAGTACGAGCGAGTAGACCACGGCCACCGCGGAGGCTTCCGTTGCGGTGAAGATGCCGCCGATGATGCCGCCCATGATGATGACAATGAGCATCAGGGGCAAGATGGCGTCGAGGGTCTTGTAGAGCACTTCCTTCATGGGCGGCATGGGGATGATGGGATAGCCGCGTTTGGCGGCAATGATGCCGGCCACGACCATCACGCCAAGCCCCATGAGAATGCCGGGAATGTAGCCCGCCACAAACAGGGTGGCCACAGAGGTGCCGCCTGAGATCAGGGAGTAGACGATCAAGGTGGAGGATGGCGGAATGAGCATGCCGGTTGGGCAAGAAGCGGCGTTGACGGCTGCGGAATAAGCCGGGTCGTAGCCTTCCTTTTTCTGCAGCGGGGACATGATGCCGCCGACCGCAGCAGCCGATGCCACGGCCGAACCGGAGATGGCGCCAAACAGCATGTTGGCCAGCACGTTACAGTGGGCCAGTGCGCCCGGCAGGCGGCCGCCCAGAACCTTGGCAAGCTCGATCATGCGGGCTGCGATGCCGCCCCGGTTCATGACGTTGCCAGCCAGAATGAAGAACGGAATGGCCAGAAGGGTGAAGCTGTCCAGACCGGTGGCCATGCGCTGTGCCACCACGAACACGGCTTGGTCGAAGGACATGAGAACGGTGATGCAGGTGACGGTTGCCAAGCCGATGGCAAAGGAAATCGGCACGCCGAAGGTCACCAGCACGGCGAATACGCCAAACAGGATAAGTGCGCTTTGCAGTTCCATGGGGATCTCTCTAACTCTCTGCTATTCAGCGGCGTCTTCGACGGGTTGATCGTTTGGCCCGGTGCCGGTGCCGTTGATCAGACCGATTGCGAATTCCACGCAGTAAAACAGGATCACGGCTCCGGAGAACGGAATGGCTGCGTAGATGTAGCCCATGGGGATGCGCAGGGCCGGAGACAGCTGGCCGGTGGCGAGGGTCTTTGTGACCAGATTGGAGCCGCCATACAGCATGATGGTGATGGCGAACACGGCAATGGCCAGGGTGATGAACAGGTCGGACAGCAGCTTGGTGCGCCCGACAAGAGAGCCGGTCAAAAGGTCAATGGCAAGGTGGCGGCGCTGGCCAAGCGTATACGCCGCACCAATCAAACCAATCCACATGAACATGAACCGCGCCATCTCATCGGTCACCGTGCTGGGCTGACCAAGGATAAAGCGCGACACAACCTGCCACACAACACAAACAACAAGCACAGCAAAAACGAAAACCGTAACTGTGCTGAGTAAACTATTTACGAAACGGGTCAGCGCCTTCATTTCTCTTCCCTGATGATGGACTTGCGCCGGGTCGCCGGACGCTCATCATTTACGTTGGGCGACCAATTAAGCGATCAGGCGATGTCAGGCCTAATCTTGAGGGCCAATCCGATGATTACGGAAGAGTAAGCATTAACCCATAGTCCGCAAGAATCTGCCGAATTAGCTCTGTGTATTCTTATTCGCTCATTTTTCGATATTGGTCAACCAATATAATAAAATGGTTTGACAATGAGGGCCGTTTATAGAAATGTATGAGGGTCGGCGCGTCAGATTCTGGATGTGTTGGCAAACCAAAAAGTGAAATGATCACTGCACGCTCAGTCCCATCGTGAGCTTTGATAAAGTAGGGCCTCAGCTTACCCGCTTTCCTCCGGGCGGGTGGGCTGAGGGCCGAAAACCTCAGCAAGAGGTCAACCATATTCTCTGAATGGTTGATTTGGGTGGGCGAACAGATGTGACGCCACCAATTCGGGCGGCACTGGTTGATCAAAGAGTGTTTCGAAGCGGTTTTCTTGAAAAGGGTGAGCCGCCAAACTGAGGTAGTAAGAAGACGATGCTAGAGCGCATGGAAGGTGCCGACAACGCGTTGGCCTGTCTGCACGACGAAGACTATGATGTTCCGTTCAACAAGCAGAACCTCAATTATGAAGGTCTGATCTTCGTCGGTGGTCGCGAAGGTGAATCGCTGAATGGCGATTGGAACTTCTGCGTCGATCTTCTCGACACCGGGCTTCGCCAGAAGTGGTTCTCCCTCAAGCCAGAGCCTGCTGAAGAGAAAATTGAGCCATATGATTATGATCCCTATGTAGGTGAGACGGTTCCCGTCCCATCCTGCTGGTCCATGCTCAAGGAAAAGTGGTATTTCTTTGAAGGTAGTGCTTGGTACACCCGCTCCATCGACTTTGCCGAGTTGCCAACCGATGAACGCCTTTTCTTGCGCGTCGGGGCGGCTCAATACGATTGTAAAGTCTTCCTGAATGGTGAGTTTTTGGGAAACCACTATGGTGGTTCGACCCCGTTTAATGTGGAACTGACTGATCGCGTAAAGCAGGGCCAGAACTGGCTGATGCTCGTGGTGAACAACACCCGTACGCTGGATCGCGTTCCTATGCGCAACACCGATTGGTTCAACTACGGTGGCATCTACCGCGATGTGGACCTCTATCGGGTTCCGAAAGCCTTCATCAAGGACCTGTTCGTTCGCATGCTGCCGGACGATGCCTACTCCAACATTGCTATTGATGTAGCTGTAGATGGTGTGGCGTCTGGTTCTGTTGCTGTTTCCATTGAGGAGCTGGGTATTTCCGCCGAGATCGCAGTGGATGCAGACGGTAAGGGTAGCCTTGTTGTTGAGGCCAAGCCTGAGCTTTGGTCTCCAGAAACGCCTCGTCTTTATGATGTAGTTGCCACCTTCTGCGGTGACCGTGTGACCGATCGTGTGGGTTTCCGTCAGATCAAACAGATTGGCGAGGAGCTTTTCCTCAACGGTAAATCCGTGTTCTTGCGGGGCATCTCAGTTCATGAGGATGACGAGTTCAAGGGTAAGGTTGTGACCGATGAGGATCTGCGGCAGCGGTTCGAGCATGCCAAGGAGCTGAACTGTAACTTCCTGCGGCTTGCACACTATCCGCATGATGAGCGTGCAGCCAAGTTGGCTGATGAGCTGGGCTTCATGCTGTGGGAAGAAATTCCGGTTTATTGGGCGATCGATTTCAAGAACCCTGCAACCTTCAAGGATGCGGATAACCAGTTGCGCGAGCTCATCAAGCGGGACCGTAACCGTGCTTCGGTTATCATCTGGTCGGTGGGAAATGAAAATCCGGATACGGATGAGCGTCTTGCCTTCATGAAGGGGCTGGTCGATACAGCCAACTCCATGGATGGTACCCGTCTTACTTCTGCGGCTTGTCTGGTCAACCACACCAAGAACCGCATTGAAGACCGCCTCGCGCAGTACATCAATGTGATCGGCATCAACGAGTATTACGGTTGGTACGAAGAGAACTTCGATGACCTGATTGAGTTCCTCGACAACTCGGACCCAGGAAAGCCTGTCGTTATCTCTGAAACCGGCGCAGATGGCTACATTGGTGAAGGCAAGCTGGAGAAAGGGTTCTTCAGTGAGGCCTACATGGCGGAAGTCTACCGCAAGCAGATTGCGACTTTGAAAGAGCGTGAATTTGTAAAGGGGATTTCTCCTTGGATCCTCTACGACTTCCGCGTGGAGCGCCGTCAGAACATGTATCAGCGTGGCTGGAACCGTAAGGGTCTTATCGCTTCTGACAAGAAGACCAAGAAAGAAGCATTCAAGCTGCTTTCAGACTTCTACGCCACATTGAAAGACGAGCGTTGATAGGACACCGAAGATGACACTGGACGTCAACAAGCGTCGATATCAGGATGTTGCTGCTTCTTTGCGCGAAGAGCTTGCGCAGGGCAAGTATGCCATTGGTGATCGGCTTCGTACCGAACGGCAGATCTCAGAGGAACTCGGAGTGAGCCGCTCGCTGGTACGTGATGCAATGATCATGCTTGAAGTTGAAGGGCTTGTTGATGTCCGGAAGGGTTCCGGCATTTATGTCACTCGTTTGCCAGGCGGTGAGGGTGATGCGGACAAGGCGGACGATATCGGACCTTTCGAGTTGTTGCAGGCACGTCAGCTGTTGGAAAGCAACATCGCTGGTTTTGCAGCAGCCATGGTGACCAAAGCGGATATCATCCGGATGCGAGAGCTTCTTGATCAGGAACGCGCTGAGTTGGAAGCAGGTGGAGATGCCTACCACGCAGATGAGTTGTTTCATCGCCAAATTGCTATTGCCAGTCAGAACTCCGTTCTTGTGGCGTCCGTCGATAACCTTTGGGGCATGCGAAACCGGTCTCGCATGTGGGAGAGACTTCATGACCGGGTGTTTGACAGTGGCTATCGGCAGAAATGGTTGGAGGATCACCAGTCTATTCTGACAGCCCTGCAATGTCGTGATCCGCAGATGGCACGTCAGGCCATGTGGCAGCATCTGGAAAATGTTCGCCTGACCCTGCTGGAACTCTCGGATGTCGATGATCCTGCATTTGATGCGTACCTGTTTGATGCTGACCCTCTGGCGGCAGTGCGCGAAGCTTAAACCAGGGCAAGATGCCCTCTGAACCAAAAAGAGAAAGCACATGGAACAGACATGGCGCTGGTATGGTCCAAATGATCCTGTAACCCTTGCTGACATTCGTCAGGCAGGTGCAACAGGTATCGTGTCGGCCTTGCATCACATTCCTAATGGGATTGTTTGGCCAGTTGAAGAAATCCAGAAGCGCAAAGATGAAATTGAAGCTGCTGGTCTGGTTTGGTCTGTGGTCGAAAGCATCCCGGTCCATGAAGATATCAAGACGCGCACAGGCGATTTTCAAAAGCACATTGACGCCTACAAGCAGTCGATCCGCAACCTTGTGACCTGCGGCATTACAAAGATTTGCTACAACTTCATGCCGGTTCTGGACTGGACGCGTACAGATCTGACCTTTGAGTTGCCAACGGGTGCGACGTGCCTGCGTTTTGATGCGGATGTGTTTGCAGCTTTTGATCTTTACATCCTTGAACGCAAGGGTGCTGAAGATGAGTACACTGCTGATGAAGTCGCACGCGCAAAGGCTGCCTTTGACGCCATGGATGAGGCCGCCAGAGACAAGCTGGTAAAGACAATCATCGCTGGGCTTCCAGGTTCCGAAGAGAGCTATACCGTTGAACAGCTGCGTCAGCATCTAAGCGCTTATGATGGTATTGATGCGGACAAGCTGCGCGAGCATCTGGCATTGTTCCTGAAAGAAGTCGTGCCGGTTTGCATCGAAGAGGGCGCGGTCATGGCGATCCACCCTGACGATCCTCCTCGTCCGCTTCTGGGTCTGCCGCGCGTTTGCTCGACCGAGAGTGACTATGAGTATATTTCCAAGGCCGTAGACGATCCTGCAAACGGCTTTACGTTCTGTACAGGCTCGCTTGGTGTTCGTCCGGACAATGACCTGGTCGGCATGGCGAAGCGTTGGGGAGACCGGATTCATTTCGTTCACCTGCGCGCAACCAAGCGTGAAGAGAATCCTTCCTCTTTCCATGAGGCGGATCATCTTGACGGGGACGTAGATATGGTTGGCGTAATCGGTGCTTTGGTTGATGAAGAAGAGCGCCGCAAGGCTGAAGGGTGGGCTGATCTTATTCCGTTCCGCCCGGATCACGGCCATGCGATGCTGACCGACCTGAAGATGAAGTCCGCTCCGGGTTACCCGGCTGTTGGCCGTCTTCGCGGCTTGGCTGAGCTGCGCGGTGTTGAGCGCGCTGTTCGCACGCTTCGCCAAAGCTAATCGTCCTAGAGTGCAAAAAGAGGCCGGCTCGAGCAGCCGGCCTTTCGCAGTTTCTTAGGAGGAAAGCCTTTTTCAGGCGTGAACTGCTGCCAGTGTGCTAGGGGCAACAGTATTTACAGCATTCCCGTTCACCATTCCGGGTTTGCCGCGATAGTCCTGCAGGTTGCGCAGGTTTGAACGCGCACGGCTGCGCGGACGATAGTCTACGTTGATGCCAAGCTCGTTGATCATCGCTACAAGCTGACTGCGCGAATAAAAGCCCAGTGCGCTCAGAAGTGCGGACACATGGTGCTTGACGGTTGCTTCGGAGATGCCAAGCTCATGAGCAATCTGCTTGTTCAGCTTGCCTTGCTTCAGATAGTTCAAAATTGTTGCCTGACGCTTTGTCAGGTTGGCGAGGCCTTCATAAAAGTCCAGCGTGAAGGTCTCTGGCTCATCGTCATTCGCTTTGTCCAAAGAAACGTCTTGAGCGCCGCGCAGGAGAATGTCCTGAAGCGCTGTGAATTCTGCTGACTTTGACACGGCCGCTTGTGCGCCGCGGGTCATGAAGTAAGCGCCCAGACCCGCATTGTCCTGATCGATGAGGACAACAAGCCGGGAGATGTCGCAGGTCTCGCGCAGCGTGACAGTGGTGCTCAGCCCTGGGGCGTTGTCCATCTTGGGATTTACAAGAACGATGGCACCCGGATTTGCTGCAGCTTGAGAGGCGAGCTCATTGAAGCATGTTGTGGTGAAGATTGAAACGCCCGGATGAGCCGATGCATAGATGCCTGCCAACGCTGCGGCATACGCAGGATGAGGGTCGCCGATTACCACGGTGGTGCCAGTACTCTTCAACCCGGCGGTGCTCATAACGGTCTGGTTATCCCTATACATAGTTTCTCCTCCCAAAGAACGCTGTTTAAGTGATTAAACCTAGCTCTTGAAAAAAATACATACATATGGTTTTTTTACAAGACACTTTGAGGGGAAAAATGAATAAGCACGGAATCATGGTGGCAGACGAGGGGCAGAAGTCGCATCAGGCGCAGAAAAGCGACCGTATGAAGCGCGATATTGTGCTGGCGGCAATCAAATGTTTGCATGAAAAGGGCTATCATAGTGCATCCATTAAGAAAATCGCCGAGGCCAGTTCGTTCTCGCAGGGCGCACTGCAGCATCATTTCAAAACAAAAGAAGACCTGATGGTCTTCGTTGCGGAACGGGTTCTCGACAAATCTCTCCGACTGACGCTGGAGTGGATAAGTGAAAACACGGGGCGTCCGCTCAAGATTTCAGAATTGATGCGGGATTGGTGGGCGAATCAAATGCACTCGCCTGAGTTCATCGCGATGCTCGAGATCCTGGTTGCCGCTAGGACAGAGGAGAGTTTGAGGAGCAAGATTGCGCCCTCAATCGACGTTTACGCCGAGCGAACAGAAGAGGTAATTTCGGACTATCTAAAGGTTTGCAACACCAGCATCGTGTCGATTGATCTCATTCTTACCGCCTCAAGAAGCATGATGTCGGGCTTCGTAATGCTGGACGCCATGTTCCGGACTGATGAGGAAATCCAGCTCTATATCAACAAGTGGGCAACCATGCTGGACCTGATTGCTGATAATCCGGCAGATAAGCTGCCAAACTAAACTACATGACCGTGCTCAGGCGCTGCGTTGCTCTTTGATGCAGCGTCTTGCTTCGGCGTTAATTGCCTTTAGTTCAGATAGAGTCTGCTCGATCATGGCTTTGCGGTTCTCAAGATCCGCGATGGTCTCGGCTGTGCGTTCGATCAGGTATTTGAGCTGCTCCTGCTGGCCGCTACCAGAGTGACCGTAGAGGTCAAGGTAGTGAGAAATTTCGCCGAGAGAGTAGCCGATAGATCTTGCCCGCAAAATCAAGGCCAAGCGGGCGCGGTCGCGTTTGGTGAAAATGCGGTGACCGTTTACGCGTCGAGGGGACAGAAGGCCTTTGTTTTCATAGAAGCGGATAGCGCGAGTGGACACATTGAATTCCAAGGCTAGCTCGGAAATTCCAAATAGTTCTTGATCGGTCTCTGCTGCAACCTTCAAGTAGTCTGTGTTGGTACTCGCGCTATCTGCCATTTTTAGATGATTTCGCCAAGCTTCATGGCAACGCTCATGTCGCCATCAACCTTAACTTTACCCTGCATGAATGCGGCGGTTGGGTTGAGATCGCCGTCGATGATTGCCTGCAGGTCTTCGAGAGCTACAGCGATTGTGCAATCGGCGTCTTTGTCGCTTGTAGAAACCTCTGTGCCGTCGATGACGAGAATGCCGTCGTCGCCACAGTCGAACTTGATTGAGCTGTCAAAGCCACTGGAAGCGACCTTGTCTTTGATGCCAGCAGCAATTGCTTCAACACTCATCGATTTTCCTCCGTTGCGGTGGGATGTTTACCCATATTCGAGTGGTTGATTGTTGACGTATAGTGGAAGCTAGTGCTGCTTACGTGATCAGTAAAGATGCCTTTTTCTGATCCTCATAAATTTCCAACTAAAGAACCAATATTAGGCAGGTTAACCTGAGGGGCCGAGCGCTACGTGGTGTGGGATTGACCTGCCGTTGAACGTGGGTATAAGCGCAGCATGGCTGATCCAAATCCCTCATTCATTTACAATCCGCCCACAGAGCCGTTTTTGGATGTGTTGCATCAGGACAATGACATCCTTGTCTTGAACAAGCCCAGTGGTTTGCTAAGCGTGCCTGGCAAGGCGGATCATCTTAAGGACTGTCTGGAGCGGCGCGCTCAGGGCAAATTTGGCGACGCCCGGATCGTTCATCGTCTGGATATGGATACGTCCGGAGTGATTGTGATGGCGATGAACTCGCAGGCGCATCGGCATCTTGGGCTGCAGTTTGAGCGTCGCAAGACCAGGAAAACCTATATTGCACGCATCTGGGGCCAGCCTGAAAAGAATGAGGGGCTTGTTGACTTGCCTTTGCGGTGCGACTGGCCCAACAGACCTCGCCAGATGGTGGATCACCAGTTGGGGCGATCCGCACAAACCAAATGGGAAGTGTTGGCGCGTGAAGAAGCCTGTGCGCTCGTACGTCTTAGCCCGATAACGGGACGCTCACATCAGCTTAGAGTGCATATGCTCAGTTTGGGGCATCCCATACTTGGAGATCGCTTTTATGCGGGAGCGGAGGCGCTGGCTGCATCTAACCGGCTTTGTTTGCACGCCCACAAGCTTGGGCTACATCATCCGGCAAATGGTGAGTTTCTCTGGTTTGAGGCTCCCGTACCTTTTTAAGCTACAGCCAGAGCGAGAATCACCTCTGCGAGAGAGGTAGTTGTCATGAAATTGTATACATCTATGGACTAGGTTACTTAGAGAAAATTTAAAGTTCCTGCGTAATTGAACGTAGAAAGTGCGCAAAAACGCGTATTTTTTAATGTTTCAATATGTTACCAATTTGTGTCAATTCATCATCCCATGTCCGGGTTTGAGCGATTATTTACAAATCTACCAAAAAATTTCAGATCAACTCCTCATATATCTCAAATGTTTGATCTAGATCATCCTGACTCCTGCCATTTTGTTACACTAATGTCCTAGTCACTACGGGGTTAACGCCGGGCTTGGCGTTCGATTACAGGATTATGTGACAAGCATGTTCTGTAATCGGCCCTGTGACCAATCACTGGGCTATTGGAGGATCAACATGCCGGTCAGTAATCGCGAAGAACTCGACGCCCTCGTCGCGCGCGTAAAAAAAGCACAGAAAATCTACTCTGAGTACACTCAGGAACAGGTAGATGGGATCTTCCGTGCGGCCGCTCTTGCAGCAGCTGACAATCGTATTCCACTCTCACGCATGGCTGCTGAAGAAAGCGGCATGGGTGTGATGGAAGACAAGGTTATCAAGAACCAGTTCGCTTCCGAGTACATCTACAACAAGTACAAGGACGAAAAGACCTGCGGCATTCTTGAAGAAGACGAAACCTTTGGCACAATCACCATTGCTGAGCCAACCGGTCTGATCTGCGGTATCGTTCCAACCACGAACCCAACCTCCACCGCGATCTTCAAGGCGCTGATCAGCTTGAAGACCCGCAACGGCATTATCTTCAGCCCACACCCACGTGCAAAGAACGCCACCAACGAAGCAGCTCGCATCGTGCTTGAAGCAGCTATCAAAGCTGGCGCTCCGAAGGACATCATCGGCTGGATCGATACTCCTTCTGTTGAGCTGTCCAACGCACTCATGACCCACGACGATATCAACCTGATCCTTGCAACTGGTGGCCCAGGCATGGTGAAGGCTGCTTACTCCTCCGGTAAGCCTGCTATCGGTGTTGGTGCTGGTAACACCCCTGTGGTTGTTGATGAGTTCGCCGACATCAAGCGCATGGTCGCCTCTGTACTGATGTCAAAGACCTTCGACAACGGCGTGATCTGTGCTTCTGAGCAGTCGGTCATCGTTGTTGATGCGATCTACGAGCAGGTTAAAGAGCGCTTCTCCTCCCACAAGGGCTACATTCTGAAGGGCAAGGAAGTTAAGGCCGTTAAGGACGTTCTGATGAAGAACGGTTCCCTGAACGCCGCTATTGTTGGCCAGCCAGCTCCTAAGATCGCTGAGATGGCAGGCGTGAAGGTTCCTGCGGACACCAAAATCCTTATCTGTGAAGTGTCAGACACTTCCGATGCAGAGCCATTTGCACACGAGAAGCTGTCTCCAACATTGGCGATGTACCGCGCCAAGGACTACGACGAAGCCTTCACCAAGGCTGAGGCGCTGGTCGCACTGGGTGGTATTGGTCATACTTCCGTTTATTACACCGACCAGGACCGTTGCAGCGATCGCGTCAAGGAATTCGGTAACCGCATGAAAACGGCCCGTATCCTGATCAACTCTCCTGCTTCTCACGGCGGTATTGGTGACCTCTACAACTTCTCTCTTGCTCCGTCACTGACGCTGGGCTGCGGCTCTTGGGGTGGTAACTCCATCTCCGAAAACGTTGGTCCGAAGCACTTGATCAACAAAAAGACCGTTGCAAAGAGAGCTGAAAACATGCTGTGGCACAAACTTCCAGAATCCATCTACTTCCGCCGCGGCTCCTTGCCAATCGCGCTGGAAGATCTGAAGGGTGCCAAGCGTGCGCTGATCGTAACCGATGGCTTCCTCTTCAAGAGCGGTTACACCGATGAAACCGTAAAGACCTTGAAGAAGCTGGGTATGGAAACTGACGTGTTCTATGACGTCGAAGCCGACCCAACACTGTCTATCGTGCGCAAGGGTGCTGAACTTTGTCACTCCTTCAAGCCAGACGTGATCGTCGCAATTGGCGGTGGTTCACCAATGGATGCCGCGAAGATCATGTGGGTCATGTACGAACACCCAGATGTTGACTTCGCCGATCTTGCTCTGCGCTTCATGGATATCCGCAAGCGTATTTACAAGTTCCCGAAGATGGGCGTTAAGGCCAAGATGGTCGCGATCCCAACCACTTCTGGTACCGGTTCTGAAGTTACTCCGTTCGCGGTTGTCACCGATGACGAAACTGGCATCAAGTACCCAATCGCCGACTACGAACTGACGCCAAACATGGCTATCGTTGATGCGAATCTGGTCATGAACATGCCAAAGTCCCTGACCGCGTTTGGTGGTATCGATGCGATCACCCACGCAACCGAGGCATACGTCTCTGTTCTGGCTAACGAGTACTCCGACGGCCAGGCTCTTCAGGCTCTGAAGCTGCTCAAGGAGAACTTGGTAGAATCCTACGAAAAGGGTGCGGAGTCTCCAATCGCACGCGAAAAGGTACACAACGGCGCAACAATCGCTGGTGTTGCTTTCGCTAACTCCTTCTTGGGCGTCTGTCACTCCATCGCGCACAAGATCGGCTCTGCTTTCCACGTTCCTCACGGTCTGGCAAACGCAATGCTGATCTCCAACGTGATCCGCTACAACGCGAACGACAACCCAGTTAAGCAGACTGCATTCTCACAGTATGCACGCCCAACTGCGAAGTGCCGTTACGCTGAAATTGCTGATCACCTGAAGCTGACCGCTGCTGGTGACTCCAACGACCAGAAGGTTGAAAAGCTGATCGCGTGGATTGAAAGCGTCAAGAAGGCTCTGGACATTCCAGCAGGCCTGAAGGACCTCGGCATCACGGAAGATCAGTTCAACGCCAAGTTCGACGAAGTTGCTGTTGAAGCATTCGATGACCAGTGCACCGGTGCAAACCCGCGCTTCCCACTGATCTCCGAAATCAAGCAGCTTCTGCTCGATGCCTACTACGGTCGCACCTTTGTTGAAGGCCGCACCGACGATGTAACCGATCTTGCCACTGAAAAGGCAAAGAAGGAAAAGGCTGCAACTGCAGCTGAATAATCAAAAGTACCAAACATAGTGAGAAGGCCCGGAAGCAATCGCTTCCGGGCCTTTTTCTTTGCGCTATTGGCAGCGTAACAAGTGAGAGGTCATAGGTTTCTTCTGTTGTTGTGTTCTGACGCCATGGATCCATTTAAGTGTCTCCAACACCTGTTTTCCTCCCGGATATGCAGGAATGCTTGGATTTGTTGACGGAATAGGGTGATCCTTGCGATGTTTTGACGCGTAGCGAGAACAACAAAAACAGAGGGAATGCAATCATGCCCAGCTACAGATCTGCTCTGATAGGTGCTCTTTTTGCCGGTGCTTTAAGTGCTGAGGCGCTCGCGGCCCCATCAAACATCAACTTCACAGTCGAGCGCGACGGCAAGCCTATTGGAACGTACACAACGCGGTTTTCTGGTTCCGAGGCTAATCTGAACGTGAGTGTCGACATGCGCTTGCGCGCCCGCTTCCTTGGTATCCCTGTTTATCGTTTCAACTACAGTGCAAACGAACGCTGGAGTAACGGCACCTTGCAAGCGTTGGAAGTCGACCTGAACAACAATGGTGAAAAAAAGGACCTGGCTGGCAAGCGACAGGGCAACAAGTTCGTGTGGACTGCCAATGGGGAGAACCGGAGTGTGTCTGGTAACATATTCCCATCCAACCACTGGAACCCCGGCGTGCTCCAGCAGCGGCGTGTACTCAATACTTTGACCGGTAAGATCAGTAACGTCAGCATTCGCAACCGTGGCACGGAGCAGCTTCAGTGCGAAAATCGAACCATCAATGCAACTCGTTATCAGTACACTGGGCAAATCGATACCGAGGCGTGGTACGATAGCCGAGGGCGCTGGGTCGGGCTTAGATTCAAGGCGCAAGACGGTTCTACTATCTTCTTCAGGTGTAAGGGATAGGAATGGCTGAACGGGTTCTACCTTGGCAATCAGCCTGGGTGCTGGGAGCGAGCTCCGGCATTGGTGCGGCAGTTGCACAGCAATTGGGCCGTGCTGGTGTCAAAGTCGCGGTCAGCGCGCGGAGTGTAGCAGCTCTTGATCAGTTGGCGGAGGAAGTTCAAGGGCTCGTTTCTGTACCGGTAGATGTCACCGATGAAGATAGTGTCCGAGCTTCCTTCGACAAAGTGTGCCGCGAAGTTGGTGTGCCTGAGCTGATAATCTATTGCGCGGCGGTCTATACCCCCGGTGGATTGAGCGTTCTCACAGCCGGTGAGGCCATGCGACATATGGACGTGAACTACGGTGGCGCTGTTCGCACGCTGCAAGCCGTGCTTCCCGCGATGACGGAGCGCGGCAGCGGTGCAATCGGCATCGTCTCATCCTTGACCGGGTACGCAGGCCTACCGAATGCGTCGGTCTATGGTCCGACAAAAGCTGCTCTGATCAGCCTGTGTGAAACGTTGAAACCCGAACTTGATGCGGTTGGCATCCAGCTGTCCGTCATCAACCCCGGTTTCGTTCGAACTCCGCTAACTGACAAGAACGAGTTTGAGATGCCGTTTATCATAGAGCCTGATGAGGCCGGTTCGTACATCATCAAAGGCATGCGCAAAGGCACGTTTGACGTTGCATTCCCATGGCAAATGGCGCTGATCCTGCGTGTGCTAAGGCACCTTCCATATTCACTTTACTTCCGCATGATGAGGAGACTACTGCGCTAATGGCACGCACTGAGGAACTACAAAGTGCAGAGGAAACGGCTCTCGCATACGCAAAATTCTTCGAAACGGTCTCGCCAGAAAACATAGATGCGGTTCACGGGATGATCTCCGACGACGTTCATTTCATTGACCCGTTCAATGATGTTCGTGGCCGGGACATGGTCGAAAAGATCCTGCATCGGATGTTCCATGATGTCCAACAACCGAAGTTTCAGATCCTCGATCTAGCATGGTCCAATGGGCTTTGTTTCATGCGTTGGGATTTCACGTGCCACCAGAAGCGTCTGGGTGATTGGGGTGTGCGCGGCATGACCGAGCTACACTTTGATGCGCAGGGGCGTATCTCTGCCCACTATGATTATTGGGATGCGAGCACCCACTTTTATACCCGCATCCCGGTAATCGGCAGCATGATACGTTGGGTCAAGAAACGCGCATCCATCAGTTAGGCGCGTTCTCTGACTTCCAGCCGACGCTGTATGGACCGGTGCGCTTTCGTCGTGATCGGGAACCTCCACATCAGCCACAATACTCCCATTTTCAATGATACAGGCAACAATGCGTAGATCACAGCCAGTGCTGTCAACGCTTCTGGGGTGTTATCAGCGCCCGGCGTAAAGCCCAGAGCGCCAACAAGAGGTAGGCAAAAGCCCGCTGCCAGTGCCAGCGAAAGTTTCGCGACCAGCGTCCACGACGAATAGAGGATGCCCCGACGTTTGCGCTTTGTTTGTAGCTCGTCCCAATCTGTCACGTCGGCGAACAGGGAGGCGGGCAAAGCAAGGTCAGCTCCAAGGCACACCCCAGTAATCACGCAGATAATTCCGAACTCCAGCACTGCACCTTCTGGCAGAAATGGCACAGTGGTGAAGGTCACGGACACAATAATGATTGAGCACAGCCATAGCCTTGCTTTGTCAAAGTGCTTGCTTAGCACCAGCCAGATCGGCAGCCCTGCGATCGCGCAAAAGAAATAGAGAAAAATCAGCAGGTTTTTTTGCTGCTCCGTGGTCTTGAGCGCATCTGACAGGAAAAACGGAAACAAAACCGTCCCTGTTCCGTTCGCCAGGCCATTAAAGAACCACGCAGACAAAATGACCACGAACGGGGTGTTGCCTTTCAAACTGGCGAAGAAACCACGCCATTGCGCCTCCGTCTGATGGACAGGAGCGGGCGGAACATGTTCGTCCTCTTGGACCACTGCAAGCAGCATGGTTATTGTTATAGCGCCGGTCACAATTGTGATGATGGCTATGGCAAAGAACTGATCCTCGGTTACAACACCCGCAGCCTTGAGAACGACTGGTAACGCGCTGGCAAGAACAATGCCTGCCAGAGTTGCCGCTTCGCGAGCTGAGGCAAAGCGGGTTCGTTCATATGCATCCCGGGCAAGCTCCGCGCCCAGTGCATTGTAGGGGATGGAGAAAAACGTCCACCCCACATATAGCGCACATAGGAACAAGGCGAGTTGGAAGAGTGTGGTATCCGCAGACGGAAGCGATAAAACGATAAGCGCTGGTGCAGCAAAAAGACCGCCGAGCAACATCCATGGTTTTCTACGGCCCCAGCGTGTGGGGACTGTGTCCATCAGCCAGCCCACAGCAGGGTCTGTTGCCATGTCCAGCAAACGGGCAATGAGAAGGGCGAGGCCAATGCTCGCCAAACTCAATGTTGTTGCGGTCGCATAGTATTGCGGAAGAAGGACAAGCACCGGGAGGGTTGGCAGCGCGGTGGCCAACCCCGGCAATGCATAGAGGGTAAGATCTCGCCTAGAACGCACGGACCACCTTGTAGAAGCCGACATCAATCGACTTCGCCTTGAAACCGGCCTCGCAGTAGGCAAGGTAGTATTGCCACATCCGTTTGAAGCGCTCATCGAAATCCATTGAGGAAATACGCGGCCAAGCCGCCATAAAGCTTTCGTTCCATTTGGCGAGGGTACGGGCATAGTCGTGCCCAAAATACTCCTCATGGACCAATTTCAGGCCACATCGGCTGATGATGTTCTTCAGGATCGATGGGCTGGGAAGCATGCCTCCTGGGAAAATGTACTTCTGGATGAAGTCAACGCTCTTGCTGTACTGCTCGTAGCGGGCATCTTCGATTACGATCGCCTGAATGACCGCCGAACCTTTTTCGCTGAGACGATCGCGGATGATGGAAAAGTAGTGGTCCCAGTTGTCTTTTCCGACTGCCTCAATCATCTCGATCGAAACGATGTGGTCATAGCTTCCTTCGGTGTCTCGGTAGTCCCGAAGCTCGAATTTCGCATTGTCGGAAAACCCCTTAGACAGGCTTCGCTGTCGGGCGTAATTCAGCTGCTCATTTGAAAGCGTGATACCGTGAACGTGAGCTCCACGCTGCGCTGCAGTTTCGGCAAAGCCACCCCAACCGCAACCAATCTCAAGAATGCGATGCCCCGTCGTTGCACCTGCCAGATCCAGAACCCGGTCGTTTTTTTGTCTCTGGGCAACTTCAAGGGGCATCTGTCCATCGTAGTTGTAGGCAGAGGAGTAGGTCATGCTCGGATCCAGCCATTGTTCATAAAAGGCATTTCCGAGGTCATAGTGGAACGCGATGTTTCGCTTGCTGCCGCGCTTTGTGTTGGAGTTCATCCAGTGCATGATGCGGTTGAGCCATCGCGTAGTGGTTCCCTTGAGGTGGATGCCACGGAAGCTCTTGGTGTTGATCAGGAAGAGCTCAAATAGGTGTGTCAGGTCAGAGCAGCTCCAATCTCCTTCCATATAGCATTCAGCCAACGCAAGGTGCCCACCAAGGGCTAGGCGGCGGAAGGTACGCTCGTTGTGAATGCGGACCTCAACACTGGGAGCATTGGTGCTCTTCACACCAAACTCGGCGCGGTTTCCTTCAGGAAAAACGAGTGTGAGGTGGCCTTGCTCCAGGTGCCGAAGCACTGCAACGATCATCCGACGCCAGAGGTTCATTGTTGGGAGGCGGCCGTGAGAATTCTTTGTTTCAGCGGAGGTTACGACGACACGGTTCTCATCAATGCTCATTGGACTTCCTTGCCGTATGTTACTGTTTCTGATGACATTTTAGTTACAAGATGAGCCGGCGGTTTGGGCCTTGGCTGAAGTTTTGCTCCCTTTGTCCACATCTTGAGAGCCTCCCAATGAATGCCAGCCAGTATTTTGAAGCCACCCTGGAAATATCGTAGGGCGAACCATAGCAGTGTGCCTGAAGTCAGCTTTTGTCTCTGACCTCTGAAGGCAGCTGTCAGCATGGGACCGTTTCTGTCGGTCTGACGGATTACCACGGAAACGCTTTCATCTGGTTTGCGCACCTTGAAGTGATAGGTGCACTCCATATGAATGAAGGGTGATACATAGAAGTTCTTGTCGCAGGAGTGGTCGTAGGCCACCTGATCCTGCTCCACCTCGGTGAGGTAGTGATGCCACTCTCCGAAGGTGTTCCGGACTTGATACAAAATGGCCCGCAACTTTCCATCGACGTCGTGACAATAGAAGATCGATAGCGGATTGAAGGCATGGCCAAGGAAGCGCGGATAGGCTAGCAGATCAATCCGGCCGGCCTGGAAATGAAGGCCGTTTTCGATCAGGAGTTTCTCAACGAAGCCACGTATCGACGTCTCACCAGCCTCCATGTGATCGCGCTCGCAGAAGCTGAAAATGTTCCACCTGTTGACCGAAAAAAGACGGCTTACCTGATTTAGCTCCTCCAGGCGGTCTACATCTGTAAGCAGAGAGAACACTTTGTAATTCAGGCTATGGTTCGTGTCTTGGTGGCGGGTATGCACGACATCACCCAGATAGAACGCTGCTGGCTCTGTTGTCGGCGCAGCTGCTGCCGCTGTGAAAGCTGCCATCGATCTTACTCCGCCGCCTGCCGATCCGTTGCAGATACCCCTGCTTGCAACAGTGGGATGCGGCCAGACTCGTTTTCAACATTCCACGGACGGCGTACGTTCCCCAACGCCTCAGCCACAGCCAATCCTGACTGCAACCCGTCTTCGTGGAACCCATGTCCAAAATAAGCTCCGCAGAACCATGTGCGGTTGTGGCCCTGCAGTTCCCAAAGGCTAGATTGAGCTTTGAGCGCGTTGCTGTCAAACACGGGGTGGCTGTAGACCATGCTGCGCAAGATAGTGCCTTCAGCGGGCTGGTGAGTAGGGTTCAGCGTAACGAAAAGGTCCTTGCTCACGTTTAGGTTCTGCAACCGATTCATCCAGTAGGTAACGCAGAGGCTGGTCTCGCCTTCCTCCTCTGTCTTGAGGTAGTTCCAGCTTGCCCAAGCTTTGCGTGTTTTCGGCATCAGGCTCTTATCAGTGTGCAGCAGCGCAATATTCTTCTGGTAGTGGATCGAGCCCAGCAGCGCGCGTTCTTGGTCACTGGCGCCAAGGCTTCCGCTTTCGAGGATGCGAAGGGCCTGGTCTGAATGCGCCGCTATGACAACATGATCATAGCGCTGACTGTCCCCGTTGCGGTCAACGATCTCAACGAAACCGGGCAATCTGTTCAGCTGAGTGATTGCCGTATTCAGTTCGATGGAACCTGAAATCTCTTCGGCAATCTTTGAGACGTAATTTTTCGAGCCTCCGGCTACCGTTCGCCACTTCGGGCGATCGCGGAACTGGATCAATCCATGGTTTTGACAAAAACCGATGAAGCTTTGAAACGGGAACGCCATCATCCGTTCCGCTGGCATGGACCATATGGCCGCCCCCATTGGAATGAGGTGATCATGGATAAACCCTTCGGAGTAGCGCTGCTCATTCAAATAAGATCGAAGGGTGTAGTCCGGTGGCAGCCTTTCTGCATCCGCTGCTGCGTTGTCATAGAAGCGCTTGATGTCTTTCAACATGCTCCAGAAACGGAGACTGAAGAGGTTTTTCCGTTGCGCAAACAGTCCATTAAAACCGCAGCCGGAATACTCATAGGCGCCTTGCTGTGCGGAAATAGCGAAGGACATGTCAGAAGCGTCGGTTGCTACCCCCATGTGGTCAAAGAAGGCTGTTAGGTTGGGGTAGGTCCGTTCATTGTACACGATGAACCCAGTATCGACGTCCACTCTCTCGCCATCGACCGACACACTTTGCGTATTGGAGTGCCCGCCCAAACGGTCATCCTTCTCGTAAAGAGTGACGTGATGGGCTTTGGAGAGTAGCCACGCTGCTGATAGACCCGAAATACCAGACCCGATAACCGCAATCTTCATTAAGACTTGTTCCCTGATTTCAATCTGTTATTCGTATGTGGGTTAACGCGTATTGGATCACATGGACGCTTCAGTCTTGTTTAGTGATCCAGTGGGCTCTGTCACACGTAAGTAGAAAGTGTCGAGCATCATAGGATGAGTCTGTGCCCTATCAACAACGGGAAATTGTTGCGTCACCCAGCGGGGGGACTTCTGTGCCGCCCAACAGGTTAAGCCAATTGCTCGCAACGATGAGTGCGACGCAAGATCGGGGTTCGTTTCGCGAGCTGTATGACTATTTCGCCCCACGGTTGAAGCAGTTTTACATGCGTTCCGGAACTGATGAAGCGATGGCTGAGGAAATGGTTCAAGAGACGTTTGTGCTTGTTTGGCGCAAATCTCACCTCTACGATCCATCCCGGTCCGCTGCATCTACCTGGATCTTCACGATCGCTAGGAATCATCGCATTGACCGTCTTCGCAGGGAGAAGCGCTTCGTTCAAAAAGAAGAACACTTCTTTGAAGCCGAACTCGTAGATGACGGTACCCAAGATAGGGACGTTGATCAGCCGAAGATGTCTCTGATCATAAATGAAGCGTTGGCTGAGTTGCCGCCCAATCAAGCGGAACTGGTAAGGCTCTCATTTTATGAAGAAGTAACACATGCGGAAATAGCAAGCCGACTGCAGCTCCCCCTGGGGACAGTTAAATCAAGACTGAGACTGGCATTTGGGCGGCTAAGGAAGAAACTGGCAGAGTTTGAAACATGATCAATCACCACATCAGTGATGAAATGCTCATGAGTTATGCGGCTGGTGCCTTGTCAGAAGGGGCGAGTCTCTTCGTGGCCAGCCACATCCACATGTGCAAGCGGTGTGCCCAGCGTGTATTCACGGCTGAGGCCGTTGGTGGAGCCTTGATTGACGAGCTGGATGGCGTGCCAATGTCTTCCGGTTCTTTCGATGATCTGATGCTCCGCATCGAAAATGAGCCCAGCAGCGATGCGGCGATGGAAAGGATTGCGTCAACACCTGACCTTTCCCATATGCCGGAGCCATTGCAGTTGCTGCTTGGCAAGGATTACAGCGAGCTTTCTTGGAAATCAGTGGCTCCTGGAATCAAACAGTTCATATTGCCCGTCGGCGGCAATCGGGGCGAAAAGACCCGCCTGCTGAAGCTTTCGCCGGGGTTCGTAACACCCACCCACAGTCACCGCGGCTATGAGCTCACGATGGTGATGCAAGGCTCTTACAGTGATGAGAGCGGGCGTTACAAGGTCGGGGATGTTCAGGAAGCGGATGGTGAGATCGATCACCAGCCCATTGCAGATACTGACGAAGACTGCATTTGCTTGATTTACACGGACGCGCCATTGGAGTTCAAGGGCGTAATCAATCGCATTTTGCAGCCATTCATCGGCATTTGATGAGCGTATATTTTCAGTGGGCCCGGAGTAACATCCGGGCCCATTTTTGTTGGCGTGGCCTGCGCGGGTGACCTGCCCCCGATAAAAACCGCAGACTGCCAGAATGGCGAAGTCTCTTGCAGAAATCGCAACGCAGCTCTCAGTTGCTGCATACGTTTCCAGTTTGATCTCATTAATGATGAAAAGCGTAGACCAATAAACAACATAAGAGCTCACCAATGGAACTCGTTTGGTTTAAACGCGACCTTCGTGTTGACGATCACGCCCCTCTGTTCAATGCTGCGCAAAGAGGCCCTGTTTTGCCGGTCTACATTGTTGAGCCGGAGCTGTGGGCGCAGCCTGATGCGTCAGCCCGGCAGTGGGCCTTTGTGACGGAATGCCTTGAAGACCTGGACACTTCTCTGCGCAATCTCGGCCAGCCGTTGCTGGTCCAGTTCGGAGATGTTGTGGAGGTATTCACCAAGCTCCAACGCACTTATCAGTTCGAACGGTTGTGGTCTCACGAGGAGACGGGGAATGGCTGGAGCTATGCGCGCGACAAGAAGGTCTCCGCATGGTGCAAAGCGCGCAACATACCATGGTATCAGCTGCCACAGTTCGGTGTGATCCGTGGTTTGAAAGACCGTAGCGGGTGGTCCCGGCGTTGGGATCGAGTTATGGGCGAGCCGGCTGCGCCAGCACCCAAGGCCTTGGCTCCTGTGTCAATTGACGGGTCATCTTTGCCGAGAGCGCAGTCACTGGGGCTCGTGAGCGATCCTTGCCAAGGTCGGCAGATTGGGGGCAGGGTGCAGGGCCTTCGCATTTTGAACTCGTTCTTGTTCGAGCGCGCCGGTCCTTACAGGAAAGCCATGTCCAGCCCTTTGACCGCGGAAAACAGTTGTTCTCGGCTTTCGACTTACCTTGCCTACGGCTGCATATCCATGCGCGAGGTCGCTCAGGCAACATGGAACCGCCAACTTGAGCTAAAGCAGATGACACAGGCGCCTGAGGGTTGGCGAGGGGCGCTTGCCTCGTTCTCAGGACGACTGCATTGGCATTGCCATTTCATGCAGAAGCTCGAAGATGCGCCCTCGATCGAGACAAGAAATCTACATCGCGCCTACAATGGCCTCCGCACCGCGGAAAATGTAGAGCTGTTAAAGGCTTGGCAGAAGGGTGAAACCGGATTTCCCTTTGTTGATGCATGCATGCGCTATCTGCGAGTTACAGGATGGATGAACTTCCGAATGCGTGCCATGCTTATGGCGTTCGCCTCGTATCACCTGTGGTTGGATTGGCGGCAGCCCGGGCTCCATCTTGCCCGCCAGTTTGTCGATTACGAACCGGGCATACATTGGCCGCAGGTTCAAATGCAGTCCGGCACAACAGGCATCAACACCATTCGCATCTACAATCCCGTCAAGCAGGGCTATGATCAAGATCCCTCCGGAGCCTTTGTGCGTAGGTGGATCCCTGAACTGCGGGAGGTGCCTGACAATTTTTTGCAGGAGCCCTGGAAGTGGGAGGGCGCGGGACAAGTCCTTGATAAATCCTATCCGTTGCCCATTGTTGACCACATGACGGCAGCAAAGGAAGCGCGGCAAAAGCTATGGGCGGTCCGTAAAGGTGAGCCCTTCCGGTCACAGGCTAACGCCATACAGCAGAAACATGGCAGTCGCCGGAGCGGCATCGCACAGATCAACCGTCGCACTACCAAGGCAGCCAATTCCAAGAAGAACCAGATGAGCTTTCCCTTCGACTGATTGGCTACGTCAGCGTTTGCAGAAAAGCGTCGGCGCTGTCGATGTATTCTTTTCGCTTGGCGTCAGACATTCTGTTCCATGTGCTGTAGATTTGCGCGATGCGTGGATTTTTGGCCAAATGCTTTTCGTTGCGAGAGAGGAAGTGCCAGTACAGGGCATTCATTGGGCATGCGTCTGGGCCGGTTTTCTTCTTCACATTGTAGGTGCAGCTGTCGCAGTAGTTGGACATTTTTGCCACGTAGTTTCCGCTCGCCGCATACGGTTTTGATGCAAAAATGCCTCCATCCGCAAACTGGCTCATGCCCAAGGTATTGGGAAGCTCAACCCACTCATAGGCGTCTGCGTAAACTGCCAAATACCATTCGTGGATTTGTTTCGGTGCAACGCCCACTAGCATTGCGAAATTTCCCGTGAGCATCAGGCGTTGAATGTGATGGGCGTAGGCGTGTTGAAGTGTTTGGCCAATGGCTTCCTTGAGACACAGCATTTGCGTGTCGGCGGTCCAATAAAAGGCCGGTAGGTCGCGTTGCGCATCAAGGGCATTGAGTTCGATATACTCTGGCATTTTGAGCCAATAAATGCCTCTGATAAACTCCCGCCACCCAATGATTTGCCGAATGAAGCCTTCAACAGCATTCAAAGGGGCTCGGCCTTTCTTGTAGGCTTCCTCGGCTCTCCTGCAAAGCTGAAGCGGGTCTAGGAGGCCACAATTGATATAGGGCGACAGGACTGAGTGATAGAGGAAGGGTTGTCCTACCAACATTGCATCTTGGTAATCGCCATAGAATGGGAGGGCCTGCTCAAAGAAGTAATCCGCTGCTTGTTCCGCTTGCTCTCTTGTCGTGCCCAGCCAAAACGGGAAGAGTTCGCCAACGTGATCGGCAAACTCTTTTTCACATAAGGCAAGCACTTCTTTTGTGATGCTGTCTGGCTCGAACTGTGGCGGGTTTGGCATGAACAGGTCGTCGGCCGCGGGTTTGCGGTTCTCCTGATCATAGTTCCATTGGCCTCCCTCGGGTTGATCACCGTCCATGAGCAACCCTGTCTTGCGGCGCATGTCGCGATAGAAGTACTCCATACGCAGTTGCTTGCGGCCCTTGGACCATTGCCAGAACTCAGCGTGGCTGCATAGAAACCGGTCATCGGGCAGCATTTCCAAAGGGCAGGCGAGATCAGGTTTAAGAGCCTCAAACTCTTGCTTGAGGCGCCATTCACCAGGTTCTGTCATGAAAACGCGATCCACGTTCCAACGTTTTGCAGCGCGCGCGATTTCTGAACACAGGGTGCCTGAGTTGCCCGAGGCGCCGTATTCTATGTAGTCCACTCGCCAGCCATCTGCTTCCAGCGCCTGCGCGTGGTGGCGCATCGCGCTGAACAGGAATGCAATCTTTTTCTTGTGATGCTTTACGTAGGAAGCTTCAGCGGCCACCTCCGCCATCAGGACAACGGTGTCAGCGCGTTCCACGTCCTTGAGGCTAGACAGAGACATCGAGAGCTGATCGCCCAGAACAACAACAAGATTGGTGGAAGCCATGCACATTGCCTTTGATTGATTGCGTTGACCCCAAGGATAGGGCGGGATTGAAATTTGTCTTCCGCTCAATACCAATGGGCAAGGATAGGCCGATCCAAGACGAGGCACCTGCGGAGTTGATCTCTCGCTTCCTGGCAGGCGTAACATACTGGTCAATAATCAAAGAAGTGAGGAAACGGCATGGAACGGATCGTCATCGTCGGTGCTTCAGGTGGGATTGGTCGGGGCTTGGTGGAGGAGAGTGTTCGGCGTTACCCATCCGCGAAAGTCATCGCGTTATCTCGCCAGCCCAGCGGCATTGATCAGCCAAACGTCGTCCCTGGGCAATTGGATATCACAGAGGAGGCATCCATTATCTCGGCTGCCAAAACAATTCCGGATGGTGGCGTTGATCGGGTTATCGTCGCCACGGGGATGCTCCATGATGACCATTCCATGCCTGAGAAAAGTTGGCGTGATCTGACAGCAGAAAATATGGCGAAGATCTACGCGGTGAACTCAATTGGCCCCGCATTGGTTCTCAAGCACTTTTTGCCGTTGCTGCACCGGCGGCAAAGGGCACAGTTTGCCGCAATCTCGGCACGTGTTGGCAGCATATCCGATAATCACCTCGGCGGTTGGTACTCTTATAGGGCTTCAAAAGCTGCTTTGAACATGATCTTGAAATCTGCAAGCATCGAATACGAGCGCAAGAACTCAGAGGGCATGGTCGTCGGCTTGCATCCTGGAACCGTGGATACAGGACTTTCGAAGCCATTTCAGGGAAACGTACCCGAAGACAAACTGTTTTCTGCCAACCACTCCGCGCAATGCCTGTTGGCCGTGCTTGATCAGATGACAGCTGCAGACACAGGCAAGTGTTTTGCTTGGGATGGAAAGGAGATACCGGCCTGAGTGCTGCCCAGATATATCGCGATTTGCGCAGCTGCCCTTATGGAAAACTACCGCGAAACCATTTAGAAAATTCTGATTGGATCAACGCGGATTACGCCACATGTTCTCGCCTCACGCAGCTGCGCGCCATATCAGAGTTTTCTTCATAGATCTTGATGGGACGCTGGTTAACTCCGAAGGGGCGATATCCTTGCGAAGTAGAGAGGCCCTCAAGACCGCTCAAAGCTTGGGTTATTCGGTTGTGCTGGCGACAGGTCGGCCAGCAAATGTTGTAGAGGCGCTCTGCGAGGAGTTGGAGTTGGTTGGGCCGTATATTGCCCTTAATGGCGGTGTGCGGGGTGACACGGTGACCGGGGAAATCACTCTTTCCGGGCGTTTTGAGGAACAAGCTGCTCTTGCGCTTTGCGACTATCTCTGTCGTCACGACGTGCTTATGACCATTCATGATGCCAAAGGGTGGTGCGCGGCTGAGGACAACGAGCGCACCCGAAAGCGCGTGGAGTTCTTAAATCAAGAGCCCCGTCAGATCGGCTATGTGCCTAAGCAACTGGATGAGGCCATCAAGGTTATGGCCATTGGCGGTGATGAGACTCTCAATGCTTTGGCTTCAGGGCTTCCCTCTGAAATAGCAGAGCATATTGACTGCTTCCGAACGACTGACACCTATCTGGAGTTTGTTCCCAAGGGCTTGAACAAGGCTCGGGCAGCTGAGGCCTTGCTCTACTCCATGCGCCTAAATTGGTCGCACGCAGCCGCGTTTGGGGACAGTGGAAATGACCGCACCCTTCTGGAAAGTGTGAACTATTCGTTTGCTATGGCAAATGCTCGCGAAGACATCGCAAAAGTAGCGCTGTATCAGGCACCTTCAAATGACGAAGATGGGGTTGCAGCCATCATAGAGCAGCTGATTGAAACTCTGTAGCGCCTTAAGCTTGGCGTTCCTGAGCAGCTAGCCCTATCTTGTGGAGCGGCGAATAGTGCCAAAGATAGCGCGCTGTCACGTAGATGATCACCAGCGTGGCAATATAAAGCTCGACGGTTGCAATCCATCGTACCTGCTCCACGTACTCAAGGCTTAGGCCCTGAGATTGCATGTAGTTTGCTACCTTGAACATCGCAGTTGCCCCGATCACGAGCGGGAAGGTGTAGGCAGCATAGGCCGGGGAGAAGGATAGCCGCAGCAAGCGCCCTGAGGCCATGTAGATGAGCATGGTCATCAACACGGCGATGCCTCCGAGCAGACCAACAATCACTGGTGAAGGGTCCGGGGTCATGGTGAGGTACCCCGCCAGGCACAGGCTGGCTGGTGCCGCCAGGATTGCCAGTGTTGGCTTCGCCGCGTCTGGTACTTTGCAGTGAAAGATCAGCCTGTGCATCATGATCGGCAACATGACCGCATAGCTGGCCATTCCAAATACAAGTAAGGCATTGGCAAATGGGCGTAGAGCCTCAACTTCAGGAAAGGCCACATTGGCCACGACAATTCCAACCGGAGGCACAAACCAACTGGGGACCATGTGCAGGAAATGGAACTGTTTTGTTCGGTGAAAGATGAAACCTGCAAGAAAACAAAGGTGAAGCACAACGGCGAACAGCCAAATCCCTGAGCCCAGCATGACTGAGTAATCTCCAACCGACTTTGAGAGTATCATGCTGGTCATGGCAAATGTTGGGACAACACTGCCAACTACTGGGTGCTTCAGGTCATCAAGCAAAGATCTTGGGACAATCAAGAACTTCAGAGCTAGTGCCAAGAGCATGGCGCCGCCGATGGCTGCACTCAAGTGCTGAAGCTGCCCGTGGAAAGCGCCCATATTCTCCCAAGACCATCCAAGGCTTGCGATACCGAGGGCAAGGCCGGCCATTGGGGTTGGAATAGCTGTCAGTTTAGTTTTGAGGGCGGATTTGTTCATGGTCGCTCGGCTCTGAAGGGGCGGTCCAATCATTTGGGCCTTGGGTTTATGAATATCCTTTCCTTTCTGTTTTGAATATTTGAAACTTCAAAAACACCTGTTCGATAAATTGGAACATGTTAAACTCTGTTCCCATGACGGTGACCTTGAAGCAAATCAAAGTCTTTCTTGCCGTGGCACAGGAGCAATCTGTTACCTCTGCTGCGGAACGGCTTCATCTCTCCAAGCCCGCGGTAAGTACGGCGCTTTCGGAGATGGAGCGCCTCCTCGACAAGAGGTTGTTCGATCGGTTGAACAACAGACTTCACCTAAATGCGCAAGGCCGTCGGTTGTTGCCACTCGCCTCTGAGCTTCTCGTTCGTTCCGAGGAGATTGAAGGGCTTTTGAGTGATGTGGATCCGTTGGCTGGCGCGCTGAGCATTGGTGGCAGTCACACGATCGGCAATCACGTGCTGCCGTATTTGCTCGGCCATTTCAGAGCCGAAACCGGACACAAAAAGCAGACCTTGGAGATTGCCAATACCTCTCAGATCGTGACCATGTTGCTGGGGTTCGAGCTGGATTTGGCTTTTGTTGAGGGGCGCGTTGACGAGCCGGATCTCGTTCTTGAACCTTGGCATGAAGATGAGATGGTGGTGCTGTGTGCTCCGGATAGTCCCCTCAATTCAAAGCGCATCAAAGACTTTAGCGAACTTAACGCCTCAGATTGGTTGCTCCGAGAACCCGGCTCTGGAACTCGAGAGTTCTTCCTGCAAAATCTTGCGCCGAAAATGCCCAAGTGGCACTGCTCGTTTGAGTTGAATAGCCATGAGGCAATTATCAATGCGGTCACCGCAAATCTTGGATATGCGTGCTTGTCCAAGCTATCAACGTCTCATGCGCTGGAAGAGGGGCGTGTTGGCCAAATCCATGTGCCGGGAGAAATGCATCGGCAGTATTGGCTGCTGTATCATCAACAGAAGTACATGGGCTCGCTTCAGAGTTTGTTTCTCGACTTTTCCCGAAATTGGTCCTTTGAGATCCAGGGGTTGCTTCGCTGATGCCGGACTCCGGTGCTTTTGAGCTGGGAAAACCTGCGGATTTTCTGAAGCACAAGGGCATCCTACTCTCCTTCCCCAATCAGGGGGCGGATCATGGCGAAAGTAGCGGTAATTGGATCGGGCGTCTGGGCTTACCGCCACGAAATTTCTCAGATCACGGGCTTGGATCCAGTCTATCTTCGCAGAACGCAGAAACCCCCCGCGGGTGTGGTCGCCGTAGTGGGATGGGGCAACAAGCCTGCCATCAACGATCCGCGCCTTTATGCCAAGAATAATGGTCTTAGGTATCTGGCAATCGAAGACGGCTTTCTTCGTTCCATCTACCCTGGGCCCACATCGCCATCGGCTTCCCTGTTCTATGACGATTTGGGCATTTACTACGACACACAGCAGGCAACGCGTCTCGACAAGCTTATAGCGAGCAGGGTAGATGCTCACGGCGATACACTTGGTGCTCAAGTTATTGAAACCCTGAAGTCTTTGGGGCTCTCAAAGTACAACAGTTTTGAAAGGGACCTCCATCCGGCGTCTATCTTGTCGTTTAATACTGAGAACGCTGTTTTGTGTGTTGATCAAACCTTTGGCGATATGTCCATTTCGGGTGCTCAAGCGAGCGAGGGCCGCTTTGCGGAAATGCTGGCATATGTGCTGGAGGCCTACCCCAGTCGCCCCGTCATCGTCAAAACGCATCCAGATGTAATGTCGGGCCGAAAGAAGGGCTGTATTCCCGATAAGCTGTTGCGAGACACGCGTGTGCAGCTGTTGCAGGAAAGCGTAAACCCATGGCTGCTCTTTGATGTCGCCACTGAAGTACACTGCGTTTCCAGCCAGTTGGGTTTTGAGGCGTTGATGGCTGGAGCGTCAGTTCACTGTTGGGGCGCACCATTTTACGCAGGGCGCGGACTTACTCACGATCACATCTCCATGCCAGAGCGGCTAGCATGCTCTTTAACTGACATGGTGGCTGCGGTTTATTGGGACTACGCATTCTATTTTGATGCATGGAGCCGCACCAAAATCGATTTCTTCCGGGCCGCCGACCAAATGAACTACCTGAGACAACACATGCCGCGTCAAGTTCCCAGGTTTCAGCAGATCATGCCAAGGGAACTCAATTTTTTTCTGCACAAACTTCTGGTACTTCCCAACAAGCCGCTGGTGACGCGCTCCGTTAGAAGTGCCGAGCGATGAGGTCGTTCAAGAAATCGGGAATAGCGCGCGCGTCGATTTCGGATTCTCGCACCAACGTGTCGAAGTGGTGAGAGAGTGTGCGTACGCGTTCGCTCTCGCGGAAAATCAGATAGCTCTGACCAATGTAAACCACTGCCAGCAGCGGACCAAAAACGGTTATAGGGGCGCTGTAGATGTGCTTGGCGTCGAACAGAAATACACGGAGTGCGGGAAACAGCTCATCGTAGACATCCAAAATCGTTTCCAGTTGCTTGCGGCGAATGTCGGCGGGGAGCCCCTGATAGTAGCCTTGGCCCGCCGCGAAGTTTTCAATCTCGTGGAGTGGGACTGCAATCTCGTAGTCGGATCCCCGACCTTTCAAAAGGTCAAGCCGTTCTTCATAGGCGGCAATGACCTCCTTTGGAGATCCCTTGAAATGAGTGGCGTATTCCCAGCGCAGGACGCCGCGGGTCTTTAGCATATCCGGTAGGGTGGCGGGCACATGTCGGATTTTGTAGCCCGTCGCCTCTTGGTGCCAGTTGAAGATCTCCTCGTCAGCGGCGGCTCTGGCGGCCCTCGTCATGGAAAACGAGGTGCGGAGCAAATCGCCTGCCTGTTCGGGCTTGTCAGTGAGACCTAAGAGCCAATCGGCGCTAACATTGAGTGCTGCAGCACATTCCCCAACCACATGAGCGTTTGGAAGGCGCGCGTCCTCACTGTTGACTACCTGTGAAATTGTGGAGCGCTCCACGCCAATTTGCCGTGCCAGTGCACTCTGACTCATTTTTGCAGCTTCTAATGCTTGCAGCAGGCGCACACGAAAGCGAGCAGCTCTCTCACGTTTGTCCATTTTATTAGTCATAGTTTATTTTATTGCTCATATGATAATAATTGTAAATAATATAATGCCTTCCTGAACATCGGGTTTCAGGTGTATAGACTGCGTAAGCCTATGGAATCATGGAGTAAAAATGGACACGCAGTTTAGAACGATTGTTAAAGCCTGTTTTTGGCAAATCACGGGTCTGGTCGTCATGATGATTGTTGGGTTCTTGTTTACGGGCTCTTACTGGACTGGGGGGCTGATGGCTCTGGTGAACGCCGGGTTGGGCTTTATGATTTACTTCATTTATGAGCGCATTTGGGCCAAGATCGATTGGGGGCGCGTAGAACATCAGGGGTAAGGCAGCAGTACGAGCTGCCTGTACTCAGGCTTCAAACAGGTTAAGTTTGAGCTCTTCAGCGATGGATTTGACGGCGGCCTGCCCGCGTACGCTGTTCCCATTCGCATCCAGAGGGGGAGAGAAACCAGCAATCGCAAGTTTGCCTGGTGCAACCGCCAGGATGCCTCCGCCGACACCGCTTTTTCCCGGCAGGCCGACGGTGTAAGCGAAATCACCCGATGCTGTGTAGAGGCCTTCCATCATCATCTCCGCCAAAATATGCCGCACATTTTCAGCTCCAATCACTTGCTTTCCTGTGATTGGGTTCTTCCCCTTGTTGGCCAGAGTAGCCCCCATCACCGCCAGATCAGTGGTTGAGATCAGGGTAGAGCACTGGCGGGTATAGATGTCGAGCGCCTCAATCGGATCTGAATAGCATGTGCCAGCGGAGTAAAGCAGCCATGCGATGGCACGGTTATGGAAGTTGGTTGTTTGTTCGGACTGGTTGATCTCGCTTGATAGCACCAGATCACGCCCTGCAAAGGCGGACTGCGTGGCGAGAATTTTTTGCCAACGCTCATCCGGTGTCTTTCCGCTGACTAGGCTGGCAGTAGAAATTGCGCCAGCATTGACCAGAGGAGACATGGGTTTGCCCTTAGCAAGTTCGAGAGCCATGACCGAGTTGAATGGCATGCCGGTGGGGTTCGCACCCACCTTGGCTCTGAGGGCTGGAGAGCCGACTTGATCCATGACGAGCGCGAGCGTGAAGACTTTGGATATGGACTCGATAGCAAACTGGTATTGACTGTCTCCTGCTGCGAAGGTGTTCCCGTCCACTGTCACGATGGTGACGGCAATCAAGTTGGGGTCAACAGAAGCCAAATAGGGGATGTAGCTGGCATTGCTTCCGCCTGAACACTTTAAAGCCACAGAGAACCCGGTATGAACAGCAGCTTGCAGCTGTTTTGCGGTGTAGGGTAGGGGCATCTCACTTGCCCTTCGCTTGCGGCTCTGCAGGGCGTTGCCATGTAAATGGTTCTAAAGTGTCTTCGTCGATTGCCGTCTTCCAGCTTGGTTTGCGCAAAGCGTAAATGATGAAAGGTATCGCAACAAAAACAATGTTTCCCAAAGCCAACAAGCCGACCCAGGCAACAGGGCTGCCGACGGCTATTTGGGCGGGGGGCAGGAAGCTGAGACCGTAGGCAAGAAGCGCTCCGGCCAAGCCAATGCCTCCAATCACCACCATGCCAATGGTGCCACCAGGCACTTTATATGGGCGCGGCAAATTAGGGCTGCGAAAGCGCAGGTAGATGGCTGCTGTGAACATCAGCACATACATGATCAGATAGAGCATGATTGTGAGCTGGGAGAGGATTTGGTAGGCGGCCTGAACGCTCGGAAGAACCACAAACAGCAGCACGAGTAGTGTTACGACGCCGCCTTGAATGAGCAAGATGTTGATCTGAATGCCGTTCTTGTTGGTTTTCTGCATGAACGGGGGCAGGTAACCAGCGTGTCCAACGGAAAGGAGGCCGCGGCTTGGTCCGCCAATCCAGGTGGAGACGCCTGCCAGCACGCCGATGGCGAGCGCTATAGCCATGACTGGCGCCAGAAAACCCAGACCAAAAGCATTAAAATAGTCGAAGTAAGCGACGAGAAGGCTTTGGGTGAGGTTGATTTCGCTCCGGGGAATGATGAAGCCGATCGCCATGGTGCCGAGGACGAACAGCGCTACAGTAATGGCCGAGGAGAGGAAAATTGCACGGGGATAGTTGCGAGAGGGATTGTCAATCTCGCGCACGTGTACGGCATTCATTTCCATGCCTGCGTAGAACAGGAAAATGCTTGAGGCCAAAACCAAATTGTTGAGTTGGGTCAGGTCGGGGATAAGCTCGGCCTTATTAATTGGCATCTGAATGGGTTTGCCCAAAAGCACCCAGAGTATGCCGAACAGGATAATGATAGCGCCGGGTATGATCGTTCCAATCAACGCGCCGTACTTGGAGAGCTTGGCTCCAGCTGCAACGCCGCGCAGGTTCACCAGTGTCGCCCCCCAGTAGATGATCAGGCAGGTGGCAAGCACATAGAACTTGTTGGCGGATAACGCTTGGTCCCATGTCTGGTCGGGTCCAATGAATGCCAATGAGACCGCTGCAAAGGTCAGCACGGTTGGAAACCAGATGGTACTCTCGATCCAGAGCAACCAGATTGCCAGAAAGCCGATATGCGGGCCAAAGGCTTCGCCGACCCAGCGGAAAATGCCGCCCTTTTGCGGAAGAGTTGAAGCCAGCTCTGCAGCAACCAGAGAAACAGGTATGAGGAAAAATACGGCGGCAAACAAATAATAGAAGATTGATCCGAGGCCGTACTCAGCCTCGGCTGGAAGCCCTCTAAGGCTGACAACAGCAGCAACGTTCATTATGGCGAGTGTGAACACTGAGAGCTTAACCGTTTGAGCAACGCTCTTGGTGGTCTCCTTGCTCGCTGTTACTTCCGTCATGGCTGGTCCTACCTCGCCGCGGCCATTAGTTGTGCTTGTATGCGCCGCGTTCTTGCTCCGTCATCGGCACGGCTACAGGGTGGCTTTCGAAATGCTTGATCGTGCGTTTCATGTCCTCGAGCAACAGCGCGGCCAGATCTCGGCTGACACCTTGGCGGATCATGATGCGGATCACGTCGGTGTCTTGAACATTTGCAGGCAGCTTGAAGGCTGGCACCTGCCATCCGCGCTCTAACAACTTCGCGCTCAGGTCATAGAGAGAGTAGGGCAGGGTGGCACCGTCGCGCACCTTGAAGCAGGCGGCGGGAATACCTTGTTGTGGATCCCCGGCATTGATGAACTCGAAGGGGCCGAGCCGTTCGATCTGTTCGGCGAGCCACTGTGTCGTATCGTAGCAAGCCATTTGAATGCGGCGATAACCCTCTCGGCCAAGCCGGTTGAGGAGATAGTACTGCGAGATGACTTGGCCAGCGGGGCGGGAGAAGTTGATGGCTAGAGTTCCAACTTGTCCACCCAGATAAGGGACCGAAAAAATCAGGTCTTCGGAGAGTTCTTTTTCGTCGCGCCAGATGATCCATCCTACGCCCAGTGGGGCCAGACCGTACTTGTGGCCGGAGGTGCTGATGGATTTGACCCGGGGCAAACGGAAGTCCCACTTAATGTCGGGGGCGCAGAAGGGGGCAAGAAAGCCGCCGGAGGCCGCATCCACATGAATGTCGATATTGATGCCGGTTTCATTTTCATAGGCATCAAGAGCGTTGGAGAGCGGCTCGACAAACTCATACTGACCGGTGTAGGTGACGCCGAAGGTCGGGACAACGCAAATTGTGTTCTCATCAATAGCAGAAAGCATGCTTTCTGCAGTCATGTGACAGGCGTCCGGCTGCATGGGCAGCTCGCGCAGTTCAATGTCCCAGTATTTACAGAATTTGTGCCAACAAACTTGTACCGGACCACAAACAAGGTTTGGCCTGTCTGTTGGTTTTCCAGCCTTTTTCTGGCGGGCGCGCCAGCGCCATTTGGCAGCAAGGCCGCCGAGCATGCAGGCTTCTGATGAGCCGACCGTAGAGGTTCCAACGGTGACTGTTGCCTCGGGAGAGTTCCAGAGATCAGCCAGCATGTGGACACAGCGCATTTCCAGCTCTGCAGTTTGCGGATATTCGCTCTTGTCGATCATGTTGCGATCGATGGCCATGTCCATGATGCGGTGAACTTCATCCTCCTCCCAGGTTTGGCAAAAGGTCGCAAGGTTCTGCCTTGGGTTGCCGTCCAGATAAAGCTCATCAAGAACTACCTGCATAATTTCGCGGGCGTTGTGTTCGTTCTCTGGAAACTTGTATTTGGGCAATGGCTTGTTGACATCGCGTCCCGCAAAAACGCTATCCAGTAGCGAGTAACGTAGTTCGTCTCGTTTGTTAACCGTCATTGCCCACCGTCCTTCTTGTTCTCGGGCGCATAACACCAGCAGTACCGTTGGGCGTTCACTTCGGGTTTTCAGAGATATGGTCTGCCAGAGCCTTTCGCAGATCCTCTTCCTTTGAATGGTCGAGGGACGTTTGCATGATGACGCCGCCTGTGCCTTCAAGCCCTGCCAGAACCTTGTCCATGGTAATCTTGTTGATGAGGACAAAGAGCGCTGCGTTCCCTGGCTGCAGGCTGTCTGCGACATCCTTCATGAACTTGTCATTGATACCGAAGTCGCTCAGTGCGCCTGCGAGTGCTCCTGAAGCCGCGCCCACTGCAACACCTGCAAGGGGCACCATGAATATAACGCCGATTAGAAGCCCCCATAGACTGCCGGTTGCAGCCCCTGCGGCTGTTGTACTGAAGATCTGGTGAAGCTTTATGTGGCCATCGTGTTTCTTCTCAGCGATCACGGCATCGCCCATCTGAATGAGGTATTCCTTTTGAAATGAGAACAGCTTGTTGCGCACATCCTCGGCTTGTTCGAGGGATGGATAGGCGATAACAATCAGGTTTGACATTGTTTGAAACTCACTGTTTTTCAGTGCTTGTGTTTTTCTTGGAAACTACACCTATGGCGGGTGGCGGTTGTAGCTCCGCTCTAGCGATAGGGCATTGGTGTCGCTGCGTCAATTGTGTGCCGCCAGTGTAGTTAAGCGATCCTGAGTTGTTTCCATTCCCAGCTGCAAGATAAAAAAAGCCGCTCTCAGATGAGGGCGGCTTCAGACTGCTGACAAAGTGATTGAAAGTCCTCGCTTTATGCGGGGACTTTTGATTCAATGGGGTATGTTGAAGAAACCCTCCCCCCAGCAGACCGCTTTTGAGATGGTCAGTCTCGAGAGTT